>DAOLFC010000073.1:0-17129 GCA_035326505.1 Arachnia sp.
TCCCCGGTTGGTCTTTCGGCAGGGCCCGCCTGACTTTGAATCAGGATAAGCGAAGTAGGTTCGACTCCTACCCGGGGAGCGGCTAGGCGCAACACCGCCTGAGCCCGTCGCATCCGCCGAAGGGGAGAGCCGTGTCCAGGGAGCATTCAGAATCAGACCTCGCGCCCGTGGCTGCGGTCGTCGTCTTGGCCGCCGGGGGCGGTACTCGTATGAAGTCGAGCAAGTCCAAGCTGCTGCACGAGGTGGCGGGCAAGCCCATGCTGAGCTACGCCGTCAGCGCTGCGGCCGCGCTCGACCCGGGAAGCCTCGTCGTCGTGGTCGGTCACCAGCGCGATCAGGTGGAGGCCCATCTCGATCAGCTCTCCGAGCGCGTTACCACCGCCGTCCAGGACCAGCAGCTCGGCACCGGTCATGCGGTGCAGTGCGGGTTGAAGGACCTGGCGGACGTCGCGGGCGATGTCGTGGTCACCTATGCCGACGTGCCCATGCTCTCCGGTGACACGCTGCGCCAGCTCGTCGCGGTACACCGCGCCCGGGCCAACGTCGTGACGGTGCTCACGGCCGAGGTGGAGGACGCCACCGGCTACGGCCGCGTGCTGCGCGACGGCGAGAAGGTGGTGGGCATCGTCGAGGACAAGGACGCCACCGAGGAACAGCGCGCCATCAGCGAGATCAACTCGGGCATCTACGTCTTCGACGCGCACCTCCTGCGCGAGGGCCTCGCCCAGCTCCGCACCGACAACGCCCAAGGCGAGATGTACCTCACCGACGTGCTGCACTACGCGCACTCCCAGGGCCTCAACGTCGGAGGATGCCGTACCGACGACGTGTGGCAGACGATGGGGGTCAACGATCGCGTGCAGCTCGCGCGGATGAGCCACGAGATGAACCGCCGGATCCTCGATTCCTGGATGCTGAAGGGCGTCACCATGGTGGATCCCGGCTCCACCTGGATCGACATCGACGTAGACCTCGCGCGCGACGTCACCCTGATGCCGGGCGTGATCCTGCAGGGCGCCACGACGGTGGGCGAGGGGGCGATCATCGGGCCCGACACGTCGCTGATGGACGTGGAAGTGGGGCCCGGCGCAGAGGTGGTCCGCTCGCACGGCTCCTTCGCGGTGATCGGCAAGGACGCCTCCGTGGGCCCGTTCAGCTACCTCAGGCCCGGCGCGGAGCTGGGCGAGGGCTCCAAGGTGGGCGCCTTCGTCGAGGTCAAGAAGGCCGTCATCGGCAAGGGCTCCAAGGTGCCGCACCTCACCTATTGCGGGGACGCGGTGATCGGCGAGGGCGTCAACATCGGCGCCGGCACGATCTTCGCCAACTACGACGGCGTCAACAAGTCCACCACGCGAGTCGGCGACGACGCGTTCGTCGGTTCCAACTCGGTGCTGGTCGCCCCGGTCGACATCGCTCCCGGGGCCTTCGTGGCCGCCGGATCGACCATCACCGACGATGTCGGCGCCGGCGATCTCGCGGTGGCCCGCGGCAGGCAGCGCAACATCGAGGGCTGGGTGGGCAACCGCCGCCCCGAATCCGCGGCGGCGCGCTCCGCCGAATCCCATGACGGCTCCATCCATCCGGCTGTAGCTGAATCCCGAGCAAAGAAGAAGGCGTAACCCGGCCGATGGACCAGATCGCGAAGAACGACAAGCACCTCATGCTCTTCTCGGGGCGTGCCTACCCCGAGCTGGCGCAGGAGGTGGCGGACCTGCTCGACCAGAAACTGGTTCCCACCCGGGCGCTCAACTACGCCAACTCCGAGACCTACGTGCGCTTCAAGGAGTCGGTGCGCGGCTGCGACGCCTTCGTCATCCAGTCGCACACCGCGCCGGTGAACGAGTGGATCATGGAGCAGCTGATCATGGTGGATGCACTCAAGCGCGCCTCCGCGAAGCGGATCACCGTCGTCGCTCCCTTCTATCCGTACGCCCGCCAGGACAAGAAGCACATGGGTCGCGAGCCCATCTCGGCGCGTCTCGTCGCCGACCTCTTCCACGTTGCGGGGGCCGACCGGATCATGTCCGTCGACCTGCAGGCCTCCCAGATCCAGGGCTTCTTCGACGGTCCCGTCGATCACCTCTGGGGGCACCCGGTGCTCTCCGAGCACGTCAAGGCCAACTACGACCTCTCGGAGATCGTGGTGGTCTCCCCCGACGCCGGCCGGGTGCGCCTCGCCGACGTGTGGACCGACATGCTGCACTGCCCGCTGGCCATCGTCCATAAGCGACGCGACCCCAACAAGGCCAACACCGTCGCGGTACACGAGGTGGTGGGCGACGTGGAGGGCAAGACCTGCCTGCTCGTCGACGACATGATCGACACCGCCGGCACGATCTGCCAGGCGGCCGAGGCGCTGAAGGAACGCGGCGCGGGACGGGTGATCGTCGCCGCCACGCACGCGGTGCTCTCCGGTCCGGCTGCCGAACGGCTCAACGCGGCTGATATAGATGAGGTTATCGTTACCAATACCCTGCCCATCAGGACGCCCGTCCCCATCAACAATCTCACCGTGCTGTCGATCGCTCCGCTGATCTCGAAGGCGATCAACGCCGTCTTCCTCGACGGCTCGGTCACATCGCTCTTCGGAGGAGTCTCCTAAATGCCCATCGATCGCACCCCCACCAAGGTCTCCGTCATCGGCGCCGGAGCCGTCGGCTCCTCGGTCGCCCTCAGCCTGCTGCTCAAGGGCGTCGCCCAGCACGTCGTGCTCCAGGACATCAACGAGGCCAAGGCGTCCGCCGAGGCCGCGGACATGGCCCACGGCAGCGCGTTCTACCCCACGGCGCAGATCGACGGCACCGGGGACGTCGACGCCACCACCGAGTCCGATGTCGTAATCGTCACCGCCGGCGCGCGTCAGCAGCCCGGACAGACCCGCATGGACCTCGCCGGGGCCACCGTCAACCTGGTCAAGAAGATCCTGCCCCCCTTGGTGGAGCGGTCGCCGCAGGCCCGGTTCATCATGGTGACCAACCCCGTCGACGTCGTCACGGAGGCCGCGCTGCACATCACCGGCCTGCCCCGGGAGCAGCTGTTCGGCTCCGGCACGGTGCTGGACTCGGCGCGGCTGCGCTACCAGATCTCGCAGGCCACCGGGGTCGCGGTGCGCAACGTCCACGCCTACATGGTGGGCGAGCACGGCGACACCGAGACCCCGCTGTGGTCGGTGGCCCGCATCGGCGGCATCTCCCTGTACGACTGGGAGCGCCAGACCGGACGGCTCGGTCCGGATGTGCGCCAGCGCATCGTGCATGACACCGTCTATGCCGCCTACAAGATCATCGAGGGCAAGGGCGCGACGAACCACGCCATCGGCCTCTCGGCCGCCGACATCGTCCAGGCCGTGATCCGCGACGAGAACCGCATCCTCCCGGTGTCGTCGCACCTCGACGACTGGTTGGGCATCAAGAACGTCACCATGTCGGTGCCCACCCTGGTGGGCCGCCACGGCGCGTCGCAGCCGTTCGAGCTGCTGATCGACGACGGTGAACTGGCCGCGCTGCAGCACAGCGGCGATACCATCAGCGGCGAGTTGCGCAGCCTCGGCTTCTGACCCCTCGACGGCTCCCTGACCCGGTGAGCGCGGCGACCTCGACGGGGTAGCATTGCCCGATTGTGGGTAGTTACGGGTCTTTGTTGCGCCGGCGGGGAGTCGCGCGCGTCCTGGTGTCGCAGCTGGTGGCGCGGCTCCCGTCGGGGATGATCTCGCTGGGCCTGCTGATCCATATCGAGGCCATCTTCGGCAGCTACGGTGCCGCGGGGCTGGTGCTGGGGGCTTCGTCGATCGGGCAGGCCGTCTCCGGGCCGATCTCGGCCCGCGCGATGGGCCGCTTCGGCGCCCGGCCGGTGCTCGTCGTCACCACCCTCGTCTGCGCGGGGGCGCTCACGGCGATGGCGCTGGTCTCGCTGCCGCTGTGGGGGTTCCTCCTCGTCGGCGCGCTCTGCGGGCTGAGCTACCCGCCGGTGCAGCCCGCGGTGCGCACGATCTTCCCGAAGCTGGTGGACTCGTCCCTGTTGCCGCGCCTGTTCTCGCTGGATGCCTCGGCGCAGGAGCTGATCTGGGTGAGCGGCCCGGTGGTGATCACGCTGCTGGCCGGGCAATTGTCGTCCACCGTCGGCCTGCTGGTGTGCGCGGTGCTGCTGGTGGGCGGCGGGGCCTGGTTCGCCTCCGCCCCGGAGTTGGGCCGCGTCGAGATGGTCGCCAGCAGGCGACGCTTCGGGGCGGTCCTCCTTCGTCCGCCGGTGATGCTGGTCACAGTCGTGGGTCTGTTGCTGATCGCCGCCTGCGCGGCGGTCGAGGCGAGCGTGGTGGCGCGCTTCGGGGAAGGCGGCTACCGGGCCGGGCTCGTGCTGGCGGCGTTCTCCGCGGCCTCGCTGGTGGGCGGCCTGGCCTTCGGGCACCGCCCCATGCGCCCCTGGAGCCTGACGCTGCGGATGGGAATCGTGGTCGCCGGGCTCGCGGCGGCCTTGTGGGAGTCGGGCGCCGTCGTCTTGAGCCTCGCCCTGATGATCGCGGGTTTGGGCATCGCGCCCGCGCTGGCGGTGATGTTCACCATCGTCGCCGCCAGCGTCGAGTTCTCCGAATCCGCCGAGGCCTACGGCTGGGTGGGAACCGGGCAGCTCGTCGGTGCCGCGATCGGCTCCGCGGCGGCCGGTTTCATGATCGACGCGAGCGGGCACGGCGGCGGCATGGTCGTCGGCGCGGTGGCGGCCGGTCTGGGGATGCTGGCCGCCGCGCTGGGGCGCCGGGCCCAGTCGCCGAGCAAGAACCTCGCCTGATCGGGGCCGCCGAGCACAATTCTCGCTATACGCCGAGGCCTTGCCATATACGGGCGGCCTCGGCGTATAGCGAGAATTGTGCTCGCGCGACCACCGGTTGAGGGGATCGGGGGCGGATGGGGTAGGCTGACCGGGCGCCTGGCGAGGGACATCCCTGTCCGTTATCGACGAGCTTCTCTTCGCTCGGCACCCGTATGCCTATCAAATGATTTCGAGGAGAAGACATGGCTGATCATCCGCTCAATGCCGCCCGCCGCGAGGAGTTCGGCAAGGGCGCGGCCCGCCGCATCCGCCGCGCCGGCGACATCCCCGCCGTGCTGTACGGCCACGGCACCGACCCGGTACACCTCACCCTGCCCGGCCGGGAGACCTTCCTGGCGCTGCGTCAGGCCAACGTCCTGTTCACCATCACCATCGAGGGCGAGAAGAAGCCCGTCCTGGCCCTGCCGAAGCAGGTGCAGCGCGACCCGATCCTCCCCGTCATCGAGCATGTCGACCTGCTGCTGGTGAAGGCCGGCGAGAAGGTCACCGTCGAGGTGCCGATCGTCATCATCGGCGAGGTCCGTGAGGGCATCGTCAACCAGGAGCTGCAGACCCTCGCCATCGAGGCCTCCGCCACCAACATCCCGTCGGAGATCGAGGTCACCGTGACCGGCCTCGAGGTGGGCAGCCACATCACCGTCGGCGACGTCGCCCTGCCCGAGGGCTCCACCGCCGTCGACGACCCCGAGACCCTCGTGCTGGGCGTCATCCTTCCCGCCGCCGAGGTCTCTGCCGAGGCCGAGGAGGGCGCCGAGGCCGCGGAGTGAGCAACGCTCCCTGGCTCGTGGCCGGGCTCGGTAATCCGGGCCCGGCCTATGAACCTACCCGGCACAACGTCGGGTTCTGGGCCGTCGCGGATCTTGCCGACCGGCACGGCTCCTCGTTCGTACTCAACTCCCGGCAGCGATGTCAGATCGCGACGGTGACCCTGCCCCCCGCGCCGGGAGTGGACGCCGTGCGTCTGGTGCTGGTGCGGCCCACCACCTTCATGAACGACTCCGGTCGCGCGGTGGCCGCAGTGGCCGCGTTCCACAAGATCGCGCCCGACCATGTGATCGCGATCCACGACGAGCTGGATCTCGACGCCACCCGGCTCCGGGTGAAGTTCGGCGGGGGAGACAACGGCCACAACGGGCTCAAGTCGATCCGCCAGCATCTGGGCACCGGCGATTTCTACCGGGTGCGCGTCGGCATCGGCCGCCCCCCGGGCCGCCAAAGCGCCGCCGACTACGTGCTGTCCAAGATGCGCCCCTCCGATCTCGACGCGATGCGCGTCGACGCCGCCGTCGCGGGCGATGCGGTGGAGACCCTGGTGCGCGAGGGCCTGGTCGCCACCCAGAACCGCTTCAACTCCTGACCGTCCGGAGGCCGCGGACATCGGCGAGCGACGCAAGGCCGGCCTGCGGCTGGGATCGCCGCCCCTCCTCCCCTGGGCCGACGGGGTCCGCCGTGCGCGGCGCGGGGAGGGCGCCGCTGCTGAGCGCGGCCCAGAAGTCACCGCGAACGAAGTCGTCGCTGCGGGCCGCGGGCGCGTGATCCCACTGCGGCGCGGTGCCCTGGGAAAGCGCGCCATGCACGATGCGGCGGCGGCGCTGGCTCTCCCGGACGCGGGCTGTGAGAGCCTCCAAGTCGTAGTGCGCCTCCACCATCGCCCGGAGCCGCGCGGCGTGCTGGGCGTATGCGCCGTCGCCGGCCACGTTGCGCAACTCATCCGGATCGGCGGCGAGATCGAAGAGCTGGTCGGGGTCGCCGGGGCACCGGACGAACTTGTACGACCCGCTCACCACCGTGATCTGCGGTGCGCTGACCCCTTCGGCGAGGTACTCGATGAAGATCTCTTCCGGGGGTTCGCCGTCCGAGGGCGGAACGGTCCCGCTGATCAGGGGCACCAGGCTGCGTCCCGGCGTCTCCGCGTCGGTGCCGTCCCCCAACTCCACCAGCGTGGGCAGCAGGTCGATCAGGGACACCGGTTCGGCGACCCTGATCGACGGGAACAGCCTCGGGGCGTTGACGATCAGCGGCACCCGCGAGGACTGCTCGAAAGGCGACATCTTGTACCAGAGGCCTCGTTCGCCCAGCATGTCGCCGTGATCCGAGGTGACGATGATGACGGTGTTGTCGCGCAGGCCGAGCTCGTCGAGTCTCGCGACGATCCGGCCGACGTTGTCGTCCACGTAGCTCACCGCCGCGTAGTACGCGCGACGGGCGCGTCGCGTCTGATCGGCGTCGGGCATCCGCCGGTCGAAGCCGGACATCTGCTGGAGCCGTCGGCTGTGGGGGTCCAGCTCGTCGAGAACGATGGCCGGCACCTTGGGGTCGTCGATGTCGACGTCCTCGTAGCGGGCCCAATGCTCGGCCGGCGGCTCGTAGGGATCGTGAGGATGGATGAACGAAGCCACCAGGAGGAAGGGCTGGGTGCGGTGATACCGGGCCAGATCGCTGAGGTGCCGCTCGCTGCGGAACGTCACCTCGTCGTCGAAGTCTCGCTGCACCGTTGCCAGGCTGGCGCCGGCCGTGAAGACGCTGCAGGTGTCGTGATACCAGGGCAGCCGTTCCGAGGAGGGGGCCTCCCAGTCGGGAACCATATCGAGGGTCGCCGGGTAGACGTCGGTGGTCAGCCGCTGCTCGAAACCGTGCAGCTGATCGGGTCCGATGAAGTGCATCCGCCCGATGAGCGCCGTGTGATAACCGGTCGCGCGCAGCAGGTGGGCGAACGTCGGCACGGAGGCCGAGAAGTCGGCGGCGTTGTCGTAGGCCCCGAGTTGCGAGGGCAGCAGCCCTGTCATCATCGATGCCCTCGACGGTGCGCACAATGGTGAGTTGCAGTAGGCCCTGTCGAACACGACGCCCTCTGCCGCGAGCGCATCCAGGTGCGGTGTCTTCACCACGGCGTTGCCGTAGGCGCCGAGAGCGGACGCGGCAAGCTGGTCGGCCTGGATCACCAGGATGTTCGGCCGGCCCGCCGTCGGATCAGGTGTTGCGTTGCGATGCACGATCGCTTTTTACCACGCGGCACGCGGCCTGGTATGCGCTTTTCAGGCGCCCTTCGCTCTGGGCTGAGGGTGTCCTCCGATAGCAAAATTCATACTAAATCGATAGGAAATAGGAGTAGTTTTATCGCGGGCTATCGGGTCCATCCGCAGCGCCCGTCCGGCGCGCTGCCGGGTCGATGTAAGGAGCACCTCTATGACCTATCCACGCAGAGCTCGGCTTGCCTCGCGCAGGATTCCCGCCGCGACGATGGCCGCCGTCCTGGCGCTCGTCGGCCTCACCGGTTGCGGCTCTTCCGGCAGCGCGGCTGCCGACCCGGCGGGAGGCGAGGAGATCGTCATCGGCACCTTCTCCTGGACCGCGGCGGCCATCCAGACCGAGATCCTGACTCAGGTCGCCGCCGAGAACCCGGACCTCGGCGTGAGCGCGGTGACCTCCACCAACGTCGACCCCGCCGTCGGGTGGACCGGCCTCGGCCGGGGAGACCTCGACGTCCTCGTCGAAGTCAACCTGCCCAATCAGCAGAAGTTCGTGGATGAGAACGCCGAGACCACCGCACTCGTCAGCGAGACCTATGGAGGGGCCGCCCAAGGCTGGTTCGTTCCGGCCTACCTGGTTGCACCGGGCGGAGCGGCCGAAGGACTGACCAGCGTCGATCAGCTCGCTGAGCAGAAGTTTGCCGACGCCGTCGGCGGGACGCTCTACGACGCCGATCCGGGATGGGTCACGACCGACCAGAACGCGGCCCGGATCAAGGGGTTCGGCCTGAGCATCACGCACAGCCCGTCCAGCGAAGCCGCGTTGCTCGCCGAGCTCAAACGAGCCTACGACCGCGAGCAGCCGATCCTCGTCTACCTCTACCGTCCGCACTGGGTGTTCAACGACTACGATCTGGTCCAGCTGGAGGAGCCGAACCCCTACGAGGAGGGCGCGTTCACCGAAGGAGGCCGCACCGACGTCGCGATCCCGACCCTGGCCGCCCACGTCGCGGCTCGCACCGATCTGGAAGGACGAGCCCCCGGCTTCTACCGCCTGTTGACCCGGTTCGCCATCCCGCTGTCGGACATCGAGACGCTCCTGGCCGTGTCGAACGACGACTCGTCCCTGACGCCGGCCGATCTTGCCGCCCAATGGATCGACGGCCATCCTGACGAGGTCGAATCATGGCTGAAGTAAGCCGATCGGGCGACGTGATCATCCGCGCCCGAGGGCTCTCGAAAACCTACGGCAAGGGTTCCAAGGCGAAGACCGCCGTCCAGGGCGTCGACCTCGATATCCGGCGCGGCGACATCTATGTGCTGATCGGCTTGTCGGGCTCCGGCAAGTCGACCGTGCTGCGGATGCTGAATCATCTCATCGCGCCTACCACCGGCACCGTGGAGATGGACGGCCAGAACCTGGCCGAACTCAGCCCCAGGCAGCTGCGTGACGTCCGGAACCGTCGGCTCAGCATGGTCTTCCAGCACTTCGCCCTCTTTCCTCATCGCACCGTGCGGGAGAATGCGGCCTACGGCCTGCTGCTCCGGGGCCAGTCGAAGGCCGAGGCCTGGGCGAAGGCCGACGAGACGCTCGGCATCGTGGGACTGTCCGGCTGGGGTGACGCGCGCCCCGAGGAGCTGTCCGGAGGAATGAAGCAGCGGGTCGGGCTGGCGCGGGCCTTGACGACCGACGCCGATGTGATTCTGATGGACGAGCCCTTCTCGGCGCTCGATCCGCTCATTCGCACCGACATGCAGGCGCTTCTGGTCACGCTCGCACGCGAACTGGGGCGCACCGTCGTCGTGGTGACCCACGACCTCAACGAGGCCACCCAGCTCGGCACCCAGATCACCTTGCTGGCGCAGGGGCGGGTGGCGCAGACCGGACGTGCGGTCGACATTCTCACCCGGCCCGCCGACGACTACGTGCGCCGCTTCATCAGCGACGTGGATCGCTCGAAGGTGCTCACGGCGGCCGATGTCCTGATACCGGTGGGCACCTGGACGGGGCCGGTTCCGGAGGTGCTGGTCGGCCCCGATCACACCTTGGCGCAGATCGCGGGACGACTGGGACGCTCCCGGGGCGCGACGGTCACCGAGCGCGGCTCGGTGCTCGGATACGTCTCCACCGAGTCGGTCCTCTCGGCCGTCGCCTCCTACGAAGGCGAGGCGGCGTGACGAGGCCGGCGGCGGTCGTGCCGCTGGAGATCGATCTCGGCTCGCCCGTCGCGGATGGCATCGACTGGCTCCTCATCCATTTCGGGGGTGCCTTCGACGCCATCGGGGGTGCTTTCGCGACCTTCATCGGCTCGCTGACCGGGGCCCTGCTGGCCCTCCCGGCCTGGCTTCTGATCCTGATCCTCACCGCGATCCCGGTGGCGTTGCAGCGTTGGGTGCTGGCCGTGTTCGCGTTGTTGGCGCTGACGCTCGTCGATGCGATGGGCCTGTGGACCCAGACCATCGAGTCGTTGTGCGTGGTCCTGGTGGCCACCGTGGTGGCGACGGCGATCGGCATCCCGCTGGGGATCTGGTCGGCGCGCAGCCGAGCCGTCTCCACGGTCGTCCGGCCGGTGCTGGACTTCGCCCAGACGACGCCGGCTTTCGTCTACCTGATTCCGGCGGTGTTCTTCTTCGGGGTAGGCGTGGTTCCCGGCGTCGTGGCGACCATCGTCTTCGCCCTCGCGCCCGCGGTCCGGCTGACGGAGCTGGGCATCCGAGAGGTCGACAAGGAGATCGTCGAGGCCGCCGACGCCTTCGGCGCCCGGCCGGGGCAGACGCTGCGGGAGGTCCAGCTGCCGCTGGCGCTGCCGACCATCGCGGCGGGCGTCAATCAGGTGATCATGCTGGCGCTGTCGATGGTGGTCGTGGCAGGTATGGCGGGGGCCGGAGGACTGGGGGCCGTCGTGACCCGTGCGGTCACCCAGCTCGATGTCGCCTCCGGCGTGCAGGGCGGTATCGCCGTCGTGATCCTGGCCATCTACTTGGACCGGGTGACCTCGGCGCTGGTGAAGCCCGATCCGCTCTGGCGCCGGCTCGCTCCGAGAGGGCCGCAGGTGGAAGTGGGGGCGTCGGCTCCTCAGCTCGCGGTCGTATGAGTGGCCAGGGCGCCTGCTGCTGCGCGTCGATCCGGCGCGACGGCGGGGACCTCTCGACAGGGCCCGTGGTCCTCGGAGCCCCGAGCCCGGAGACGGTGGGGATGATCCCGCTGCCCGGTGGAGCCTTCCTGATGGGATCCGACGACCCGTTGTCCTATCCGGAGGACGGGGAAGGGCCGGTGCGGGAGGTGCGGATCGGCCCGTTCGCGATCGCCCCCACCACCGTGACGGTGGAGCAGTTCGCGCGATTCGCCGACGCCACCGGCTACCTCACCGACGCCGAACGCTTCGGAGACTCCCTGGTCTTCGCCGGGCTGCTTCCCGACGATGCCCCTCCCACGCGCGCGGTGGCCGCGACGCCCTGGTGGCGGCTCGTCCCCGGCGCGAACTGGCGTCGTCCCGAAGGGCCCGGGTCGGGGGTGGAGTCGCGCGCCGATCATCCGGTCACCCACGTCTCGCAGCGCGACGCGCTGGCCTATGCCGAGTGGGCCGGGGGACGGCTGCCCACCGAGACCGAATGGGAGTATGCGGCACGGGGAGGGCTGGAGCAGCAGCCCTACCCGTGGGGCAGCGAGCGCGAGCCGGGCGGCCGGGCGCGGATGAAGATCTTCGAAGGAGATTTCCCCTACCGCCCCTCCGCTCCGGTGGGCACCGTCCCCGCCGACGCCTTCGACCCCAATGGGTTCGGGCTGTTCGCGACGACGGGCAACGTCTGGGAGTGGACGGCGAGCACCTTCTCGCGCGCCGACCCGCGTCCGGTGCTGCGGGGTGGCTCGTTCCTCTGCCACGACTCCTACTGCCGCCGCTACCGGACGGCGGCGCGGATCGCGAACGCGCCCGACTCCTCGCTGTCGCACACCGGCTTTCGGATCGCCGCCTGACCGGCCGGGCAGCCCGTTCCGCATCCCTGCCTCCGGGACGAGACGGAGGGCTGCTAGGTTGACCGATGTGTGGGTGACCAGGGCTGTGGGGATCGTGGTGGGCGTCGCGGCCGACGCGGTGTGGGGAGACCCGAAGCAGCACCACCCCGTCGCCTGGTTCGGCACCTACGCGTCGACGGTGGAGCCGCACCTCTATGCCGACGATCGCGCCCACGGGACGGCCTACGTCGCGGCGACGGTGGCCCCCGTCGCGCTGGCCGGCCTGGCCCTGGAACGCGCGACCCGGCGCCATCCCGTCGCGCACGTCGCTGTGACGGCCCTCAGCACCTGGGCGGTGCTCGGGGCCCGCAGCCTCGCGCGCGAGGGCGAGATCCTGGCCGGGCACCTGGAGGCCGGCGACCTCGACGCGGCGCGCGGACGGCTGGGTCACCTCTGCGGGCGCGACCCGAGCAACCTGGACGAGCCCGAATTGGCCCGCGCGGCCGTCGAGTCGATGGCCGAGAACACCGCCGACGCCGTCGTCGCCTCGCTGTTCTGGGGCGCGGTCGCCGGCGTCCCCGGGATGCTGGCGCACCGGGCGATCAACACGCTGGACGCGATGGTCGGGCACCGCAACGAGCGCTACGCCCGCTTCGGCACGGCGGCCGCGCGCCTCGACGACGCCGCCGACTACCTGCCCGCCCGGATCACCGGTGTGCTGGCCTGCGCGCTCGCGCCGCTCGTCGGCGGCGACCCGCGCCGGGCCTGGCGGACCATGCGCCGCGACGCCGACCAGCATCCCTCTCCCAACGGCGGCTGGTGCGAGTCGGCCTGGGCCGGCGCGCTGGGCGTGCAGCTCGGCGGCACCAACGTCTACTTCTCCCGCACCGAGGAGCGGCCCCTGCTCGGCGACGGCCCGCGTCCGGATGCCCGCGCGCTGCGCAAGGCCGCCCGCCTGGTGACCGCCGTCACCGCCGCCGCGACGACCCTGGCCGCGGCGTGCCTTGTGCGTCGGAGCCGGCGCACGCGCGCGTCGATCGTCGAGGAGTAAGCCATGGCTGGGCTGTTGATCGCGGGGACGTCGTCGGACGCGGGCAAGTCGTTGTTCGTCACGGGACTCTGCCGGGTGGCGCGACGGCGGGGGATCGACGTCGCGCCGTTCAAGGCGCAGAACATGAGCAACAACTCGATGGTCTGCCTCGACGGGTCCGAGATCGGGCGGGCGCAGTATTTGCAGGCCGCGGCGGCCGGTGTCGTGCCGGAGTCGATCCTGAACCCGGTGCTGCTCAAGCCCGGCACCGACCGCCGCTCGTTCGTCGTCCTGCGCGGCCGCCCCGCGGGAACGCTGGAGGCGGGGGAGTACGCCACCTCGCGCCGGCACCTGGCCGAGGCAGCCTATGCCGCCTACGAGGAGCTCGCCGCCCGCCACGAACTGGTGATCTGCGAGGGCGCCGGGTCGCCCGCCGAGATCAACCTCCGCCGCGGCGACTACACCAACATGGGCCTGGCCAGGCAGTTCGATCTTCCGGTGGCCGTGGTGGGAGATATCGACCGCGGCGGCGTGCTCGCGTCGCTCTACGGCACCTGGGCGCTGGTCGACGACGCCGACCGCGCCCTGCTGGCCGGCTACGTGATCAACAAGTTCCGCGGCGACCAGGCCATCCTCGACCCCGGGCTCGACGAGATCACCCGCCGCACTGGACTCGCCAACTACGGCGTGCTGCCCTACCTGCACGGCGTCTGGATCGACGGTGAGGATGCGCTGGAGGTGGGCCGCTGGCGCGGGGACGGCGGACAGGAGAGCGACGCCGACCTCACCGTCGCCGCGGTCCGCCTCCCGCGGATCTCGAACGCCACCGACGTCGACGCCCTCGCGCAGGAGCCGGGGGTGCGGGTGGTGGTGACGGTGGACCCGGGGGAGGTCGAGCGCGCCGACCTGGTGGTGCTGCCCGGCACGCGCTCCACCCTCGGCGACCTCGACTGGCTCCGTCGCACCGGCATCGCCGACGCCATCCGTCGCCGCGCGGAGCAGAGCCGCCCGGTGCTCGGGATCTGCGGCGGGTTCCAGATGCTGGCCCGCACCATCGAGGACGACGTGGAGGGCGACGGCGTGGCGTCGGGCCTCGGCCTGTTGCCCGTCGATGTCCGGTTCCATGCGGAGAAGGTGCTCGGCCGCCCGTCGGGGCAGTGGCGGGAGCGGTTCGTCGACGGGTACACCATCCACCATGGCCGTCCCGCGGTCGACCCGGGCCACGAGCCGTTTCTCGACGGTGTCCGCGTCGGCGCGGTCTGGGGCACGATGTGGCACGGCTCCCTGGAGAACGACGACTTCCGCCGGGCCTGGTTGCGGGAGATCGCCGCTCAGGCGGGACGCGACTGGTCGCCGACCAGCGGCGCCCCGGGCTTCGGCGCGCGCCGCGAGCTGATGATCGAGACGGTCGCCGATGCCATAGAGACCCATATCGACGTCGACGCCCTGCTCGCGCTGGGGCGATAGGAGCGGGTCAGGCCGCGGCGTCGCCCCCGCTGAGGGTGGAAGCGAGCAGCCGATGCCAGCGGTTCTGGGGGAGGTGCGGCCGCAGTGCTGCCAGGCCGGTGGCGTACTTGGAGATGGGCTCCGGGCGATGCCCGTCGGCCCAGAGGAGGCGGTCGGCCTGCGACGGCCGGGCGCCCGACTTCGTCTCGACGATCACCAAGCCCGGGACATGCAGCTGCCGGCCGACGCTGTGCCAGGACAGATCGGTGTCGACGGTGAGGCGCGCCCCGTCGCTCAGGAGGAAGGTCCGGCGCCGGTACTCGGTGATGAGCACCGGATCGAGGGGGCCATCGGGGGTGATGCGAGCAGCGTCGAGGCGGTCCTCGACGTAGTAGGCCCCCTCTTGCGTGAGGATCATGTGGTCGCAGCCGATGCGTTCCTTGACGGTGTGCGCGCCGCGCCGGGTCTTGACCTCCAGGAAGCGCAGGCCCGTGTCGTAGCTGCGGATCCGCACCTTGTAGCGACGACGGCGGCGGTGCGCGGTGCCGCGGAACGACTCCAGCGACGGGGTGTCGAAGTAGAGCGAGTGATAGCCGAAGCAGCGCCGGCTCCCGATCTCCAGCTGGCGGGTGTCGGAGGGGAGCAGCGCCAGCAGCGAGGCCGCCGCGTCGTCGTCGAGGACGTACTTGCGGTCGATCCGGGTGAGCAGGGCGGAGGTCGCGTTCAGCTCGTCCAGGCTCACGGGTGCCAGCCGATCCATCGTGAGGGCGGTCATCGTGCCACCGCCACGGTGCGAGGCAGGAGAGCCCGGCGACGGTACCGCACGTCGACCATCGTCGTGTCGTTCACGAGATCGAGGCGCTGCACGGAGACGCTCTGCACATCGGCATCGAGCCGGGCCGAGAGCTCGGCCTTGAGCTGCTGCGGATCGGTGATCGCGCGGTCGAGCTGAATCAGCTGGCGGCCGTAGGAGCCGAAGACCAGGGGATGGTCGCCGACGAACATCGTCACCACGAGCGCGACCATCAGGCCCAGCGTCAGCCAGAGCGAGGTGGTGCCGATGCCTGCGATCAACCCGATGGCGAGGGAGGCGAAGTAGTAGGCCACCTCGTGCTGCGCCAGCTCGTCGGAGCGGAGCCGGATGATCGACAGCACGCCGAAGAGGCCCAGTCCGAGTCCGACGGTGGTCGCGGCCTGGGCGCTCAGCGCCGTCGCCACCGCCAATACGCCCACGTTGACCCCGAGATAGGCGACGGCGAGGTCACGGCGGTGGTGGCGCGGGAAGTAGACGGCGAAGATCAGGATGGCGATCGCGGCCAGATCGGCGGCGATGGGGATCAGAGCGGTCATCGGGACTCCTAGGTGGTTGTGCTGATGTCCCTATTCCGCCGTTTGGATCTGTGGGGTTCCTGTGAACGCAGCCAGGTCGCCCTGTGAGTCTGTGGTGGGCGCCCCCTCCGGGTGTCGCGCTGCGCCTTCTCGCTCTCACACCCTTCCGGCCGTCGATCGTGCCCCTCACGCCCGGCCACCGACGGAAAAGTGCGGTCAGAACCGGATTCTGGAAGTTTTACCGCGTCCACACATTGCTGGCGGCAGTTTTCCGTCGGAGTCGACTTCCTCGACGCGTGGGGGGAGGTGCCTGGGGCAGCGTGCGCAGCTTCGTCGGTCTCCTGCGCCGCAGACGGAAAAGTGCGGACAGAGGGATCTTGGACCGCGAAAATTCGCAGAATCCGGTTCTGACCGCACTTATCCGTCGCGACGGAGGCGGTGGGGCAGGGAAGGCAGCGGATGCCGGGCCCGCCGGTGGGTGTTGGGGCCCGAGTGGAGGGCCCGCCGGTGGTCGTGAGGGGCCAGGGGGACCCCGCCTGAAGGCGGCGAAAGGCGCCCTGGCAGACTGTGCAGCGACAGGCACGAGGGTACGAGGAACTCGGTGAAACTCCGGGGCGGTCCCGCCACTGTGACCACGCGGCTACGGCGTGGGAGTCAGGAACTCGTCTCGTGCGCCGATCGATGGGCGAGAGACCCGAGGAAGGCAGGTTCCGTTGAACGTGCATGCGCCGATGCTGGTGGGAGTGGGCGTAGGCCCAGGAGATCCTGAGCTCGTCACCGTCAAAGCCGTCCGCCTGCTGTCCGCCGCGGATGCGGTGCTGGTGCCGTCGACCGAGGAGTCCGGCGACGGACCGGGGCGCGCGGAACAGATCGTCGCCGCCAACTGTCCCGCGGCCAAGATCGTGCGGGTCCCGTTCTCCATGGCCTGCAAGAGAGGCATCAGCGAGCGGCGCAGGGAGGCCTGGCAGACGTCGGCCGACGCGGCCGTCGAGGCCTTCCGGAACGGCGCGGAGCTGGTGGTGTTCGCGACGGTGGGGGACCCCAGCGTCTTCTCCACGTTCTCCTACCTGGCCGCTCACGTCGTCGCATCGATGCCGGAGGTAGGAATCCAGGTGGTGCCGGGAATCACGGCGATGCAGGCGCTGGCGGCGGAGAGTCGCACCCCGCTGGTGGAGGGCACCGAGACCCTCGCTCTGGTGCCGGTCACCGCCGGTCTCGACAAGCTCGGTGAACTGCTGGAGGTCGTCGACACCGTCGTCGCCTACAAGGGGGGACGGAAGATGCCCGAGGTGGCCGCGACTCTCCGGAGCAAGGGCCGCGACGCGGTGCTGGGTGTCAACATCGGCCTCGAACACCAGGAGCTGCTCACCCTCGCGGACCTGGACGACGACCGGCGCGCCCCCTACTTCTCGACGGTGCTCGCCCCGGCGACGCGCTCCGGTGAGGCTGGAGGTCGGCTGTGAACCCCGCGCTCTGCCGCACCTGTGCTGCCGGACGCTTCGTCGACGCCAGCGTTTCGGCGCCGACGCCAGCGTTCCTGCAATCCGCCAGCCGTATACGGCTGGCGGATTGCAGG
>DAOLFC010000074.1:0-16965 GCA_035326505.1 Arachnia sp.
TCTCGCTATACGCGGAGGCCTTGCTATATAGCAAGGCCTCCGCGTATAGCGAGATCTATGTAGCTCTGCGATCGATGCGGAGGGTGGCCAAGAGGTCTCTGACCCCGACCGGGTGCTCAACTGCTGGGGACGCCATCCGTGTCCGCGTGCGATGCGCCTATGCCCTGCCGAACCGACGATGCGGACTCCGCAACGACGGCGCCATCGCGTTGCCCATTCCACGCGTGGCACGCTACTGAACGATGGTCAGTGGACCCTCATCGTGGGTGGGCGGTTCGAAGTGATCGAAGTACGCCGCGACCCGGTCATCCGTGAGTGCGTAGTCGTCGCCGTGAGCGAGTCGGCGGGCGCGCATCCGTTCGACGACCACATCGCGGGGAGTGGCGAGGTAGATCGTCTCTGGTTCAACCCCGAGTGGGCGCAACAGTTCGCGGTAGTCGTCTCGTGCGCGTCGGGACCAGAACGAGAAGTCGAGCACCACATCGGTGTCCGAGGTGACGAGGCTGAGCAGGCGAGCGCGAAGCTCGCCCTCGATCTCTTCGTGGAGTTCCGGGGATAGTGGCATCGAGCGGATATCCCGTTGCCATGCCTCCTGATCGAACGACAGGCGGGTCATGCCCTCATCCTCCAGCCGTCGGGCAACGGTGGACTTGCCCGAGCCGGCCGGACCGCACATGAAGACGACCCTGCCCATCTGTCAATCGTAGTAGCGTGCTGCACGCGTCCGTCAACATCTCGCCTGCGTGCGTCGTTACTCTCCGTTGAGCGCGGGGAGGAGTCGTTCCATCACTGCACCGACCGAATGGTCCCAGTCGTTGACCTCCTCGGCTGCGTCGCGGAACGCGTCGGGCGCCGCAGCGGCGATCTCCTTCGCGCGGCTGGCGAGTTTCTCGCCGTCGACGCCGACCTCGTCGCCGAGCCGTAGCCAATGTGTGGCACCGATCTCGTTGAGGTCGAAGCTGCCGCCGATGCTCATTGACCCAAGACGTCGTCCGTTCTGTGTGCCGTAGGGGAGTGCCGTGGCGACGTCGTACGCGGGGGCGAGCCTGATGTTGTCGCCGTCCAGAAGTACAGCGAAGTTGCGGGCGTGGGCATCGGGCGCCTTGACGACGGTGTTGAACACGACCATGTCGAGGAAGGCCTGGACGCTGCGGTCGGCCGCAGTGATGGACGCCGATGCCTCGCGGAGGAGCCGGACGATGTCACGGACGCCGGGGCCACCGAACTCCTCGTACTTCTGCGGGTTGCCGAGGGCTTGGCAGAGATCCTCCTGATGAAGCCTCCGGACGCCCGTGTCCTCAGCACCCATGGTGCGATCGAACCGTTCGATCACGATCGCCCGCTCCGCGCCGAAGTCCAGGTACTCGGTGTTGGAGATCTCAACCCCGAGCGTCCGCGCTGCCCGCATGGTGAGGTGCTCGACAAGCGCCTGGTGATGGAGTGACCTGACTCCGGGCTTGACGATGTGGGTGCTCGGCGTGGAGCCACGAGGATAGGCCCAGCCGTCCGTGGTGCGCGTGAGCGTGAATTTCTGCTGCATGCCGGCAAGTGACCAATGCTCGCCGGGGAGCAGCCAGGAGCCGTCGAACTGCATCGCCGAGAGACGCGACTCGATGTCGTCGGCGGGTTCCAGTCCACCCTCGCGGGCACGGAGCTTCTCCCTGTCTTCGGGATGGCAGAACTGCACGGCGCCTGCGCAGTCCCAGCCGATCGCGCCCAATAGGCTGAGCGGATCGCGGGGGTCGGCGTCGAACTGGGACTGCACGGCACGGCGCGCGTCGTCGCTTTCCGGCAGCAGCCCCCACAGATAGTTCTCCACGCGTGCGCCGACGAAGACCCCCTCCTCGGGGCGGAGAGACAGCGAGAGCGGGGTTGACCCGGGGTATGCCGTGTCCGCCAGGTAGGAGAGGCGCAGCGTCCCGCGGCGAGTGCGCTCCAGGGAGGCGACGGGGGTGCCGTTCAGCAAGACCTCAAGCCGGGCGGTGTCAGGCATCGTCGGTGTCCAGGTCGTCGCGGATGAGCAGGGTCGCGCCGAGTGAGTCGAGTAGTGCCATCAAGCGGCCGAGTTCGAGGCCCTCGGTCTTGCCGCCTTCTGCGGCGACGAGCCATTGGCGCGACACCCCGGCGCGCTGGGCAGCCTGGGCTTGGGTCAGCCCGCGAGTGCGGCGCAAGCCGGTGAGGGCCGTCCCCATCCGGGTGAGGGACCGCACGTTGTAGACCGGTTGCGACGCCATGCGTGTCAACATACCCTGACATGGCCGTAATGTCTACGTACGACGACATAGCTGCCGACGAGGGGATCAGTGCGGCTGCTAGACGAGTGAGCCTGAGGGGTCAGTGGTCGTAGGTGGTCAGTGAATGGCGGATGGTGGCTCCGATGTGGTCGTTGTGCCAGATCGCGGCGGTCATTGCCAGGACTCGCGCGGTGATTCGGGCGCAGGCCCCGGCGATCGTGCGTACGGCACGAACGATGCCATGTTCCGACAATGCTGACCTCAGGATGGCGGAGTGCGGATGACCTCACCGTTTGAGGGCAGTAACCCGTTGAACGTCACTGGAACGGCCTCCGCACGTTGGATATCGCGATCGTTGACTGCTTGCATATGGAGGTGGGGTTCAGTGCTATTGCCCGAGTTTCCGCAGCGAGCGAGCACATCTCCTGGCCGTACATGCTGGCCCGGCTGAACCTCGATGCTGCCCTGGCGAAGATGACAGAGCGCGACGACGATTTCGCCACTCTCGATGAAAACATGGTTCCCTGCGAGAGCTATCCAACCTGCTGCGGCGCGGCGGTGTTGGGTCAACGCATAGCCGATAGAGGACAAGCCACGGTAGGCCGCATGGTCAGGTTCGCTGTCATGTGCGGCCACGATGACTCCTTCCACCGGCGCCAGAATCGGGCGTCCGAAGCCCGGGAACCGCTCCGGCTGTTTCGGACGCAGCAGGGAGCCGAGAGTGATGGGCGCGGTGCGTTCGTTCTCGTCGACGGGTACGAAGTCGATGGCGTAGCTCGTGGCGAAGCGTCTCGTGCCGTGACTCGGCACACGGTTGGCCGGGCTGTTCTGAACCAGCCAGTGACCCGAAAACGGGTAGGCCAAGTCGATAGCGGCGCTCACAGTCTTTTCCTCCTCCGGCTCGGGCAGCCGTCGGCCTCATCCAGCGCGGAATCGGTCCTTCGGTGTCAGATATTCCACCATGGACGGTGGAACATCTGACGCCGGGGCCGGGCGGGGGTGACGCTCCCGTGATGACGCTCCTCCCCGACGCTCCTTGAGGTGCGAGCGCCGGGCGAGGAATGAGCCCCGGAGCGAAGCCTCGAAAGGAGCCGACGCGACCTTCCGCAGGGGCCTGACCCGGGACTGTTGTTCGGCTGCCGGTCGCCCCTTTCGAGACGCTCCTTCGTCGCTCCTCAAGGAACGTAGGGGGCTCCTACGCATCCCAGACGGGCAGCGGGGTCGTGGTCAGGGACCAGTCGGTGAAGTCGGCGGTGAAGGTGCCGGTCAGGGTGTCGATCGCGCTGATGCCGGCCATCGCGCCGGTGAACCGCAGCGCGGGGCCGAAGTCGTCGGAGAGTTCGCTGAAGTCGAGCTCGTGGCCGATCTGCCGGAAGTCTCCGCCGTCGAGGGCGACCGAGAACGACGCCCTCGACTGGGCGATGTCGGCGCGCAGCCGCAGCGGGCCCGACCCGGTCTCAATGCACGCCAGCCTCCGGGCGCCGTCGGGATGCCCCTGCTCGACGGTGAGGACGCGCCGCCCGCGCCCCGGTAGCGTGTCGCCGGGCCCGGGCCGGTCGTCCTCCAGCCAGGTGAGATGGAGGGTGAGCCAGGAAGTGGTGTTGTACCAGAGCACCAGCCCGGCCGACTCCGTCGGCCGCATGGGCTCGGCATCCACCGTCACCTCGACGCGCGCCCGGTGCTCGGTCAGGCGCTGCGCCAGCAGCGACTGCTCCCACCGCGACTCCGGGCTCATCCGGCCGCGCAGCCGGGTCCATCCCGGGCGCGTTGCGTTGTCCAGCCAGTCCCCGGCGGGGGCGCGCAGCGTGGACCACGGCCATGCCGGGGCGGACTCCAGGCCGACGGGGTCGCCGGCGGAGGGCGTCCGGGGCAGGTCGGGCACCTCGATGACGGTCTCGGGATGCCAGCCGCCGTGCGCGAGCCGGGGCCAGTCGTCGATCCAGACGATCGGCTGGATCGCCGTCTCGCGGCCGAGCGGGTTGCGCAGTTCCTCCAGCATCCCGACGGGACGCGAGGCGAGGTGCGCGAGGAACCACTCGCCGGTCGGCGCCTGGACGAGTTCGCCGTGGCCGGCCTTCTGCAGCGGGACCCACGGGTCGTCTCGCGTGGTTAGCAGCGGCATGGCGTCCGTCTCGTACGGGCCGGTCAGCTCCCGGCTGCGGGCCACCAGGACCCCGTGCTCGTACCCCGTGCCGCCCTCGGCGAGCAGGAGGTAGAACCAGCCGTCCTTGGCGGTGATCTTCGGGCCTTCGACGAGCTCGTCGCTCTGCAGGAGGAGGTGGACGTCGCCCACCGGCCGGGCCTGGGCGATGGCGGGGGCGCCGTCGGCGAGGGGCACCTCGAGTTCCTGCAGGACGATGCCGTCGAAGCGCCGGCCGCCGATCCGGGAGTCGTTGCGCAGGTTGAGCAGAAAGTGGCGTCCCTCGTGGTGGAACAGCGACGGGTCGAATCCGTAGCCCGGCACCCGCACCGGCTCCGACCAGGGGCCGGCGATCTCGGCCGCCGTGCAGACGTAGACCGTGAGATCGAAGAACCGGGTGCCGACCGAGCCGACGACGCCGTAAACGAGCCAGAAGAGGCCGTCCGCATAGCTCAGCGCCGGCGCCCAGATACCGGCGGAATCGCCGTAGCCCAGCAGCGACCCGCCGGGGATCGCGGTATCGACGGAGCCGGCGTGCTCCCAGTCGACGAGGTTCCGGGAGCGGAACAGCGGGATCGTCGGGAACCATTCGAACGAGCTCGTGGCGAGGTAGTACCAGTCGCCCACTCGGATCATCGAGGGGTCGGGCGCGAAGCCGCGCACGACCGGGTTGATCAGTTTCATGCTGCGCTCCTGGCGGTCATGGTCGTTCCTGTCACTCCGTCGGTCTCAGACCAGACGCTGCCTTGCGACTCCGGAGGCTGGCGTGCGGTCTATTGAAACTAGTTGCATACAGGATATGGTTCGTCCCGATTAGAGTCAACAGCGCAACAAAAAGAGTCTGTGGCGAGACCGCGGGAGCCGTGTTCCGTGGGGATGCGGCACTACCCGGGTCTTGCGGTGCCGAGAAGTCTGCGCGGGAAAGGGGTCAATCGACGCGAAGTGTGGCTAGACTGGATAGCGTTTTCATCCCTATGGACAAGGATTGGTCGCATGTCGAAGTCGCCAAAGCCGCCCACGCTCACGGATGTCGCGCGACTCGCCGGGGTGTCGGTGCCGACGGCCTCGCGGGCGCTCAACGGTGGCGTGCGGGGGGTCGCCAGTGGTTCCTCTGACGTGCGTCGCCGTGTACACGACGCGGCCAGGGCGCTGGGGTACGCGCCCAACGCGGCCGCCCAGGCCACCAAGGAGGGGCGTGCGCGAACGGTAGCGCTCCTGGTCGGCGACATCGAGGATTTCCGGTCGGTGGCCACGATCACCGGCGTCATGCGCGCGGCAGAGGGCAGGGGGGTGCCCGTGACGGTCCGGGCGACGATGGGCGATCCGCTGCGGGAGCTCGAGCTGTTGACGACGCTGCGGGGGGAGCGCCATCGGGCGGTGATCCTCGCGACCGGCCGCACCGCCGACGCCCAGCGGGAGCGGGCCGTCGCCACGCAGCTGCGGGTCCTGGAAGAGCAGGGTGCGCGGGTGGTGATCGTGGGGGACAGCGAACTGGACTTCCCCAGCGTCACCGTCGACAACCGGGAGTCCGCGCGCATCTTCGCCGGTTGTCTCGTCGAGGCGGGGTTGCGCCGGTTCGCTGTGCTGTCCGGTCCCCAGGGGGAGATCGTCGCGCGGGATCGGGCCGAGGGCTTCGTCGCCGGACTCGCCGAGCACGGCATCGAGGTACCGCCGGACGACATCGTTTCTCGGAGCTTCTCGCGGGACGGTGGGTACTCCGCCGTTCAGGCCCTCGAGGGGCGGCTGGACCGGTTCGACGTCCTGGCGGCGATGAGCGGCGCGATGGCGGTCGGCGCGATCGCGCGGCTCCACGAACGGGGGCTCGACGTCCCCGGCGAGATCGAAGTCACGGGCTTCGATCATGTTCCGATGCTCGCGGATGTCCTGCCTCGGTACAGCACCGTGGAGGTGTCGCCGGAGGCCGTCGGGGAGGCCGCGCTCTCCCTGGCCCTGGGGGAGGCCGATCCGCTCCACGGAAGCCGCATCGCCGTGCCGGCCACGCCGATCGTGCGCGGCGTGCGCGTCTCGCGCCAATGATCGGCCGGTGCCGGTCCCCCTTCTAGGGAGTGGTGGGCGCGAAGATCACGGTTCAATAACAGCGTTGGCAAACGATATCCTGGGTGTGTTACCGTCGTGCCGACGCAGAAGTCGTCAGCATGACTCAAGGGAGATCACATGTACAACGCAAAGATCCGCCGTCGGACCTTGGCACGGGGCATCGCGATGGGAATGGTCGGCGCGCTGGCACTGACCGGTTGCTCCAACGGCTCACCGGGCGAGTCCGGTGAGCCGGGCACGGGCGGCAGCAAGACCACCATCCGGTTCCTCTACGCGACGGGCGACGAGACCTGGAACTCCGTCGTGGACACCCTCGTGTCCACCTTCAACGCGCAGAGCGCGACCACCGAGGTCAAGCTCGACCCGCTTCCCGCGGGATCCGACTACGCGACGGCGCTGAAGACCGTCGACGCGACGGGCAACTGGCCGGCGATCGTGGACATGCGCGACACGCTGACCTACGTCAACGCGGGCAAGCTGGCGCCCATCCCGGCGGAGGTCACCGACCTGCTGGAGCCGACGGCGTTCGCGGCGGCCGAGAGCGGCAACGTCTACACCGTTCCCTACGGCGCGCTCAACGGCGAACTCGGCATCAACATCGTCTACGACAAGGACTACTTCCAGGAGCACAACCTGGAGGTGCCCGAGACCTACGACGACTTCATCGCGCTGATGGAGGCGATCAAGGCCAACGGCGACGCGCCGCTGGCCACCGCGGCGGCCGAGGTGTGGCCGTCCGACCAGCTGTGGAAGCCGCTGGCCGCCCCGTACTTCGCGCAGTACTCCGACCAGGGCGGGTTCTGGAACGTCGCCGCCGAGGGCGGCGTCGGCATCGAGGACCTGCGCGCGCCGCTCGAGCAGCTGCAGTACATCGTCGACAACTTCGTGCTCGAGGGCTGGCAGTCCACCGCCGACGCTCAGACCACCACGCTGCTGGTCAACCACCAGGCGGTCATGGCCACGTCGTCGGCCGGGCTGGGGCGACTCATGGACATCAACAAGGTCGATCCGGAGTTCAACGCGGGCCTGTTCATCATTCCCGACGCCGAAGGCAAGATCAACGTCCTGAAGAACACCGTCGTCGGCGATACCGCCGGTGGGTTGGCGATCTCGGCGCAGGCTGCGGAGAACGAGGCGGAGTACGCCTCCGCGGTCGAGTTCCTCCAGTTCTTCTTCTCGGTGGAGGGTGCCAACCTGATGGAAGAGGCGGGCTGGATCTCGCCGAACATCATCAAGTCCGACGAGGTCGTGCGCAACAGCTCGATCCCGGGCGCCGAGGACTTCTTCGCCCTGCTGGAGAACCCGAACCTGGTCTGGTTCGAGAACGCGCCGACGCTGGTCACGTTCAGCGCCTTCAACACCTTCTTCCGGCAGACCCGGATCGAGATGCAGGACGGGCAGACCACGATCGACGAGACGATCGCGAAGACCCAGGCCGAGTTCGACAACCAGGTCGCGGCCGGCTGATGCGCCGTGAGAGGCAGGCGACGGTCACCGTCGCCTGCCTCTCATCGAGCCGGTGACATCCAAGGGAGGAATGACACATGAGTGACCAGAGCAGCCAAGCAGGCCAGTCCACCGTCGTGGGCGCGGCCGTGCTGCTGACGGGAGAGGACCCGCTTGACGGGGTGCCTTCGGGGAGCGGCGACGCGTCGCTCGCCGGCGACCGGCCGCTGAAGCGGCGCCGGTTCGGACGCGGCCGGATGATCATGCTCGGGTTCATCGCACCCGCATTGTTCATCTATCTGCTCATGGTGATCGTCCCCTCCTTGCAGTCCGTGCAGCTGAGCCTTACGAACTGGGACGGCATCAGCGACACCTACGACTACATCGGGCTGCGGAACTACCGGGACATCATCGGCAGCAGCCGGTTCTGGAATGCGGTGAGGAACACCCTGATCCTGGGACTCGGATCTGCGGTCATCATCAACGTCATCGCGCTCGTCGTGGCCCTCATGCTCGACAAGCTCAACCACGCCCAGGGCCTGTACCGCACGGCCGTGTACCTCCCGGCCCTCGTCAGCGCGTTCATCGCCGCGACGATCTGGAAGTACCTGCTCAACTACAACTTCGGCGGCGTCAACACCGTGCTGCGGGACCTGGGCCTGCCGCACTGGGCCCGCGACTGGCTCGGCGACAGCAGCATCGTGGTGGGGGTCATCCTCTTCATCATCTGCTTCACCCTCGGCGGCAACACCACGCTGATCTACCTGGCCAACCTCCAGTCGGTGCCGCAGGAGCTTCTCGAGGCCGCCCGGATCGACGGCGCCGGCAGCTGGAAGGTGTTCTGGAACGTCACCTGGCCGATGATCGCGGGCGCGGTCACGGTCAACATGACCTTGGCGATGATCGCCGGCTGGGTCATCTTCGACCAGGTGCTCGTCCTCACCGCCGGCGGGCCCGGTTTCGTCAGCGAGACCATGGCCTTCTTCATCTACAAGGTCGGATTCGGCGAGTACCGCGCCGGCTTCGGCTCCGCCGCCGCCGTCGTGCTGTTCCTCGTGGTCATCGTCAGCACCGTCGGCGCCAACGCCTACATGCGCAAGAGGGAGATCCAGGCATGAGTTCCACCGTCAGTCCGTCCTCCCGCCCCAAGAGGCGAGAGGCCCGCGAGAAGAAGAAGTGGACCGTCGGCGAGATCATCGTCATGGTCGTCCTGTCCGTCCTGGTCCTGCTCGTCGCCTCCCCGGTCCTCTACGCCCTGCTGAACTCGTTCCGCTCCTACGCGGAGATCACCATTGACCCGATGGGCCTGCCGACCTCGTTCCGGTTCGACAACTACGTGGAGCTCTTCCGGCGCACCGACTTCGCCGAGGCCATCCTCAACACGCTCATCATCACGGTGGGCACCGTCGTCCTCCTCATCGCGATCGTCCCGATGGCCGCCTACGGCATCGAACGAGTGGGTGGGAGAACCTCGCGGTTCCTCTACATCCTCTTCATCGCCGGCCTCATGATCCCGTTCCAGGTGCGCATGATCCCCCTCGTGCGGGGCTTCAACGAGGTGGGCCTCTACAGCACGCTGTTCTCCGTGATCCTGGTCCACCTCGGCGGAGCGGCGAGCTTCGGCATCCTGCTGTACTGCAGCTTCATCAAGGGCATCCCGGTCGAGATCGAAGAGGCCGCCTACGTCGACGGAGCGGGCCGCATGCGCACGTTCTGGCTGATCGTGTTCCCGATGCTCCTGCCGGTCACCTCCGCGTTCGTGATCATCCAGGCGCTGGGGCTGTGGAACGACTTCTTCATCCCGCTGGTGTTCCTCGACTCGTCGTCGGCGGGTACGATCAATGTCGCCATCAACCGGATGGTGGGGCTGCTCACCTCGCAGTGGCAGCTCATCTACACCGGTGCGATCCTCGCGATCATCCCGTCGATCGTCATCTTCGCCGGCTTCCAGCGCTACTTCATCAAGGGCATGTCGGTGGGGGCGGTCAAGGGATGACGAGCCCCGCTCGCCCGGGAGCTGGGCGCACGCCCGGTTCCCGGGCGCACCGGGTCGCGGCGCTGTTCGCCTACGACGGGTGGATCTCGGCCGCGCTCCTGCGCGCGTTCCAGTTCTTCCTGGTCGCTGTCTCCTTCCTGGTCTGCCTCGCTCCGCTGGCGCTGTTCCATGCGCTCGTCGGATGGCAGCCGACCCACCTCGCGCTGTGGCTCGGCGCCGCCGCGGTTCTTCCCGTCGTGCCCGCGACCTACGGCGCGCTCGACATGGCCCAGCGGGTCCTGTTGGTCTCGGGCGGATCGGGCGCCGGCCGCGGGTTCTGGCGCTCGTTCGCGACCGCGACGAGGTCCCTGTGGTGGCTCGCGGCCGCCGTCAGCGGCGCGGTCCTCGTCATCGGATACGACCTTGCGCTGCTGGGGAGCAGCGACGCCGTGTTCCTGGTCGCGGTGCTGGCGATCGCCGCGCTCGTCGTGCTCGTCGTGGGGGTCTGCAGCGTCGCTCCCGTGCAGCCGGCGGCAGGCCCGCGCGTTCTCATGGTCGCCGCCGTGCGTGCGATCGCCGCGAGGCCGCACATCGCCTTGTGCTGGCTGCTGCTGAGCGCCGTCGGGGTGGCCGCCGCCTTCCTCCCCCTGATCGGAGGCGCCGTCGCGCTGTTCGCCCCGGCCCTCGTCGCCTGCGCCATCACCATCTGCAACGTCTCGCTGAGATTCGGCACACGCCGAAAGGGCGTCGTCTCGTGATCTCCGCCCCGCTTCCTCAGCCCATCTCCTGCGTCCGGAAAGGGTGCCTGTCATGAACGAAACCGGTGGGGCCGCCTCCACGATCCGCCCCGGAGGGGTCTTCCGCGACGACCGCGGGCGCACCGCGCAGCTGCACGGCGTCGGCCTGCTGCGCGAGGGCGACCTCTGGTACGCCTGGGGAGAGGACAAGGCCGCAGGCGGAACCTTCACCGCCGTGGCCTGCTACTCGTCGCCCGACCTCGCGACCTGGCGCTACGAGGGCGACGCGCTCACGGCCTCCGAGGGAGACCTCGGACCCGATCGCGTGATCGAACGCCCCAAGGCGCTCCGCCGGCCCGATGGGCGATGGATCCTGTTCCTCCACGTCGACACCTCCGACTACGGCTACGCCCGCGTGGGGTACGCCATCGCCGACACCCCGACGGGACCCTTCCACTACCAGGGCAGCGAGCGGCCGCTCGGAAACCTCTCTCGCGACATCGGTGTCTATCAGGAGGACGGCGTCGGCTACCTGCTGTCGGAGGACCGCGACAACGGCCTGCACATCTACCGGCTCCGCGACGACTACCTCGGCGTGGCGAGCGTCGTGGCCACGCTGCGTCAGCAGGACCGGCCCGAGATCGGCTACGAGTCTCCGGCGCTGGTGCGCCACGACGGGCTCTACTACCTCTTCGGCTCCGACCTCACGGGCTGGAGCACGAACGACAACAAGTACGCCACCGCGACCGATCTGGCCGGGCCGTGGACGCCGTGGCGTTGCTTCGCGCCGGCGGGCACGGCGACCTTCGACTCCCAGATCAGCGCGGTCGTTCCGGTCGGCTCTGGGTACCTCTACGCCGGCGATCGGTGGATCCGGGGCGATCTCGCCGAGTCCCCGGCGGTGTGGTTGCCGCTGCGTCTGTCGGATGGCGAGGCGCGCCTGGAATGGTGCGACGAATGGAGCCCCTTGGAGGTGTTCGGGTAGGGCCCGAAGCTCCTCCTTGCCCGGTGGTGCGGCCCGGTGGTGCGCAAGCGATTGCGCACCACCGGCTGCTGCCCTGATGAGCGCGGAATCCTCGAGCATTCCGCGCGGTCGACCGGTGGGTGGGGGTCTGGGGGTCTGGAGGTCGCCCTCCCGGCAAGGTCTGCGGATAAATGGCAAACGATTGCCATTTGCCGCGAAATTTGCGACGATGAGGTCACTCACCCGCTCGGCCGCATCGCGGCGACGCAATGGACGGCGTGGCCTGGTCGGTCGGGGAGTGTCCATCGATCAAAGGAGATACCCGTGTCATCCAATCCCCCAGATCCGGCGCGCGGCAGGCCGGCGTTCAGTCCGCCAGCCTCGCTGCGACAAGCTCTCCGCTCGTCCGGGCGGCGCGCCACGGTCTTCACCGTGGCGATCACCTTGTTCCTGTCCCTGGTCTCGTTGAGCGCCCCGGCGCATGCGGCGCCGGGGGACAACCCCGCCGTCGCCGGATACGCCGATCAGGGCCTGCTCGATCGCGTCATCCTGGGCGACGAGGCCTCGGAAGCGGCACACGATTTCATGACGGAGTCGGGGCGACGGGAGTCCGGCGCCAAGGGCCGGCCGGTGCGACGGGCGCTCCCTCTGACGACGCCCGCCAGTCGCTTGGGCGACCAGCGGATGACCGTCGCGGTCGACCCGGCCGCCCAGAACTACCTGTCGATCATCTTCTGGGGCGAGGACGTGTCGTCCTACGCCACGGCGCTGCTCGTCGATGGTATCAGATCACCTACAAGAGGACCGGCGACTACCAGGCAGCCAACGTCGGCACCCAGGGCGGCCTCCCCGGCCGCTTCTTCGCCGCGACCACGCTGCTGCCGCTCGAAACCACCCAGGGGCGCGACCAGGTGCGCGTGACCCTACGCACGGACAGCGGCGCCAACGCCACCCAGCCGTCGCGCGGCTACTACGAGGTGCTCGTCCACGACCGGCCGTCGATTCCGGCCGATCTGGTCGACGAGGATCCGTCGGTGCCCGCGGCCGTCGCCGCAGCCCGGCCCACCGCCCAGGCGCAGCAGACGCAGATAGACTCGTACCGGACCAAGCAGCTGGATCGGTTCCAGGCGCTGTCGGCCAAGGTCGACGGCTCCCCGACGGGACGGATGAACATCGCCAAGTACGAAAACGAGCTGCGCTGGTATGCCGAGGCGCTGAACCAGTCGTGGTCTCCCGCGCAGTCCGCCGCGGACAAGCGCGCCGCGCTCGACCGCATCTTCCTGACCATCGACCGCTACACCAAGATGTACTACGGCGACGTCCGCAGCCTGGGCTCGGGCGGTCACCAGTCCGACTGGGGCGGCTTCTACGCCGAGCTGGGCGAAGCCCTCTACATCGTGGAGAACCTGATCGCCGACGAGGCCGTCCTCGGCGAGGACGCGTTCGCGGCCCTCCTGGCCGAGCCCTTCGCGACGGGCACCTCCGAGGGCCCTAACTCGATCGCCGGCGTCGACTGGGACGGCGGCCCGCTGACCCGCGGCGCCGCGTGGGAGCGGGTGCTGAAGGCGAACTTCGACTTCGCGCGCACCAGGCTGTCCTACATCTCCAACCAGGTTCACTACACCTACGAAGGCGCGTGGCGCGCTCACGAGGGGCTGCGGGTCATCGGCTCGGAGTTCTACGAGGGCAAGGAGCGCAGCCACCGGATTCTCCGCGAGATCTGGGGCGTCGAGCCGTTCCTCGGCGAGGAGGTGCTCGTCGGACCGGACGGCCAGGAGCTGGACCTCTACCATTCGCTGTTCAACCACGACGGCAACGCCGAGTTCACCGAGGACTTCCTGCGCTACGTGATGCGGGGCCTGGCGAAGAGCAAGCTCGACGGCGACGGCGAGATCGTCCGCCGCACGCCCTACGGCGAGCACTACCTCTCGATCACGGGGGATCAGGCGCTGCTGCGGGAGAACCGCTACGTCGGCAACTACGGCGAGACCGGAAGCTGGATTCCCGCCTACTTCTGGCGCACCTGGGGACATGTGGGCGACGAGGACTTGAACGCCGACCTGCTCAAGCAGGCGCTGCGGAACATGAACGCCCGCGCCCACACCCGGTACCAGGGGATCACCGCCGACGGCAAGCGCGTCATGTACATGGAGCAGGTCGTCGACGATCGCAACCCCGCTTACCCGGGCAAGATCGCCTACACGACGGACACCGGACAGAACCTCGCCCTGCTGTACGCGTCGCTGGAGCAGCACATGGCGGACAACGCCGAGCTCTACGCCGGCGACGAGTGGGACGAGTACTGGGGATACGCCCGCGATGCGGTCGGATACTTCCAGCAGCAGGTGGTCGACGGCCAGTACTTCAACAACTTCAACGCCACGCTGGGCACCCAGAGCTTCAACAAGGACCTCAAGGTGCCGGAGACCTGGGCGTGGGTCACCGGGGGTCGCGCCGCGAACCCGCTCTTCGGGAGCAACGTCGCCGGCGTCGTCCTGCCGGGCACCGATCTCGACCTCTACACGAACGCCGAACTGCAAGAGCTCGGCGTGGCCCGCGACGCGCTGGACGCGCCCAAGGCCTGGGTTGACATCGACAACCTGATGGTCACGATCCGCGACGGCGATGCCGCGCTGACCGGCTCGCTGGCCATGCAGAACTACGGCTGGTCCAGCAACGGCCGCCTGCACGTCAGGCAGCCGGGATGGTCGCACAACGCCCAGGTGCGCACGCAGGGCGTCTTCGACTACGAGAAGGTCGACGTGCGCCCGTCCACGACGGATCACCCGATGTTCGTCGACGCCGCTGCCTGGGGGATCGAGCCGCCGCTCGCGCAAGGCGGTGAGCTCATCCCGATCACGCACCAGCCGGGCGTGGGCACCGTGCTGCGCGACAACTACATGGCCGATACCCCGTACTCGGCCTACCCGGATGTGATCTGGACCAGCTACGGCGAGTGGTTCATCGCGATCAACACGACGCGCGCCGCCTACGGCAATGCCGCGACGCACAGCCTGAAGCTGCCGGCTGGGGCGCCCGCGCAGGTCGACGATCTGGTCAGCGGCGGACAGCTCGCGACCGGGGGAGCGGCCGGATCGCGCACGATCTCCCTCGCTCCCGGGCAGTCCGTGGTGCTGCGGATCGCCGACGCCGATGCCCGGGCCGGTGTGCCCGAGCGCGTGGACGTCGCCGTCGCCTCCGCCGGTGCCGGGTCGGTCGCCCTCGCCTGGGGCCGCGCTGCCGGCGCCGCTTCCTACACGATCCTGAGGGACGGCGTCGCCGTCGCGCAGGACGTCACGGGCGCCTCCTGGCTGGATACCGGCGTTCCCGCCGGCAGCCACCAGTACGCGGTGGTCGCGGTGGGGGGCGGCGGCAGCGCCGCGCCGTCCACGGCCGTCGCCGCCACGACGACCGGCGGCGGGATCGGTGACGGCTGGCAGCAGAACGCCATCGGCTCCGCCGGGTCCGCCGTCGCGAACGTCGACGGCTCCGGCGTCACGCTCTCGGTGTCCTCGGCCGGTGGTCTCGCCGATGGCGACGACTTCAACCAGTTCCAGCGGCTTCGTCCGGACTCCGTCGGCCTGGTCTCCCAGCTCACCAACGGCTCCGTCGAGGTGACGGCTCGGCTCGCCGAGACCGAGGGCGGCTTCTCCGGGATCATCCTGCGGGACTCGCTGGACCCGGTCGCCCGCTATGCGGCTCTGGGCGCCGACGCCGATGGCGAGCTCCAGTTGCGCATCCGCGAGCTGGACACGCGCGCCAATCTCACCGGCAAGGCCGGCGTCGACGGGGCGATCGGCGACGTGGCGTCGCCGAGGGTGATCGATCTCGACTACACCGTGGAGGAGACCCCGTTCGTCCGCATCGAGCGGGAGGCGAGGACGCAGCGGGTGACCATTCTGGTGTCCGCGGACGGCGCGAGCTGGACCCGGGTGACCACGGCGCCGTTCGTCGCAGCCGACACGCTGCACGTCGGACTGGTCAGCGACGGGTCGGTCGAGGCCGACGAGGTCGCCGTCGAGCCGCTCGCCGTCGATCAGCTGCGCGTCCACCTCGAGAAGCGCGACGAGCAGCTCGACCTTCGCTGGAATCGGCCGGAGGAGTCCACCGAGTTCGCAGTCTACCGCGCGACCGGGGCCCAGCTCCCGGCCTTCGACCCCGACTCGGAGGACTGGACCTTGGTGGTCGCCTCGACGCTCGACTCCGGCGTCTCGCAGCGGGTCCTGGGTGAGACGGTCCACTACCGCATCGCGGCGCTCGACGTCACCGGCGCCGAGATCGCGTCCGCGACCGTGAGCACCGACGGCTACTCGCTCGTCGACTACGTGGAGCGGGCCAGGGACATCGACGAGGCGTCCTACACCCGGGCGAGCGTGCGGGACTTCAACCAGCGGCTCGACGAGATCGCCGTGCAGGCGGCGGCGCCGGATGCGGGCGCCGACGCGATCGTGGCGGCGGTGGATGCGGCGCGAGGCCTCCTCGTTCCGGCGCATTCGAGCTCCTTCGAGATGCACGAGCGGAACCTCTGGGTGTTCGGCGGCTCGGCGCCGGCCGCCTTCACCCGTGACTTCGACGAGACGCCGGGGACGGCGCGCACCGGCACGGGGTCGCTGCTGTTCACCAGCACCGACACCAGCGGCAGCGGGGGGTACAACCTCTGGGCGAGGACCCCGATCTCGGGAAGCCCCCGCGTCTCGGTCAAGGCCGGCGAGCCCTACCGGGTCTCGTTCTGGTACCAGCTCACGGACTACGTGCCCGGCCCGACGGTGGGCGCCTACCTGTTCGTGCGCCCGGCGGGCAACGGCGCCTACACCGCGTCGGAGACCCGCTACTGGCTGCCGACTTCGGCGGCGACCGCGCCCGGCGAGTGGCGGCAGTTCGAGCGGGTGTTCACCCCTGGTGCGAACGTCGACACCTTGGAGATCATGCTCGGATTCCGCGGCTCCCATGGGGTCTTCCGGGTCGACGATCTCTCGGTGCGGCCGGTCAACGAGCCCGAGGTGCCCGAGCCGACCCCGCCGACGGTGGCCGCGACCACGCGGTGTGTGGCAGGCAAGGTGGTTCTGGCGGTGACCGTCGGTAACGCGAGCGACGCTCCGGTTCCGATGACGATCACCAGCGGCTACGGCTCGAAGGCGTTCGAGGAGATCCTGCCGGGTCGGTCGGTGTCGGCGGCGTTCTCGACGCGCGTCGCGTCGATTGCCGCGGGTTCGGTGACGGTGGCTCAGGGTGGAGACTCGCCGGTGGAGGCGGAGGCCGCCTACGAGGCGCGCTCCTGCGCGTAGTCGGTTGTGGGTTCGTTCGTTGGCGGTGGGGTTGTAGTGGTCGGGTAACGGTGGTTGGGTCCGTGGTGTTGCGGGTGGGGTCCGCTCCTGCCCGGCCGCCTCACGGCGCTTCGCGCGTGCTGGGCG
>DAOLFC010000075.1:0-16738 GCA_035326505.1 Arachnia sp.
CAGGCGGGATGAGATACGACGCCCAGATCTTGGGTGCGTATTGGGGCATACTCGCGCAAGATATGGGTGGTGTAGATCGCCCGATCTGGTGCGCCGCAGCCGGTGCCTCATTGATCAGTGCTTCCCTAGGATGTGGCGTAGCTGTTTTCAGGGCGAAGGAGGCTGAGATCGGATGCAGGAATCGAAGACTCGGCGTCGGCCTCGGGGACCGGCGCCCACGGGGGCCGTCACCGTTCGCGACGTCGCTCAACACGCGGGTGTCTCCACCACGACGGCGTCCCGGGCGCTCTCCGGGCACTCGAACGTCGCCGAGGCGACGCGCGCTCGGGTGGCGGCCGCCGCGGACGAACTCGGGTTCGTCGTCAACGGCCTCGCCCAGGCGATGATGGGCCGGGGCCGGCGCTCCGTGGCGCTCGTGCTCGAACGGATCATCGGGCCCACCTTCGCGCTGACGGCGGCGGCCGCGGAGGCCGTGGTCACCGAGCAGGGCATGCATCTCGTGGTCTCGACGACCGGGGGAGACCCTGAGCGGGAACAAGACCTCATCGGAACGCTGGTCGAGCAGCGCATCGCCGCCGTGATCCTCGTGGGATCCGGCCCGGCCGGCGAGGAGGCCGCCAAGCGCCTCGCCGGATATGCCCGCAGCTTGGAGGCGATCGGCGCGCGTCTGGTGCTCTGCGGACGCTCGGTCCCGCCGCCCCGCCCGGGGATCGCGTGCGTCGACTACGAGAACTCCGAGCCCGTGCGCGAGATGATCCGCCGGCTCTGGGAGCGCGGGCACGACCGGATCGCGATGGTCGGGCTCCGCCTGGGCCAGAGCACGAGCGAGCGGCGCCTCGCCGGGTATCGGCAGGGCCTGGAAAGCGTGGGGCTCGCGGCCGACCCGGAGCTGCTGCTCGAATGCGGCGAGGGGGAGGACGCCGTGCCCGAGATCACCGCGTTCCTCCGGAGGACCAAGCCCACCGCCGTCATCGCGCTCACCGACGTCATCGCCGTGCGCGTCTATCACGCCGCGCGGGAAGCGGGCCTGACGGTGCCGGGCGACCTCGACGTCGTCGGATTCGACGACGCCCCCCTGGTGGGCGACCTCGCGCCGCCGCTCACCACCGTTCACGCGCCCTTCTACGAACTCGGGGAGCGCGCCACGCGCATCGCACTGGGCCTCGACCCCGACCCCGGGCATCTCGTCCTCCCGTCGCGCCTCGTGCTGCGGGAGTCCGCCCTCTCCCACCCGCCCGTCCGCACGGCGCCCGTCGACACCGCATCCATCGATACCGCGCCCCACCCCTGACGACCCACACAGAGGAACTCCATGAACCACGTCCATCTCCGCGCCGGCGGGGTCAGCGTCCTGCTCGACACCGAGGGAGCGACGCTGCCCCGCGTGCTCCATTGGGGCGCCGACCTCGGCGCTCTCGATGACGCCGCCGTGGCCGAGGTGCGTCGCGCCAGCATCACGCCGCCGGCCTCCGGCACGCCCGACGAACCGTTCGAACTGTCGGTGGTGCCCGAGCAGACCGCCGGCTGGCTGGCCACCCCCGGCGTCTCCGGGCACCGGGCGGGGACCGCGTTCTCCACGGCCTTCTCGGTGACCTCGCTCGACGTCGCCGAGAACCTCGACGCGGCGGGCGTCCCCCTGGCCGGACGCGTGGCCGTCGCGGCCCACGACGAGGTCGCCGGGCTGACGCTGGCCTGGACGCTCGAGCTCACCGTCGACGGGCTGCTGCGGCACCGCGCCGCGATCACCAATACTGGCAACGATGTCATCGGCAACGGCATCGCAACCCCGCCCGACGCCGTGTTCGACCTCGCCACCCTCGACGTCGTGCTCCCGCTGCCGCAGGAGGCGCGCGAGATCCTCGACTTCACCGGCAGGCACCTGCGCGAGCGCCAGCCCCAGCGCCACGAATTCACCGCGGGCACCCACCTGCGCGAGACCCGGCGCGCCCACGCCCACGACGGCACGCTGCTCCTGCTGGCCGGCGAGCCCGGGTTCGCCTACACCCACGGCGAGGTGTGGGGTATCCACGTCGCCTGGTCCGGCAACGTGCGCAGCTTCGCCGAACGGGCCATGCCCAGCGGCCAGGCGGTCCTCGGCGGCGGCGAGCTGCTCGTGCCCGGCGAGATCCGGCTCGCTCCCGGCGAGAGCTACGAGGGGCCTTGGGTCTACGGCTCCTACGGGCGCGGGCTCACCGCGCTGTCGCGGCGGTTCCACGAGTTCCTCCGCTCGCGCCCCGGGCACCCGCGCACCCCGCGCAAGGCGCTGATCAACTGCTGGGAGGCCGTGTTCTTCGACCACGACCTGGGTCGTATCACCGCGATCGCCGACGCCGCCTCAGAGGTGGGCATCGAGCGCTTCGTCCTCGACGACGGCTGGTTCAAGGGCCGGCGCGGCATCGCCGCCGGGCTCGGCGACTGGTACGTCGACGAAGACGTCTACCCCGAGGGCCTCGGCCCGCTCATCGCGCACGTGACCGGCCTCGGGATGGAGTTCGGGCTCTGGTTCGAGCCCGAGATGATCAACCTCGACTCCGATCTCGCCCGCGCGCACCCGGACTGGGTCCTGCGCCTGCCCTCGCGGATGCCGGTCAGCTCCAAGAGCCAGCAGGTCCTCGACCTCACGGTGCCGGAGGCGTGGCAGTACATCTACGATCGGATCCACGCCATCTTGTCGGCCCACGACATCGGCTTCGTCAAGTGGGACTTCAACCGCGACCTGATCGACGCCGGCCGCCAGGCGACCGGGACGCCGGGCATCCACCTGCAGACCCGCGCCGTCTACCGGCTCCTCGCGGCGCTGCGCGAGGCGCACCCGGACGTCGAGTTCGAGTCGTGCGCCAGCGGCGGCGGCCGGATCGACCTCGGGATCCTGGAATACACGCAACGCGTGTGGACCTCCGACGTGCTCGACCCGCTCGAACGCCAGGTCATCGAGGCCGGGACCGGGCTGCTGCTGCCGCCCGAGCTGATGGGCTCGCACGTGTCGTCGCCGCGCTCCCACAGCACCGGACGCCAGCACGACCTGTCCTTCCGGGCTGCGACGGCCTTCTTCAACCACTTCGGCGTGGAGTGGGATCTGACCAAGGCGAGCCCGGAGGACCGGGAGGAGCTCGCCTGCTGGATCGCGCTCTACAAGGAGCATCGCGCGCTCCTCCACAGCGGCGTCGCGCTGCGGCTGGACTCCTCCGACCCCGCGCGGCGGGTACACGGCGTCGTCTCCCATGACCTCTCGGAGGCGATCCTCGGCATCGTGCAGCTCAAGCCCGGCCTCTCGCACCCCCCGGCCAAGCTGCGCATCCCGGGCCTCGACCCCGACCGGACCTATCGGGTCGCGCCGCTCAGCCCCGGCGACGAGCTGCTGCGCTTCCGCGGCGTCTGGGCGCCCGCGTGGTGGGCGGCGGGCATCGAGCTGACCGGCCGCGTCCTGGCCGAGTCGGGCCTGCGCGCGCCGAACCAGTACCCCGAGCACGCCGCCATCGTGCGTCTGGTCGCGGTGGACTGATGACCATGACCCGCACCTTCGATCCCCGCGACTTCGGTGCCGTCGGCGACGGCCGCACCCTGGACACTCACGCGTTGCAGGCGGCGCTCGACGCCTGCAACGCGGCCGGGGGAGGGCGCGTCGCGTTGGAGGACGGCACCTACCTCACCGGCACGCTCTTCCTCCGCTCCCGGGTTGAGCTGCACGTCGCCGCCTCGGCCCGGCTGCTCGCCAGCCCTCACATCGCCCATTACTCGAAGGACGTTCACCACAACCGGTACCGCAACGAGCCCAACCTCGACCGGTGCCTGCTGTTCGCCCGCGACGTGGAGCACGTCACGATCAGCGGCCCGGGGGAGATCAACGGCAACGGGCCGGCCTTCCCGCAGAAGGGGCCGATCCTGCGCGCCATGATGCTGCGCACGCTCCGGGCCAGCCACGTCCGGGTCCGCGACATCCAGCTCCTGGACTCGCCGGGCTGGACGACGGCCTTCCTCGACTCGCGCTGGATCTGGGTGGAGAACGTCCGCATCCACAACGAGTCCAACTTCAACGGCGACGGCCTCAACTTCGACGGCTGCGAGCACGTCTTCGTGCGCGGTTGCCACATCGTCGGGACGGATGACAACATCTGCCTGCAGTCGTCGTCTCGTGGGTATCCCACGCGGGACATCCACATCAGCGACTGCGAACTCAGCTCGCTGTGCGCGGGCATCCGGATCGGCCTGAAGTCCATCGGCACCATCAGCGACGTGACCATCAGCGGCATCACCATGACCCGCGTGCTGCGCGAGGGCGTGAAGATCGAATGCACCGAGGGCGGCACGATCACCCGGATCGCGATCAGCGACGTCGTGATGCGCGACGTGCGCCGCCCGCTGTGGTTCCTGCTGAACAACCGCTTCGAGCCCGACGGCCTCGGCTCGTCCAAGGAACTGGACCACCTGCCGCCCATCGGCGAGCTGTCCCACGTCCGGGTGTCGGGCCTGGTCGCGGTGGACTCCGAGGACATGGCCCGCGAGCAGTGGCGCTTCGACCACGACGTCCAGGGCACGCCCGAGTTCGCCGGGATCCGGGTGGACGCCGCCGCGAGCGCGCCGATCCGGCACCTCACCCTCCGCGACCTCACCTACGTCGCCTGGGGCGGGGTGGAGGCGCCGTCGCATCGGATCGAGGACTATCCGGTGGTGGTCGACGCGCTGACCCAGGACCCCGAGGGCACCTCTTCCAACTACTACCCGACGTGGAGCCGGACGACGTTCCTCGACGTGCGGGGCGTCGAGCACCTCCGGCTGGAGGCCGTCGTGCTGGATGCCCAGCGCCCGGACGCGCGGCCGCCCTATCTGGTGGAGGGTTGCACCGTCCTGCGCGAGGACGTCACCGTGGTGTAGCCCGCGGCACTCCGCGGAAGCCCGTTCCTCCCCGACGCTCGTCGAGGTGCGGAGCCCCGAAGCGAGCCCCGGCAGTCGAACAACAGTCTGTGCCCAGGGCTGCGGACGGGAAAGTGCGGCCAGAAGTGGATTCTGTGAAATCCGGCCCTGCAAAAGGCTGATCGCCGCACTTATCCGTCAGATCCTCGTGACCTGGGTTCGTCGGCGGGGAGTGGACGAGCGTAGGGGCCCGGCTGGTACCAGCCGGGCCCCCTGCTCGTGTTCGTCAGCCGCAGCTCGCCGCGGCATACGGTGCGCTCAGCGTCGTGGTGACGCCATCGGCGACGGCGGTCACGTCGACGGTGCCAGGGGAGACCGTCACCTGGCGGGTGGTGAAGGCCGCCGACGCGGTCCGGCCGCCGGCCAGGGACGCGAGGGCCTTGGAGCCGAAGAGCGACGCCAGGGAGACCTCCACCGGGGTCTCTTCACCGTTGGTGACGCTCGCCGCGACCACGACCTTCCCGGCGACGCAGCGCGTCGTGGCGGAGGCGGAAACCTCCAGTACCTCGGGCTCCGGCGTGAAGTAGGCACCGAACAGGTGCAGCTCGGACATGTTCGCCCACCAGTTCGCGATCTGACCGTTCGGCTGAAGGGAGACAATCCGGAGGTAGCGGTACGAGGTGTCCGCGGCCTCGGGAAGGCCGGCCAGCGTCTGGGGGTCCGGGGTGACCGTGGCCTTCTGGGTCAGGGGCACCCAGGTCGTGCCGTCGGACGAACCCTGAACGAAAGCGCCCCCGATCCGCGGCCCGATGCTCGCGAACTGGTCCTGCCGGGCCTGGATCTCCGCCCGCGTGAGGGAGACGGAGTTGCCCTCTCCGAAGTCCATCACGATCCAGGCCTGTCCTTCCCACCATCCGCCGGGGCCGAAGATGTCGGTGAAGGTGGAGGGGTCGCCGTCCTTCAGCACGCTGACCGTGGCCAGCACCGACTCCGGATCGTTGCTGGCGTAGCTCGTCAGGACGGAGCCGTTGAGGTAGTCGATCTCGCCGGTGACCGGGTCCACGACGGGCGGCGCCTCGGGGGTCTGGATCTCCGCGTCGTCGCCGGGGCGCAGCAGAACCTCGCGGTAGGTCAGCTCGCCGTCGGGATCGTCGAGACGCACCACGAGGAAGAGCTGCTCGAGGTCGTAGACGCGCACGAGCTCGCCGCCGGGCTGGCCGGAGGGCTTGAGTGCCAGCGCACCGATGAGACGTTCGGCGCCCCCGGTGCTGGGGAAGGGGATCGTCGTGAGCAGGGAACCGGTGTTGCCGAGGCCGTAGGAGTCGCCGAAGCTCTTCGGCTGGCCGAAACGCGTCCCATCCGGGCTCTGGGAGCGGACCTCGATGGTCCCGGAGGTCGTGGAGGAGAGGCGCAGCGCGATCTTGGTCGTCGGGTCGGCGGTTGTCCCCAGGTCGATCTGCGGGTAGCTGATGACGGCGTCGCCGCCGCTGACGCGGATCGCCTCCCCGTCGAGCTCGGTCGTGGGGGCGTGCTCGTTGCTGACCAGCGCGGAGTAGGCGCCCGCGGGGATGACCGTCGGATCGGTGATGCGGGGCTTCGCCGGGAGCGTCTGGTAGTCCGCCTCTCGCTGTGGCTGCGAGAACAGCAGGGTGCCCCAGCCAGTGACGTCGTAGCCGACCGGTTCCGGCATCAGGGTGGTGTTGTTCACGAGAGCCTCGAGCGACGAGTACTCGGCGGTGCTCGCGTCCGAGAAGAAACGGTAGTGGTTGTACGCCAGCTCCCAGGTGCCGCCGCTGATGATGCCGCGGTTGAAGGTGCTCGGGCCCAGCGACAGCCGCATGACGTTGTTCGCCTCGAACGGGCGGTTGTGGACGTTCCACGGGAACGCGTAGTCGTAGTTCAGGGGCTCGAAGCCGAGGTTGTGGCGAGCCAGGAACTCCATGCCCTTCAGCAGGGTGCGGTCGCCCGCCTCGTAGAGGGCGGGGTCGCCCTGGAGGAACGCGATCTGGGCGGTCTGGGTGAGGCCCGAGACGTTGATCAGCGAGTGGGCGATGTCCCGGTCGACCTCCTTGTTCTGGCCCGTGACGCTGTTGACGTTGAAGAAGACGCTGCCGCCCGAGGCTCCGCCGATCGGCGGCTTGGTCCACTCGTTGATCACCTCCCACTCGGATCCGGGGGTGGTGAACCGGGTGACCACGGCGTTGTAGAGATCCGCGTCCTCGGTGAAGACCGCGTAGGCGATCGAACCGTAGTCGAGCATGACGGCGTGCCCGTGGACCATGTTGTTCATGCTGTACGGCGCGATCTCAGGCTGCCGCCGCATGAGGGTGACCATGCTGGCGATGGCGTCGTCAGACTTGGCCTCGAAGATGGCCTCGACGTTCTCCGTGTCGGCGTTCGTCCAGCCGGTCCGGGCCGCGTCAAAGCGGAGGATCTCGGCGGCGGCGCTGAACTTCAGGCCGATCACGGCCGTGGTGAGGTTCGTGTCGTACAGTACGTTCTCCCCGACCGTGCCCGAGAGGGAGCCCAGTCCCTCGAAGATGTCGGCATACCGGTCGAAGACGTCGCGGACGAGCTGGGAGTACTCGTCGTCTCCCGTGATCCACGAGGCCACCGCCAGGTTGTAGACCTTGGTGGCGGCGACGCGCATCTCGTTGCCGCCGCCGGAGTTGGCGCGCACGATCCGCTTCAGCGCGAGGGTGTCCACGTCGATGTAGGCCGGGTCGGAGGGGTCGAGGTAGGTGTCCACGAGCTCCTCCAAGTCGGCGAAGGAGGATTGCCAGGGCTTTGCGGCATCGGGGCCCGTGGCCTTCTCCCGCATCCGCTCGAGATCAGCCTGCGAGTTCAGGATCCCGGGGTGGACCCAGGTGGACTCCGAGGTCTTGAGGATGGGGGTCGCCTCGACGGGGCCCGGGTCAGCGACCGCGGGTGTGCCGGGGAGGAGCGCGCCGACGGTCAGGCCGGCCGTCAGCGCGGCGGCGACGAGTGGTCGCGCCCACCGCCTTCGTTCGTGGTGTTGCATGGTCTCTCTCCTTGCTCTGGGTGGATGGCCGGCCTCGGGCTTTGAGGCGCGCGCAAAGTGTGTTCTCGGCAAGGATTGATAGCGTTTGCGCATATGATCTCACCGTTTTCCCTGCGTAACCGAAGCAAAGTAGCCGGTGGGCGCCTTTGCTTCACGGTGTCATCGTGTCACACTCGGTCAAAATGAGCAAGCGCTTGCGCAAGAAATTTTCGCTCCGGGCGCGCGTCGCAGACCGCGGGTGGTTGTGAAGGACGGGTGGGCGTGTCGCGCGGCCGGGGGAGAGGGGTTGACGTCGTGGCCCGGGTGATGTTCGGGTCCTCAGGCCCCGGGACCCGCCAGCAATCGGGGCAGGACGTCGTCGATCTCGCCTCGGACGACCTCGTCCGCGATCCGGTCGTAGGGGGTGGGGCTGGCGTTGACGATCACGCCGTAGGCGCCGTGGTGGACGGCCTCGGGGAAGAGTCCGGCGACGGGGTAGACGCCCAGCGACGTGCCCACCGCGACGATCGCGTCGCAGTCGCGCGCCGCGTCGATGGAGGCGTTCAGGATGTCCGCGTCGAGGGCCTCCTCGAAGAGGATCACGGTGGCCCTGGCGACGCCGCCGCACTGCGAGCATCTCGGATCAGGATCGCCGGCGTTGAGGCGGGACAGCATCTCCTCCATGGGACCTGTGGCGGGACAACCCTCGCAGCGCCACCGGCGCATGGACCCGTGAATCTCGTGTACCAGGTGCGGGCTGGACCCCGCGAGCTGGTGCAGCCCGTCGGTGTTCTGGGTGACGATCGCACGCAGGCGCCCCTGGCGCTCGAGGTCGACGACGGCCCGGTGCCCCGGCGTCGGCCGCGCGGACCAGGCCGCCGGGTGAGCGCGACGCCGCCACGCCGCCTTGCGGACCTCGTCGTCGGCGAGATACCAGGACAGGGTGGAGACCCGCTCGGCATGGGGGTCCTTGGTCCAGAGTCCCTGCGGGCCGCGGAAGTCGGGGATGCCCGCCGACGTCGAGATTCCGGCGCCGCTCAGCACCAGGACGCGACGGGCGTCATCCAACGATGAGATGCTCATGGTCCCAGTCTGCCCCGAGCCGGCTATGCCGTCTCTGCGCAGAGGGAAGGCGCGATGGCCCGGGAAAGCTGCGGTTCGTTGGCACCCGGTGTCGACAGGAGAAGTTGCTCGCCGTCCTCTTCCCACCTGAAGCCGGGGCGGTCGAGTGCCCGCGCCAAGGCTGCCTCAGCAGACGGCAGACGATCCTCGATGATTCTGCGCAGCACCCAACTCGGCGTGGTGTCGTCGTCGAGGTAGTCGAGCAGCCTCTCCAGTTCGAGCGGAGTGGCCTCGGCGCCGTGTTCCAGCGCCCGGGCGACGATCGGGAAATCCAGATGGAAGCTGAACCCGGCGACGGGATGGCTGACTACCAGGACCTGATCGGACCGAGCCAGTTCTGAGCCTTCGATGACACCCTCGGGTATCTCGCAGGCGTCGCGGCCGACGTGACACTCGTGGTACTCGGGGTCGGCCAGCAACTTGGCGAAGTCGAACTCGCTGCCGTCGAGATTGCCGAGATCACGCTGACTGCTCTCCGCAGCTACTAAAGATGTTTCTCGTAGCTTGATGTACCCTGACCCTAGGGATGTTTCTCGTATTGTCTTGCGGGAAGGAGGTTGCCATGACCACGATGACTCGCGATCGCGCCACGGCCGCGCAGGAGCGCGGCCGCATCATGGGCTCGCGCAACGAGTTCTGGCGACCCGAAGACCTGGCGACATCAGGTTCGACGACCCTGCATCTGCTGGCCGATCTGGTGGAAGCAGGCGAGCTGCGCCGCATCCGTCGCGGCCTCTACTGGCGCGGGAACAAGACTCCGCTGGGGATGAGTTACCCCCGGACTGAGTTGGTGATCGCCGAGCTCGCTCCAGGTCCCGGCGTGGGGCCGACGGGCTTGGATGCGTCGAACCTTCTCCGGGTGTCGACCCAGGTGCCCCGCAAAGCGCACATCGCGGTGCCGCGCCGTGCACCGGAGTCAACGTACGACATCGACTTCTATGCGCGGCCGGCTCGCCATGCCCGCGTGGAGGCTGAGCTTGGCTCGGACGAAGTGGCGTTGCTGGAGGCACTTGGCCAGTGGGAACGAACCGTCGAGGTGTCTCCGGGTGAGGCGTGGGAGCGGTTCCGCGAGTTGATCCGCAACGGGCAGTTGCGTGCCGACCATCTGGCGCGCGGCTCAGTGACTGAGTCGGGCAGGGTGCGGGCACGGTTGCGGGCGCTCTTGGAGTCACTCGGCGAGAACGCTCTCGCCGAGCAGATTCCGCTGCCTGACCGTCGCACCACCGACAGCGCTCTGGCGATTCTCAGGAGCGCTGCGTGACCAGACTGCCGAGTTGGCGCGCCTCCGATCCGGCTGGGTTCGGCGAAGTTGTCGTGACGGCTGCCCAGCAGCTGGGCGTCCGTCCGTTGGCGGTCGAGAAGCTGCCACCGCGGAAGTCCCGCTGATCGAGAAACTCCGCGCAGACATCGCCGCCCGTCAGCAACCGCAACCACCAACCCGGCCGGAATCAAAACGAGACCAACAGCGGCCCAGCCCAGGGGATTTGGAGCGCTGACCCGGCCGACCGAATCAGCGCTCGAGGTCGTCGCTGCGGTGGAGGTCGCGGGGGCGATGGTTGGATCGTCGGTCGATAGTTGCGGCGGCGCGGCGAAAGGCGTCGATCAACGGTTCCGAGCGGCCCGTGTCAAAGCAGCGGCACGCGCGGCCACATCCTCGACGACGTAGTCGTGCTTCGGCATCAGCCGTGCGGCACCGTAGGTGCTCTGAAGAAGGTCTCGGGCCTGCTCGGCGGTCGTGTAGCCGACCTCGTTGAACAAGCGGGCAGCGTCATCGAGATCACGCTCGATCCGAGCGGAGTGGAGTTTCATCGCCAACAGGTACGACGGCGACGCGACCAGCACACGTAGATAGTCCGACTCGAACACCACACGTGCATCGGGGTCGTCACCCGGCATGAACCCCTTCGCGCCGTCATTGAGCCAATCCTGATCGAGACCGTGCGCATCGGCCAGTTCCCGAGCAGCTTCCCTTACCGCGAGGGACGGCTCAAATGCGGCATCCACATCGAGGGTCGTTCGTGAATGGTCGTACGCCAGCGACATCGCTGCCCCTCCGACGACGAACAACGTCGCCGGTTCATCACGACGCTCAAGCGCCGTCGAGAGTTCCACGAAAAGGTGCCGGATCTCCTGCTCACCGAAGGCGACCGGGTCGGTCATGCCCGATCCAGAGAGTTCGCCGCGATCCACACACCACGCTCCGCGAACGCCGGCGGGGTCTCCGCCTTGACCCAATGCTCGAAGGCCGGGATGTCGGCGACGTACCACCGATCGGTGACACGCTGCGGGTCGAGAACCCATGGTTCCGGTGTCCATCCGTCGCGACGAGCGAAGTGGTCCGCCAACGCCGCGAATGCTGCGTCGACGTCGCGGGAGCCCGTCCGCGGCGGCGCGGCAGCGAACACCTGAGCGGCCAGTCGTGTGCCGCGGCTCCTCACGAGGAAGTTGTAGCTGTCAATCGTCTGCAGGACGCCGAAGCGCCAGCAATCACTCAGCGGCGCGCCAGAGCGGAGCAGATCTGCGCATGTGCGCGCGGCGTCGACGATCGACCACCGCACGTCGTTTTGCGTGCTGAACGTGCCCCAATCGATGGGCGGCTCCGCGTTGGCGCGGGCGATCAGTTCACCGACTCTCAACGTCTTGCCTTTGAACGCCATCGCTCACCTCCGCTCGACTGGATGGCCTGACTACCAGGGTAGTCGTCGGGGACTGTTCCTGAGGATCGTTCCCGACACAGCCACCAGCTTGAGGCTGGCATGCTTCCTCCCAGCCCAGCGCCATGATCAGCAGGCTGGCGATCGAGGCCACGGAGTCTACGACGTTGAGCACCGTCAGCAGGGGCGGCCATACCCAGGTCGCCTCCCGTCGAGGCCTCCGGCGGACTCGACCAGACACCACTATCCATGTTCTTCGATGTGGACGTGACGGCGTTGCTGCCGAAGCGGGTGAAAAAAAAGAGACTCCCGACCAGCAGATGCTGGCCGGGAGTCCGGATATCGTAGCGGGGACAGGATTTGAACCTGTGGCCTCTGGGTTATGAGCCCAGCGAGCTACCGAGCTGCTCCACCCCGCGTCGCGATCACTAACTATAGTAGAGCCGCCCGGGATGGGCAAATCGAGGTGTCGGACAGGGCTTGTCGAAGCAGATCTGCCCCGTGTCGGGTCTAGCCTGACGCCATGACCGACGAGCAGTTGATCTACCGCGACGCCGACGTCGAGATGGTCTACGCCCGCACCGGGCGTAAGGGGCGGGCGTTCGTGCTGGTGCATGGCATAGGCATGGGACGCCGTGTGTTCGCGGGGCTCGGTGACCTCCTGGCGCGCGAGGGGCCGGTGGTCACCGTCGATCAGCCCGGCTTCGGGGACTCGCCCGAGCCGAAGAAGGCGCGCACGATGGCGGAGACGGGCGACCTCGTGGCCAGCTTCGCCGAGTACCTCGGCTTGGAGGATCCTGTGCTGATCGGGCATTCCATGGGCACCCAAGTGGTGGCGGAGGCGGCCGCGCGGCATCCGGGGCTGAGTTCGCAGATCGTCCTGATCGCGCCGACGGTGAACTCCGCCGAGCGCCGTGCCGCCCTGCAAGCGTGGCGGATGGTGCAAGACCTGTGGGGAGAGTCGCCCAAGGTGCTGGCCCTCGGCGCCTGGCAGTACGCCAAGGCCGGCCCGCGCTGGTTCGCACGCAAGTTGGGGCTCATGCTGGAACACCAGGTCGAGGAGACCTATCCCCGCATCCAGGCGGAGACGCTGGTGCTGCGCGGGGAGGACGACAAGGTGTGTCCGCGCGAATGGGTGCAACACGTCGCCGATCTGATCCCGGACTCTCACTACGACGAGGTGCCTCGGCACGGACACGAGGCGATGATTCGCGATCCCGGCGACGCCGCCAGGCTCATTCTGGCCTTCGTGCGCCAGCCTCACCACCTTACCTGAGCCCGGTCGGCCGCTTGCGAGCGCCCCTCCGCCGGACGGATCCCCTACCCCCGTAGGGTTAGGAACGTGATCACCGTAGCCGCGACGAAGGAGCCGCAGCCCGAGACACGGGTCGCGCTCACCCCAGAGACCACCAGATCCCTCACCAAAGCCGGGCATCGCGTCCTGATCGAATCGGGCGCCGGCACCGCCGCCGGACACACCGACGAGAAGTACGCGAGTTCGGGCGCGGAGGTGACACCCCGGCCCGACCTGTCGGGGGTCGACATCCTCGCTCATGTCACCCCGCTGGCAGGCGAGCGCATCGCTGCGCTCTGCTCCAGGGCCGTCACGATCGGCATGGCCGGCCCGCACGACGACGAGCGCGTCGCCGCGCTGGCCGAGGCGAACATCACGGCCATGAGCTTCGAACGGCTGCCCCGCACCTCGCGCGCGCAGTCGATGGATGCGCTGAGCTCCCAGGCCCTCGCCGCGGGATACCGGGCCGTGCTCGAGGCGGCCATCCGGCTCCCGCGGTTCTTCCCCCTCGCCATGACGGCCGCCGGTACGGTGCCGCCGGCCAAGGTCGTGGTGCTGGGCATCGGGGTGGCCGGCCTGCAGGCCATCGCCACCGCCAAGCGGCTGGGGGCCACCGTCGCCGCCAACGACATCCGGCCCAGCTCCGCGGAGGAGGCCCGGTCGGTGGGCGCGACCTTCATCGAGGTGGGTCTCGGGGGCGACGGTGCGGGCGCGGGCGGCTATGCCCGCGCGCTCGGCCAGGACTCCGCTGCCCGGCAGCGCGAAGCCCTCGCGCCGCACATCGCCGAGGCCGACGTGCTCATCACCACCGCTGCGGTCCCCGGCCGCCCGGCGCCCCGCCTGGTCACCGCCGACATGGTGCGCGCGATGCGGCCGGGATCGGTCGTCGTGGACCTGGCCGCACCCACCGGCGGCAACGTGGAGGGCAGCCGTGCCGGCGAGGACGTGCTGATCGCCTCCGCCCGAGGCGAGGGCGCCGTCACGATCGTCGGCATCGCGTCGGCGCCGTCCGACCTCCCGGCCGACGCCTCCCGGCTCTTCGCCAAGAACGTGGAGAACGTGATAAAGCTCATCGCCCGCGACGGCGAGGTGGTCATCGACTTCGGCGACGACATCGTCGATGGCATGACCATCACCCACGATGGCGTGAACCGGCTCGCTCGCACGAAGGAAGGCTGACATGGATCTGATGACCGCACTGACCCTGCTGGTGCTGGCCGGGGTGGTGGGCGTCGAGGTGATCTCGAAGGTCACCTCGACCCTCCACACCCCGCTGATGAGCGGCACCAACGCGATCTCCGGCATCGTCGTCGTCGGCGCCATGCTGGTCACTCTGCGCGCGGAATCGACGCCGGTGATGGTGGCCGGGCTGGTGGCCATCGTACTGGCCTCCGTGAACCTGGTGGGCGGCTTCCTGGTGACCGACCGGATGCTCCGGATGTTCTCCGCCAAGAAGGAGATCGAGAAGTGAATCTCCTTCCCGACGCCGTCGCCGATGCCCTCTATCTGCTGGCGGCCGTCTCCTTCATCGTCGCGCTCAAGGCGATGTCGCGTCCGCCGACGGCGCGGCGCGGCAATCAGATCGGTGCCGCCGGCGCCGCGCTCGCCGTGGCGACGGTGTTCTTCTCCCACGACATCGGTGCGACGAAGTCGCTGCTGATCCTCGCGGCCCTCCTGCTGGGCGCCGGCATCTCCATCCCGGTGGCCCGCCGGATCCCGATGACCGACATGCCGCAGTTGGTGGCCATCCTCAACGGCGTGGGCGGTTTCGCGACGGTGATCGTCGGCCTGCTGGAGTTGGCTGAGGAGACCGGGGGAGCCACCTTCATCGCCCGCGCCGCGATCGCCTTCATCATCCTGGTGGGGTCCCTCTCGCTGACGGGCTCCATCCTCACCTATCTCAAGCTCCAGGGCATCATGCCGGCCAGACCCATCGTCATTCCCGCGGCGGCGGTGGTGATGGTCGTCGTGATGGCGGCCTCCGCCGCGGTGACGGTCACCGTCGCCGTGACCGGCTCCCTGCTCTGGGGCTGCCTCCTGGTCGGGCTCGGGCTGCTCTCGGGCGTGCTGATGCTGCTGCCCATCGGCGGTGCCGACGCCCCGGTCACGATCGCGCTCCTCAACGCCATGACCGGCCTGTCGGTCGCGGCCTCCGGCGTCGCGCTCCAGAACACCCTGCTGCTGGTCTCCGGCATGCTGGTGGGATGCTCGGGCTCGATCCTCACGCTGATCATGGCCGGAGCGATGGGACGCAGCCTCGCGGGCATCCTGCTGGGTTCGCTCAAGGGCGGATCGACGGCGGGCTCGACCCACGAGTCCGACCGCCCCGTGCGCCGAGCCACCCCCGACGACGTGGCGGTGGCCTTGGCGTATGCCGGCAAGATCGTCGTCGTCCCCGGATACGGCCTGGCCGTCGCTCAGGCGCAGAGCGTGCTGGCGGAGCTGGTCACCGCGTTGCGGGAACGCGGCGTCGAGGCCATCTACGGCATCCATCCGGTGGCCGGCCGCATGCCGGGGCACATGAACGTCCTCCTGGCGGAGGCGAACGTGGGCTACGAGCTGCTCATGGAGGCCGAGGACGTGAACCCTCAGCTGCCGTCCACCGACGTCGTGCTCGTGGTGGGAGCCAACGACGTGGTCAACCCCGCCGCCCGCGACGATCCCTCCAGCTCCATCTACGGCATGCCGATCCTCAATGCCGATCACGCCCGCCAGATCTTCTTCCTGAAGCGCTCGATGCGTCCCGGGTTCGCCGGAATCGAGAACGAACTGCTGTTCAACGAGAAGACCCAGCTGCTGTTCGGCGACGCCAAGGACTCGCTCGGCGCTGTGGTCTCCGCCCTCAAGGAAGTCTGACGCGTAGGCTTCGCGACATGGCAGCGCAACAACCCACCCCCTACGCGATGGCTTCGACGGTCGAGGAGTTCCGGCAGAATCTCGCGGCGGTCCGTGCTCGCATCGACGTGGCGGCCGAACGCTCCGGTCGGGCGGCGTCGGAGATCCGGCTGCTGCCCGTCAGCAAGACCGTGCCGCAGGAACGACTACGGCTGGCCGTGGCGGCCGGCTGCACGCGGCTGGGAGAGAACAAGGTGCAGGAGGCCAAGCGCAAGCACGCGGAGATGGCCGACCTGGACATCGCGTGGTCGGTGATCGGCCATCTCCAAACCAACAAGGCCAAGGACGTCGCCGCCTTCGCTGCGGAGTTCCACGCCCTCGACAGCGTGCGCGTCGCGCACGCCCTGGACCGGCGCCTCCAGGCGGAGGGGCGCTCGCTCGACGTCTTCGTGCAGGTCAACACCTCGGGCGAGGAGTCCAAGTACGGCCTCACCCCGGAGGAACTCCCCGGGGTGCTGCGCGAGGTGCGGCACTGCTCGGCGCTGCGCGTACGCGGCCTGATGACCCTGGCCGTCTTCAGCGCCGACGAGGACCGCGTCCGCCGTTGCTTCCGGGTGCTGCGACGGCTGCGCGACGAGGCGCGCGACGCGGACGAGGGCCTGATCGGCGACGGCGGGCTGTCCATGGGCATGTCCGGCGACTACGAGGTCGCGGTGGAGGAGGGCGCGACCTGCGTGCGCGTGGGGCAGGCGATCTTCGGCGCCCGCGCCGTGCCCGACAGCCAATGGTGGCCGGGCGAGCCCGGCCTGGGGGACACGACCTAGGAGCCCACTGAACAATCATTCCTCGGCTGCGGCGCACCAGATCGGGCGACCTACGACCCCCATATCTTGACGGGTATGTCCAATACGCTTACAAGATCTGGCGGTCGTATCTCATCCCGCCTGGCACGTCCTCGCCGGAGGAAGCATTATTCAGCAC
>DAOLFC010000076.1:0-16613 GCA_035326505.1 Arachnia sp.
CCAGCCGGGACCGGAGCCAACTAACCGAGCCTCCACAAAACCCGGGGCGATTCAGTCCTGCGCGAACAGCCACTCCAGTGAGTGGTCGTCGGTCGCGATGAACCCGTCCAGCGATGACGCCGTGTAGAAGTGGGTGGCCATACGTCGATCCTACGAGGCACCCTCGTCGTGACCTGCGCGCGAGTTCGGGTTGGTCGGGCCTCGGCTCGGCCGAAGCGACGCGGATAGGGTTGAGCCATGGCAATCCGGTTCGAGAACGTCGGCATCGCGGTGCGTGACATCGACGAGGCAATCGCATTCTTCACTGACCTTGGGTTGACTGTTCTCGGGCGAGACACCGTCAGCGGCGAGTGGGCGGCGACCGCCGTCGGACTCGACGGAAATCACGCGAAGATCGCGGTGCTGCAAACTCCCGGCGGCGAGGGCCGGATCGAGTTGTTCGAGTACATCCACCCCGACCCCATCGAGCGCGAGCCGACGTTGCCGAACGAGATCGGCATGCACCGGGTCTCCTTCGAGGTCGACGACATCGATAAGGCGCTCGCGATCGCAGCCAACCACGGCTGCCACCCGCTGCGCGGCGTCGCGAACTACCGAGACATCTACAAGCTCACCTATCTGCGCGGGCCGAGCGGCATCCTCGTGATGTTCGCCCAAGACCTCACGAAGTAGTCATCCGCCGGGTCAGAGAGTAAGGGTTTGCACCGTCCACGGTGCAAACCCTTACTCTCTGAACGTCCCTTCTATCCAGTATGGCCAGGCCGTGGATTGCTGTCGTGCTAGGGTCCATGTCGGAACCAATGTTTAGGGGCTTCGGTTCCGAAGGGATCGAGGTCTTCGATCCTCTAGCGAGCCTTCCGCTCGCCTCGCAGGATTTCCGCCAGACCCACGTCCGTGTTGTGGCTTCCTGCGAAGACCTTCGCTGCGGGGTCCGTCTGGCCCTCTGAGACGAAGGGGCTTCCCATGACTATGACCAAGGTCAGCTACGCCGACGAGGCGGCGATCCGCGATCATTACCAGCGCATGCTCGACAGCTGGGGCGATGCGGTCGCCTATGCCGAGTGCTTCACCCCGGACGCGGACTACATCATCGCGAACGGGATGATCGAGCACGGCTGGAAGGAGATCGTGGAGGGCCACGCGACCATCTTCTCCGCGTGGGCGCGCAACAGCCGCCTGGTCGGCCGGATCGAGAGCATCCGGTTCCTCACTGCCGATGTCGCGCTGTTGATCGCGCACGGGCATATCGAGTACCTGGACAACCGGTCCAGCGACGGCAACAAGCGCACCGTCTACTCCCTGGTCGCTCAGCGGGTGGAGGGTCGCTGGCGGTTCGCCGCGTACCAGAACACGCCCTTGGCGGGTCACTAGCCGGCACCCGGACCGTCAACGTCAACGCCCGGTCTCCGTACTGGACCGTTGTCGAGGCAGCCGAGAACCCGCCGTGAATCTCCGTGGTCTAAGCGAACTCCTCAAGCCGGGCGACCGTGGCATGAATGCCGTCCTCAGTGTTGAGGTGTTCGGCGAGTTCGGTGACGCGGCGCTTCACGGGTGTGGCTTCGGCGTCTGCGATCGCTTGCCGCACGTGTTCGACCTTTGGTCTGCGGGCGTTCAGGGGTGTGGCGGCGACGCCCAGTCGGTAGAGGCGGTTGGCCCAGAAGGGCTGGTCCATCGAGATCGGTACGGGGATCGAGGGGACGCCGCTGGCGACGGCCTGGTGGCTGGTCCCGGCGCCGCAGTGGTGGACGACGGCCGCGCAGCGAGGGAACAGCCAGTCGTGGGGGACGAACCCGCTGACCTGATGCACAGTCTCGGGCAGCACACGACCGTTCAGTGCTTCCGGGCTGGCTGCTATAACGATGCGCCTGGGGGCGAGGCCGGTGAGGAGGGCGTCCAACAGCGTGGGCGTGCCGGAGAAGGCCTGCATGGAGCCCAGTCCGACATATATCGGGGGTTCTCCGGCGTCGAGGAAGGCCATGAGTGCGGGGTCGGGTGCCCAGTCGGCGGTGGGAAGATGCCAGCGACCCGTGACCGCGAACTGGTTTGCGGGCCAGTCGTCGGGTTGCGGTACCAGCGTCGGTGACCAGGCGCAGAGGGTGAATGCATCGCGGGTCGGGTCCTTCTTCAGGGGCATTTGACCCAGTGCGATGCGCGCCTCGTTGAGTGGCCTCTTCGCGTTCACCCAACCGGCCCATTGGACCAGTGCACCTGCGGGGTGACGGAGGGCTCCGGGCAAGGTGGGCAGTCCGGCGCCTGCCGGCGTCATGGCGTGGGTCGGCGCGAGCGGCTGCAACACAGCGAGGACGGGCCGCGCGCTGATCTCTCGGGCGACGGACAGGGCGTGATAGTGCGCGGTGGGCATCCCGACGACGACATCCGAGCCCTGGGCCACTTGCTGGATAAGTGCGAGCCGGGCCTGGTCATGGGCGTCGTAGTCCCGCAACGACTTCACCGTGAAGCGTCCCGCGTCCATCGCCAGGGCCGCCGGCTGGCCCGGCTCCATCAGGTCCTGGAACCTTCCGGCCAGGGTGTGGAACTCGAGTCCGTGGCGCGCGGCGAGGTCCGTGCCCGCTTCATCGGCCACGACCACGACGTCGTGGCCGACGGTGCGCATCCCGACCGCGAGCGCGATCAGGGGCACCAGGTCGCCGGTGCTGCCGTAGCTGGCCAGGGTCGCCCTCATGACCGGGCCACCCCGCCTGTGGTCTCGAAGGGTGCGCATTGGGTCTCGACGATCGCGCGCATCAGTCGGCGCGCGGCGTCTGGTGGCACGGAGGAAGCGGCCAGGGAGAAGCTGAGTGCTGAGAACGACAGCCAGATGGTGGACGCAGCCAGGGCGGCGGGGGAGTCGTCCCATGGCAACTCGTCTTCGGGGAACAGGCTGCGGATCGCTTCCATGACCCCCTGGATGCGGGCCAGATTCTGCTCGTGGTCGGAGGTGCGTAGGTAGGCGACGAAGTAGTCCTGGGTCTGGTCCGGCATCGCGATCGAGGCCTCCACCATCTGCCCGATGTAGCCCCAGATCCGTTCTGTGACCGTCTCCGCCGTCGCCGCCTGGTGGATCATCGCCAGCGAGTTCGCGGTGGAGAGTTCCTCGAAACAGCGCAGAAAGAGGTCATCCTTCGACCCGACGCTGGCCACCGTGCCCACCGACACCCCGGCCGCCTCGGCGATCAGAGGAATCGTCGTCCCTCGGTACCCACGCTCCCCGAACACCACCGTGGCTGCCGCCATGACCTTCGCGACCGTCGCCACCCGTGTGTGCGCCCTGGTTGACATCGCTACCTCTCTGAATGCATTCACTGAATGAATTCAGGGTACCGCCAAAGCGGCGGAGACGGGGTTGGTAGAGGTCTACCTGCGAGGACTTCGTCCCTGAACTGCCCTCGGGGATCAGCCGCGACCTCTGTACCGAATCTCGCGCGCGCAGGCGGTGCGGCGTCGGTCGCGCGCGGCGATAGGGTCAGGCCATGAGCCAGGTGAGTTCGCGCGACGTCCTTCGTCACCCGGCATTTGGGTACTTCTGGAGCGCGACGACGATCCGCGCCTTCGCCGGCGCGATCGCGGGGGTCGCGTTTCAGGTGCTCATCGTCACCGTCGTGAACGCGACCCCGATGCAGATCAGCGTCCTGAGCGCGTTCGGCGTCGTGCCGTATCTCTTCCTCGGGCTGATCGTCGGCGCGCTGATGGACCGCTGGCGCCGCCAACGCACACTCGTTCTCACGACCATCGGGCGCGCGGTGACGCTGGCCTCGGTTCCGGTGCTGCTGCTCTTGGAGGTGCTCGACTTCTGGTCTTTGGCCGTTGTGGTCCTCGTGCTCGGTGTGCTCACCCTGTTCGCCGACTCCGCGGCCCAGCCGCTGCTGCCGCGCATCGTTCCCCGAGGTTCGCTGGTGGCGGCGAACGCGCGGCTAGGTCAAAGCCAGACCGTCGCGGAGACCGCAGGGCCGGCGCTCGGCGGCGCGCTGTTCAACATCCTCGGGGCGCCGGTCCTCTTCGCGTTCGAGGCGGTCATCAACACGATCGCCGCCATTCTGCAGTCGCGCATCGAGGTCGACGAGCCGACGCCCGAGCCGCGGCCCGCGGGTCGGCATGTGGGGCACGACATCGCCGAGGGCATGCGCTACACGTACCAGCATCCGACCCTGCGGCCCCTCGCGCTCTCGGTGCATGTGTGGTTCCTCGGTAACAGCATCGTCGCGACCGTCTTCGCCGTCTTCGTCCTGCGCGAGCTGGCCCTTCCGTCGTGGGCCTTCGGCGTCGCCCTCGCCGTCGGGGGCGCCGGCGGCTTCGTCGGAGCGATGACTGCACCTCGCGTCGGATCCCGACTTGGCGCGGGCCGGGCGATCCTGCTCGGCCGCGCCTTGGTCGTCGTCCCGTGGCTCGTGCTCGCCCTGGCCCCGCTCACCGCCGACAGCGGCGTCGCCGTCATGTTGGTCGTGGTCGCGGCAGCGCAGTTCCTCTACTGCCTCGCGATGGGTATCGAAGACGCCAACGACATCTCCTACCGTCAGTCGGTCGCGCCGGACGGCATCCAGGGGCGCATGAACTCGACGATCCGCACCGTGAACCGTGTCGTGTTCTTCTTCGGCGCGCTGCTGACCGGCCTGCTCATGACGCTCCTCGGCTATCGCCTCACGATAGGCATCGGCGCGGGTGCCTTCGTCGTCGCCGCGCTCGTCATCGTGTTCTCGCCGCTACGCGACGCCCGGCACGAGGATCCTGGCACGACATGATCTGGATGATCGCTTCGACGACGGCCGCGGCGAGATAGTCGACGTCCGCTGGGTCGTTGTTCACCTGATTCAGGAGGCCGTCAGGTACGTCGGTCACCTCGACATCCTCCGCGAGCAACTCGACGGGTCGACCGGCGAGTAAGGGTTGTGGGACCAGGTGTTCACGGCCGTGGCGGTACCGGATCCCTAGAAGACGAACGAGAACAGCATGGTGGCGAGCGACAAGCTGAGCATTCCGAGACAGTTCAGCCAGAACGACAGGCCGATGAACTTCGCCCTGACGTGGGCCGTGGCGGCGCAGAGGAAGTAGGCGACCACGCCAGCGTTCGCCGCGAGCGCGATGCCCGGGACCCAGATTCCGACGACAAGGCCGACGACTGCGAGGGTCTTGATGACGATGAGGGTCCACCACCAGTCGCGCGGGAAGTCCACGCCGTCGAGGCAGTCTCGGATGAAGGCGGGTGGTCGCAGGGACGCGACGGCGTCGAACAGCAGCACGGTGGCAAGAATTGCGGGCAGCCACCACGGGTCGGGGATAAGGTTCATGCGGAACGCTCCTCATCTGGGCAGATCGCAGCGACGATCCGACGGAGGCTCTGTCTGAGTGCGGCCGCGTTGTCGTCGTCGCGTGATGACCACGTGAAGAGCCGTCCGATGTAGGCGAAGTAGAGGCCTTCGGCAACCGGCGTGATCTGGTGCGAGTCAGCGCCCGTCGTGTCTTGCAGCGTCGCTTCGATCTCCTCGATGAGCGCGTTCGACAACTCCGTGAAGGCGATGGAGTCGTGTGCGCCCGCGATGAGCACCGAAGCGTAGGCGCGGGCGAGACCGGCGTCGCCGGTGAAGAGGTCGACGAACGGATCGAAGAGCGCCGCGACTCGGTCCACGCAGTTGCCCCCGGACGTGGCCGTGCCCACGCATCGCTCGTCGTGGATGCTCTGGATGAGCCGGTCGAAACTGGCGATCAAGAGGGCGTTCTTGTCTCCGACCGACATGACGGTGCCGATGCTCACGTTGCACGCCGCCGCGATGTCGCGGATCGTCGTGTCCGCGAAGCCCTTTCTGCGAAACAGTTCCCCGGCGCCGTCAATCACCTTCGCCACGGTCCCGTGCCGCTGCTGCTGCCGGGTTATTGTCATGAGCGCCTTCCTGAACAAGTTCGGTGAACATGTTCACTATATCCCACACGTGATGCAGAGCGCTTCGGTTGAGACGCGTGTGTGCAGATGTCGAACGCACGGAGGGCTCGGCTGTCAAAGTATACTTTTTGTATGACTACGACGACGATAAAGGTGCCCTCGGAGCTCCGCGACCGCCTGAAGAGCGCCGCGAGGCGTGACGGGCGATCGATGTCTGAGTACATCGATCGGCTCCTGAGCGATGAGGAGTTCCGGTCTCGGATGGCTCGTCTTCGCGAGGAGATCGCACTCACTCCACCTGACGACGAGTACCTCGCAGACGCGGAAGTGTGGCAGAACGACTCATGGCTGCGTTAGTCCCCGGCCAGATCTACTGGGCGGTGCCGGATACGACCGTGGGGCGTGAGCAGGCCGGGCGGCGCCCGGTGGTGGTCGTCAGCGGCTCCGAGTACAACGCGACCGTGGACACGCTGGCATGGGTCGTCCCGGTCACGACCGTGCCGCGGGGATGGCGTAACCACGTTGAGCTTCATGGGAAGACGGGCCTACCGGAGCGCAGCTTCGCGATGACGGAGCAACTCCGAACAGTCTCTCGCGCACGCCTTGCGGGGCTCCTCGGAGCCATCGATGACCCGACTCTCAAAGACATCCGCATGTGGCTCCACGATTTCCTCCGTGACTAGCGGGTAGCCGGTCAGGAGTTGCTCGGCGGACCAGGGAATCAGGCCAGGGCCTCGGCGAGCCGGTGGACGACCTGGGACGCAGGCCCCGTTCGTGCGCTGCGGTATCCGGTGCCTGCCCAGAGGTGCATTCGGTCGGCATCGCCAGCCGCACTGGCGGCTCGTCGAAGCGCCAGGGTGAGGTGATGCACCGCCGGGTAGGCGATTAGCTCCGCATGCCGGTGACGCTCGACGAATCCGTTGCAGAGCGCTCGGGCGGGCCGCCCGGTGAAGGCACGCGTTATGACGGTGCGGGTGAACCGGGGGTCGGCGAGCGCGTCACGGTAGCTGGGCGAGGTGCCGGCCTCGTCGGTGCGCAGCAGCAGCGTTCCCACGACCATCGCCTCGGCGCCGGCGGCCGCGAGGCGACGCACCGCTGCCGGTCCGTCGATGCCCCCGGCTGCGATGACAGGCAGGCCGGCCTCGTGCCGTACCTGCCGCACCAGTTCGGCGGTGTCCCCGGGGCCTGGTGTTCGTCGCGCGTCGAAGACGGCGCTGTGTCCGCCGGCGTCGGGTCCTTGTACCACCAAGCCGTCGACGCGAATCTCGGCGGCTCGGCGCGCCTCCTCTGCCGAGGTGACGGTTGCCAGCACGCGAGTCCCGGCCCTGCGGAACGCCGCGACGTGCGCGGGTTCGGGCAGCCCGAAGGTGAAGGACACGACGGGGACGGGACGCTCGCGCAACAGGGCGAGCTTCTCCTCCCACCAGTCGTCATGAGTCCTGGGCGTCGCATCCATCGAGAGCCCGTACACCGAAGCCTCGGGCGCGATCTCTGCGGCATAGGCGGCGAAGGAGGCCTCGTCCACCTCGTCCGTCGACGGCACGAACAGGTTCACCCCGAACTCGCCGGTCAGGCACCGGAGCTGCGCGATCTCCGAGGCGAGCGCCTCCGGGGTCTTGTAACCGCCCGCGAGGAACGGGAATCCGCCCGCCGTCGCCACCGCGGCGGCCAGACCCACGGTGGTGGCGCCTCCGGCCATGGGCGCAGCGACGATCGGCAGCGGCGACGCTAGGAGCCTTCCGGTCATGAGATGGGTCCTTCGGTGGACGACGGGAGACGAAGTGTCCGGGCGGCCGCCGCGCCCGCTAGCCGAAAAAGAAGAACGGCAGGCAGACGACGACGAAACTGAGGAAGGCGACGAACAACAGCACCGTGACGATGGTCTGAGCGATATCGGTGTCGGCGGGCTCGGCCTCGTCCGGGGCAGGGGTCGCCTCGTCGTCGACGATAGACAGTTCGACCTCGTCTCGGCTGGGTTCGGGGTTCATCGTCAGGCGACCAATCGCGCGATGTCCGAGAACAGGGCGACCGCCAGCACCGCGAACACCACCACCATGAACCAGGTGTACATCCAACGAGAACGATGGTTGGACACCCAGAACCGGCGGAGGCTGACGATGCCGTTCACCACCGCGATCACGCAGAGCGCGATGCCGACCGGGGCCGCGAGGACGCCCGCGAAGCTCAGCAGGGGCACGAGCACGGGGATGAGCACGTAGCTGAACAGGCACCGGACGCCCGAGACGATCAGGGAGATCCGGAACGCGCGATGCGCCTCGCCGACGGTCCGCGAATCGGGGGAGGGTGACTCCGGGACGAGGAGCAGCCGTCGCATGAACCGATCCGGCGCGGTGCGCTCGGACATCGTCGCCGATCCGGCCTCAACCGCCATGTCTCGCCTTCCACGTCGAACCGTGCCTACCGCACACGGTGCTTTCCCTGGAGTCTAGTAGCCCCCACGGCGATTCGTGCCCTTGGGGGTGCCCGTCGTGGTGCGGTGCGGCTAGGCTCGACATATGGAAGCGGGCGGGGCCATCGAGCCGGGGCAGTTGCTGATCTCGGCCGACCCCGGGCGCGGCGGCTACTTCGAGCAGAGCGTCGTCCTCCTGCTGGAGCACAACGAGAACGGCACCTTGGGCGTCTGCCTGCACCATCTGTCCAGCGTCGATATCGAGGGCCCGCTGGGCCAGTTCACGGAACTGCTGACCCCTCCGGCGATGCCCTTCGAAGGCGGGCCCGTCTCGCAGCAGTCCGCGGTCGCGCTGGCCCACGTCGCCAACGCCTGGGAAGAGCCCCCGGGCTGGCGGCGCGTGTTCGGCGACATCGGGATGCTGGATCTGGACACCCCCATCGAGCTGGTGAGGGGCGCCTTCACCCATCTGAGGATCTTCGTGGGACTGTCGGGATGGAGCCCGGGTCAGCTGGAGGGCGAACTCATCCGCGGATCCTGGTTCCGGACGGTCGCCACCGTGGAGGAGGTGTTCGGTACACCCGACGGGATGTGGCGGCGGGTGCTTCGCCGGCGCGGCGGGATGCTGGGCCGTTGGTCCACCTGGACGGACCAGCCCGCGCTCAACTGAGAACCCCGCCGACCCAGCACTCCGTCGACGCGGTGCTCAATCGACGCAGTGCTCACGCCTGCCCCGCAGGGTTGGTGAGACTGGCTAGCATGTGTCGGAGGGAGGCATGGGTGAGCGATGTGAAGGGTAAAGCTCGGATCCTCATCGTCGACGACGACGAGGCTTTGTCCGAGATGTTGCAGATCGTGCTGCGCCAGGAAGGGTTCGACACGATCCGCTGCGCAAGCGGCGACGCCGCCGTGTCGGAGTTCCGGCGCTCCCGCGCCGACCTGGTGCTGCTGGATCTCATGCTGCCCGGCCGCGACGGTGTGGCGGTGTGCCGCGACATCCGCTCCCTCTCCGGGGTTCCGATCATCATGCTCACCGCGAAGTCCGACACCGCCGATGTGGTGTCCGGCCTGGACGCGGGAGCCGACGACTACGTCCCCAAGCCGTTCCGGGCCAAGGAACTGGTGGCCCGGATCCGTACGCGGCTGCGTCGCATCAACCACGAGGCCGGCACCGACCTGCTCCGGATCGGCGACCTCACGATCTCCATCTCTTCGCACGTCGTGCGGCGCGGCGAGCTGACGTTGGCCTTGACCCCCCTGGAGTTCGATCTCCTGCTGGCCATGGCGAAGCGGCCCGGCCACGTCTTCACCCGCGACGCCCTGCTCGACGAGGTGTGGGGATACCGCGACTCCGCGGACACGCGCCTGGTCAACGTCCACGTGCAGCGGTTGAGGGCGAAGGTGGAACGCGACCCGGAGCACCCGGAGATCGTCGTCACCGTGCGCGGGATAGGGTACCGAGCCGGTGAGCCCAACCCGGCGTAGAATCCGGCCGCTGCACCAGCTCTGGTGGAGTTCGCTCCCGCTGCGCGTGCTGGCCTCCACTCTGGCCGCCTCCCTCCTGGTGCTGGCGCTGGCCGGCATCGCCCTGGTGCAGGTCGTGACGGCCGGCATCGCGGAGTCCAAGCGGCAGGCGTCGGTCACCGAGTCCGGCAGCATCGTGACCTTCATGCAGCGGCAGCTGCGCTCTCCGGAGCAGCGGGGGGTCTCCACCTACGAGTCGCTGAGCAGGCTCGCCGACCTGGTGAGCGCGCAAGCGGGCCAGTACCACGTGATGATCCAGGCGCCCTCGTCGCGGCTCGTGTCGACGGGGATCAGCGCCGACTCCGTCCCAGAGGACCTGCGGCTGGCCGTCGCGCAGGCCGGCAGCGAGGAGGCGTTCGTCGCCCCCACCCTGGTGCGCTACACCGACCCCGGCAGCCCCGCGGAGCCGGGCTGGGTGGTGGGCGCCACGCTGCTGGGAAGCACGGGCGAACGATACCCGGCCTTCTTCATCTTCCCGATGAGCCACGAGGTGCAGGTGGTGCGGATGGTCCAGTCGGCGATCATCGCCACCTTCCTGCTGCTGGTGCTGGCGCTCGGACTGATCGGCTACTTCGTCACTCAGCAGGTGGTGCGGCCCGTGCGCCGGGCCAGTCAGACGGCGCTCCAGCTGGCTTCCGGCGAGCTGGGCCAGCGCATGGTGGTGCGGGGCACCGACGACCTCGCGCTGCTGGCGCAGTCGATGAACAAGATGGCCGCGGATCTCCAGCAGCGCATCCAGCAACTCGAGTCGCTCTCCCTCGTGCAGCGCCGCTTCGTCAGCGACGTCTCCCACGAACTGCGCACGCCGATGACGACGATCAAGATGGCGGCCGACATGCTGCACGACTCGCGCCGGAACTTCGATCCCGCCAGCGCGCGCAGCATCGAACTCATGAGCGCGGAGATCGACCGGTTCGACGCGTTGCTCGCGGACCTCCTGGAGATCTCGCGGATCGACGCCGGCGCGGCAGCTCTGGCGCTCGACGAGGTCGACCTGGATGCGCTGGCGGCGGCCGAGCTCGCCACGCACGAGCCGTTCGCGTCGCGCCAGGGCGTTCGATTGGTGCTGCGCCAAGATGGAACCGCCGGGGCGGTGCTGATCGACGCGATCCGGGTCCGCCGGATCCTGCGCAACCTGATCGTCAATGCGATCGAGCACGGCGAGGGCAAGCCCGTCGTGGTGACCGTCGCGGGTGACGACGAGGCCGTGGCGCTCACCGTCCGCGACCACGGCATCGGGTTCCCGTCGGAGCAGGCGACGCTGGTGTTCGAACGGTTCTGGCGCGCGGACCCGTCCCGCACGCGGATGGTGGGCGGAACAGGCCTGGGGCTGGCGATCTCGCTGGAGGACGCCCGGCTGCACCATGGCTGGCTGAGCGCCTGGGGGCGCCCGGGCCGAGGAGCGCAGTTCCGGTTGACGTTGCCGCGTGATCCCGCCCGCCGGCTCACCGGGTCGCCGCTGCCGATCATTCCCGTCGACGACCAGGGAGGCGATTGAGATGATGCGTCGTGGATGCGCGGCGATGCTGGTGCTGCTGTCGGTCCTCCTGACCGGATGCGCGGAGCTGCCCAGCAGCGGCCCCGTCGAGCAGGTGAAGATGGTGCTGGAGCAGCCGGGCGTCGAGATCGCTCCTGAGCCGCCCGCGGTGGACATGTCTCCCGAGCAGCTCATCGACGGCTTCCTCTTGGCCATGGCCGATCCGGACGCCGACTACGCCATCGCGCGGGAGTACCTCACGGGGCAGGCCGAGAAGGACTGGCAGCCCTCTTCCGGGGCGACGATCTACGACGGGGGCCTCGTCGGGGTCCCCCCGACGCTGGACGGGCGGCAGGTCGGCACGCTCGATCGCCAGGGACGCTACGCCCCCGAGGCCGGAACCATGCATCACGACTTCGGCTTGATCCAGGTGGACGGGCAATGGCGCATCGACGCGCCGCCGGAGGGCCTGCTGCTCTCCCGCTTCCTCTTCGAACGCTATTACTCGCGCGTGACGACCTACTTCATGAGCAGGCAGGGCACCCACGTCGTGCCGGACGTGTTCTACCTCCCGGAATCCTTGGTGACCCCGCAGCGCGTCGTGGAGACACAGCTCGCCGGCCCCAGCCCGGAGCTCGCCCCTGCGGTGACCAACGCCCTCGGGCCCGGCGTGCGGATGGGGCCCGAGGGAGCGACGATCAACGCCGAGGGGGTCGTCATGGTGGATCTCGCCGGACTGCCGGCGGGGATGCCGGAGGAGGCGCTGCGCCGGCTGGGGGCCCAGCTCCTCTGGAGTCTCACCGCGGTGCCTCGCACGACCGGTCTCCGGCTGACCGTCGACGGGGTCCCCTTCGACCTGCCCGGGCAACGGTCGGATGGTGTGCTAGAGCTGTCCTCTCAGCAGGGATACCAGGTGCTCAACCGGGCGACCACGCCAGATCTGTACGCGATCATCCAGGGCGTGCTGGGGGTGGTGACCAGCACCCGCGAACTGGCTCCGCTGTCCGAAGGGCTTCCCGACGCGGCCGAGCTCGCGATCTCGATCGACGCGACCCTCGCGGCGATCGTCAACGACGACGGCCGCACCCTCCTGCTGGGAACCCCGAAGGGCCGGTTCACGCCCGTCGAACACGACTATCAGAATCTGCGCTGCCCCCAGTTCGTGCTCGGGGAGCTGTGGGTGCTGGCCGACGATCCCTCCGGCGCCCCCGTCGTGCTGGTGGTCAGTGCGCAGGGAGACGTCAGCGCGATGGCGGTCGATCTGCCCTCCGGGCACCGGCTCCGGTCGATGACCGTCTCGCAGACCGGCGCCACCGCCGCGACCATCACCGTCAAGGACGGCACGCCCCAGCTCGGCATGATGACGATCGCCGGCGGCGACGTCCGGCTGGCCACGCACTGGCGCCAGGTGCGGCCCGTCAGCCCCACCGGCCAGCCGCTGACGGGCATCGAGGCGGCGGACTGGCAGGGGGAGACCAGCCTGGCCGTCCTCGCCGCGGCCGGGGGCGCGCAGAGCATCTTCCTGGTCCAGGCGGACGGATCCGGCGTGGAGGATCTGTCCCCGCCCGTCGTCGAGGTGGACCGGCTCACCGCCCTCATCCGGCGGGGCGGGGGCGGTATCGCGATCCGCACCGTCGACGGAATGGTGTGGCGATACGAGTCGATCACCCGCTGGAGCCGAGCGATCGAGGAGGCGGAGGTCATCGCCTACGCGGGCTAGGCGGATAGAACGGCGGCCCGCGGGCGTTTTCCACAGCGCAATGATCCGATGGGAAATCGGGCGGCCGGACGCCGATCATGGGGCATGAGAGTCTCCGACCTGCTGGATGCCGCCGTGGACCTGCTGCTCGGTTCGGCCTGTCCGGGGTGCCGACGCCCGGGGCTGGGGATCTGCCGCGAGTGCGTCCGCGTCCTGAGCGCGCCGGCGTTCCGGCTGGAACGCGGCCCGGACCTGCCCCTGACCGCCGCGAACCCCTACCGGCCGCTCCTGGAGCACATCGTTCCGGCCTTCAAGGACGATGGGGCCTTTCACCTCGCGGGCTTCCTCGGCCGTCGGCTGGCCTGCGCGGTGCAGGCGCTCGCGCCTCCGGAGGGCACGGTCCTGGTCCCGGTGCCCTCGCTGCCCTCCGCCGTGCGCCGGAGAGGATTCGATCACACCGACGCCCTGGCCGCGGTCGCGGCGCGCACCCTGGGCCTGACGCATCGCCGCTGGCTGCGCCGAGGACGTGGGGGCGCCGATCAGTCGCTCCTGGGACGCGTCCAGCGCCGCGCGAACCTGGCGGGGGCCATGCGGGCCGTCTCCGGCGCGCGCCGCACGGTGGTGATCGTCGACGATCTCGCCACCACCGGAGCCACGCTGCGGGAGGCCCATCGTGCGCTCACTGAGGCGGGGACCCAGGTCTGGGGAGGCGCGGTGATCGGCGATGTTGACGATCACGACGCGTTTCCCCTTGTCTGAGTGCCACGAGCGGTAATGTTTCGGTATGAGAGCGCCACACGCAACCACCGGCTCGCCGGATCGCGGATGGCGTTTTCTGTATTCGGCCGGAAGCCGGCCGCACATGGACGGTTCGCCCCAGCGAACCGCCTGAGACATGGGCCGCTGAGCCCAGGAGACGGAGGAACAATGGACATTGTCGTCACAGGTCGCCACTGCACCATCAGTCCTGAGCTGAAGGAACTGGTTGCCGAGCGCATGTCGACCGTGGAGAGGCTGCGCGACCGGGTGATCCGGGCCGAAGTCGAGTTCGACGCGAAGGACGCGCCCAAGCATCCCTCCGATGCCATCAACGTCCAGATCACGCTGCGCAGCCGCGGCCCGGTGGTCCGAGCGGAGGCTCGCTCCAACGACAAGACGGCGGCCTTCGAGATGGCCTTGGACCGGCTGAAGACCCAGCTTCGCAAGGCCGCGGACCGGCGCAAGACCCATCGTGGCCTGCGCACCGCCGATGCGCCGTTCGTCGCCTCGGAGGCCGTGCTGTCGCCGGCCACGCCCGTCGAGGACCAGGACGATGCCGTGCCCAGCAGGACCGTCGCCGGTCTGGTGGTCACGGGCGACGGCCCGCTCGTGGTGCGGGAGAAGGTCTTCGAGACCACCCCCCTCACCCTGGCCCAGGCGCTCGACGAGATGGAGTTGGTCGGACACGACTTCTTCCTGTTCCAGAACGCGGAGACCGGGCGGCCCGCGGTGGTCTACCGGCGCAAGGCCTACAACTACGGGCTGATCCAGCTGGATATCACCGAGTAGTCCCGACCCACGAAACCGCCTGGCGGCGCTCCGATGAGCCGCCAGGCGGTTTCGCGGTTTTGAGGTGGCGAACGTGCGGCTAGGATTGCGGACGGTATAAATCCCGGGATGTAAGGATGATCGACGTGGGTTTCATGGACTTTCTGAGCAGCGTCGGCTCGAAGGCACAGTTGCGCAAGCTCCAGAAGGTGGCCGATCAAGTCAACTCGATCGAGGGGGACTTCACGGTGATGAGCGACGCGGAGCTGCGCGCCATGACCGACGAGTTCAGGGCTCGCATCGCTGACGGAGAGTCGCTCGACCGGATCATGCCCGAGGCCTTCGCCACCGTGCGTGAGGCCGCGGTGCGGGTGCTGGACAAGCGCCACTTCGATGTGCAGCTCATGGGCGGCGCCGCCCTGCACTGGGGCAACATCGCGGAGATGAAGACCGGTGAAGGCAAGACGCTGGTGGGCACGCTGCCCGCCTACTTGAATGCGCTCTCTGGCAAGGGGGTGCATGTCGTCACGACCAACGACTACCTCGCGAAGTACCAGTCGGAGCAGATGGGCCGCGTGCATCATTTCCTGGGCCTGGAGACCGGGGCGATCCTGTCCCAGATGACCCCCGAGCAGCGCCGCGGCGCCTACGCCTGCGACATCACCTACGGCACCAACAACGAGTTCGGATTCGACTACCTGCGCGACAACATGGCGCTGCGCAAGTCCGACATGGTGCAGCGCGGCCATCACTACGCCGTCGTGGACGAGGTCGACTCCATTCTGATCGACGAGGCCCGCACGCCCTTGATCATCTCCGGTCCCGCCGAGGACAACCACGACTGGTACCCCGTGTTCGCCCGCATGGTGCTCAGCCTGCGCCGGCGCAAGGACGAGGACGACCCCTCGGGCGACTACGAGGTGGACGAGAAGAAGCGCACGGTCGCGATCCTGGCCCCGGGCATCGAGAAGGTGGAGGACCGGCTGGGCATCGACAACCTCTACGAGTCGGCGAACACGCCGCTCATCTCGTACCTGAACAACGCGATCAAGGCCAAGGAACTCTTCGCGCGCGACAAGGACTACGTGGTCACGCCCGACGGTGAGATCCTGATCGTCGACGAGCACACTGGTCGCACCCTCGCGGGTCGTCGTTACAACGAGGGCCTGCACCAGGCGCTGGAGGCCAAGGAAGGCGTCCAGATCAAGGACGAGTACCAGACCCTCGCGACGATCACGCTGCAGAACTATTTCCGCATGTACGACAAGCTCGCCGGCATGACGGGCACCGCCAAGACCGAGGAGTCGGAGTTCCAGAAGATCTACGGCCTGGGCGTGATCCCCATCCCGACCAACCGGCCGATGGTGCGCATCGACCAGCCCGACCTGATCTACCGCACGGAGGAGGCGAAGTTCGACGCCATCGTCGCCGACGTGAAGGAGCGGCATGGCGCCGGCCAGCCGGTGCTGCTCGGCACCGCGTCGGTGGCGAAGTCGGAGCTGCTGTCGCAGCTGCTGAAGCGCGCGGGCGTGCCGCACCAGGTGTTGAACGCCAAGCACCATGCCCGTGAGGCCGCGATCGTCGCGGAAGCCGGACGCAAGGGCGCGGTCGTGGTGTCGACCAACATGGCGGGCCGCGGCACCGACATCATGCTGGGCGGCAACCCGGAGTTCCTCGCCGACCTTCAGTTGCGCAAGGACGGGCTGGATCCCGTCGAGACCCCGGAGGAGTACGAGGCCGCCTGGCCGGAGACGCTGAAGGCGCTGGAGGAGCAGACCGCGGCCGAGCACAACGAGGTCGTGGAGGCGGGGGGTCTCTACGTCGTGGGCTCCGAGCGCCACGAGTCGCGTCGCATCGACAACCAGCTGCGAGGCCGTTCGGGTCGTCAGGGCGACCCGGGGGAGTCCCGGTTCTACCTCTCGCTCGCCGACGACCTCATGCGGCTCTTCCGCCCTGAGCTGATGGAACGGGCGATGCTGATGCTGAAGGTGCCCGACGACGTCCCGATCGATGCCCGGTCGGTGTCGAAGTCGATCGAGTCCGCGCAGAAGCAGGTCGAGGCGCAGAACTTCGAGATGCGCAAGAACGTGCTCAAGTACGACGA
>DAOLFC010000077.1:0-16528 GCA_035326505.1 Arachnia sp.
TGAACCCAACCCGCTTTCCAAGCGAGCGCCATAGGCCTCTAGGCGAATCCTCCGCCGGGTACTCTACCGGAGCCCTCGGCGGGGGCCCAAATCACGAGTCGCGGAGGCGTTCCGGGAGCCCCAGCCGGGAGACGACGCGTCCGACGGGCGCGCCGTGGCCCAGGACCGGATAGGGATTGAGGGCCTCCAGGGCGGGGGTGGTGAGACCGAGACCCCCGAGGAGGGCGACGAGCACCGCGACGGTGGCGCGGTCGGCGCCGTCGGAGATCTTGACCGCGATGCCCGTGCCGTCGTCCAGGCCGACGGCGAGCACCCCCTCGGCGCCCGACTTGCAGATCAGCCCCGGAACCTCGCGGTGGAAGACGGGTTCGGCGCGCGTCGTCCCGGAGGCGTATTCCGGATGGAGACGGAAGGCGTCGGCCACCAGCTTCTCCGGGCCGTCGGAGGCCGCGGCCAGCCGGCCGAAGGCGCGCGCGAGGCCGGCGAGCGTGACGGTGAAGGCCGGCGCCCCGCAGCCGTCGGGCACCGAGCCGGGAAGGTCGTCGCCCGTGAGTTCCGCGACGGTGCGGTGCAGGGCCGCCTGGAGGGGATGCTCGGGAGCGAGATAGGTCGGCGTCGGCCAGTCGTTGCGCGCGCAGGTGCGCAGCATGCCCGCGTGCTTCCCCGAGCAGCAGTGGGCCAGCGGCTCCTTGTCGCGTCCTGCGCGCAGCCAGTCGGCGAGAGCGGTGGCGTCGCCGGGCAGCGCGGGCGTGGTCTGGAGCGCCGACGCCGGCAGCCCCGCCCCGTCGAGGATCGAGAGCACGCCGTCGAGGTGGAAGGCCTCGGCCGAATGCGACGCGCCGACGAGGGCCAGCTCGGCCCCGGAGAGGTCCAGCCCGTGGCGCAGCATCGCGACCGCTTGAAGGGGCTTGAGGGCGGATCGCGGCAGCATCGGGGCGTCGACCTGACCGACGGCGAGCCGCAGCCCTCCCCCGGGTCGGGTCACGGCGACGGAGCCGTGGTGGAGGCACTCCACGATGTCGCCGCGCCGCACCTCAGCGACCACCGGATCGGATTCATGCACCATGCCGAGGACAGTACTCGTGACAGTGCCGGGACGGAGCGTCCGTGCGGGACCGGATGGCGATCGCCCAGCCTGCCGGGGTGTCGCGTCGGTCGCCATTTCCACTTTCGCAACACGTCCCAGGGCGTCGCGGAGTAGGCCATTTCCACTTTCGCAGCACGCCCTAGTACAGTGAGGCCCGGTTCCTCGCGCGGCGTTACCTCGCCCAACTCCCCCAGGGCCGGAAGGCAGCAAGGGTAAGTGAGCTCTGTCGGGTGCGCGAGGGACCTTTTTCGTTCCCCTGTCAGTGCCGTCGAATAGGGTGAAGACGTGGACCAGAGCTACGACGCGGATCAGGATCTCTTCGGCGAAGAGCCGTTCGATGACGGCTTGCCGGAGTTCGAGCCTATGGAGGGCCCCGGTCTCTTCGACGACGAACTCGTGGACGACGACGAGTTCCTGGACGCGCCGGACGCCACCATCCCACCCCCTCCGCCGGCCCCTTCCCGGCGCCCGTCCGCCCATGTCGACGCGGCCCCGGAGGCCCCGCTCGCCCTGTACCGGCGTTACCGACCGGATTCGTTCGCGGAGGTGATCGGCCAGGATCACGTCACCGTGCCGCTGCGCCGCGCGCTGGAGAACAACCGGGTCAATCACGCCTATCTCTTCTCAGGCCCGCGCGGGTGCGGCAAAACCACCTCCGCGCGCATCCTGGCCCGCTGCCTCAACTGCGAGCAGGGCCCCACGGCAGATCCGTGCGGTCAGTGCGCGTCGTGCCGTGATCTGGCGCGCGGAGGCCCCGGTTCCATCGATGTGATCGAGATCGACGCGGCGTCGCACGGCGGCGTCGACGATGCGCGCGACCTGCGCGAGCGCGCCTTCTTCGCGCCCGTGTCCAGCCGGTACAAGATCTATATCGTCGACGAGGCGCACATGGTCACCACCGCGGGCTTCAATGCGCTGCTGAAGCTGGTGGAAGAGCCGCCGCCGCACACCAAGTTCATCTTCGCGACGACGGAGCCGGAGAAGGTGATCGGCACGATCCGCTCGCGCACCCATCACTACCCGTTCCGCCTGGTGCCGCCGCGCGTGCTGGGCGATTACCTCGCGGAGATCTGCGAACAAGAGGGCGTCCGCGTCGACCCGGCCGCGCTGCCGCTGGTGGTGCGCGCCGGCGCCGGATCGGTGCGCGACTCGCTCTCGGTGCTGGATCAGCTGCTGGGCGGCGCCGGCGAGAACGGAGTCGTCTACGAGCAGGCCACGGGGCTGCTCGGCTTCACCCCGGATTCGCTGCTCGACGAGATCATCGACGCCTTCGCGGCGGGGGACTCCGCCGGGGTGTTTCGTGCCGTCGACAAGGTGATCGAGGTGGGGCAAGACCCGCGTCGCTTCGCCGAAGATCTGCTCCGTCGGCTCCGAGACCTGGTGATCCTGTCCGCGGTGCCCGACGCGGTGGATTCCGGGCTGCTCGACGTCTCCGCCGATCAGGCCGAGCGGTTCAAGACGCAGGTGGCCGGCCTGGGACCGGGGGAGCTCACTCGTGCCGCGGAGGTGATCGCCACCGGGCTCACCGATATGCGCGGCACCACCGCGCCCCGCCTGCATCTGGAGCTGATGTGCGCCCGGGTACTGCTGCCCGGCTCCGATACCGACGAGCGGGGTCTGCATGCCCGGATGGACAGGCTGGAGCGCCGCGTCGGGATGATGGGATCGGCGGCCCCCGCTCAGCCCGCCCCCGCCAACTGGGAGGACGTGCCGGGCGAGGCCCGGGTCGCGGCCGGCCCGGCGTCGCCCCAGCCCGCATCGCCGCAGCCCGCTCCGCCCTCGCCCGCACCGCAGGCCGAGCCCGCACCGTCGCGCCCGGGTGACGCGGCGCGCGGTCCGGCGCCGGAGTCGTCCGCCCCCGCCTCCTCGGCGAACGCGCCGCAGGGGCGCCGTCCCGCCGGGGCGCCGCCGCGCACCGGTGCCGGCACGACGCGGGTGGAGCGCCCGCCCCAGCCGGCGGCGCCACCCTCCCGTCCGACGGCCCCGCCGCCGAGCGGTCAGCTCACCGCCGCCGAGCTGAGGCGTGTCTGGCCGAGCGTGCTCGAAGAGGTGAAGCAGCGCAAGCGTTTCACCTACATGATGCTGTCGCAGCACGCCCAGGTGGTCGACGTCGCCGACGGAGCCCTCACGCTGGGCTTCGCCAGCGCCGGTGCCCGCGACAACTTCGGCTCCGGCGGGAGCGCGGAGGTCCTGGGGGAGGCGCTGGTCGCGGTGATCGGCGTCGAGCTGAGAGTGCGGGCGGTGCTCGCCGACGAGGCCCCGCCCTCCCTGTCCGCCCCCGCTCCGGCGCCGGAGGCGACGCCCCGGCCGCAGCCCGCCGCCCGTCCGGCGGAGCCCTCGCAGCCCCGGTACACGCCTCGTCAGCCCGGCCCCCGCCAGCCCGGCCCGTCCCCTTCCCGGGAGCCGGCGTCGGAGATGTACGAGGTCTCGCAGGACGACGAGGAGTTGGACGCCGCCCACAACGCCGAGGAACTGCTGACCACGGCCTTCGGCGCGGAGGTCATCTCCGTGGAAGAGCTGGGACGTGCAGAGTAAGGGTCCGACAGGAAATGAGGGCGCGTCCAGAAATTAGTGCGTGTGTGTCGGTTTCTGGGCGGGATGCATGACAAGGCGGAGGTTCGTCCTCGTAGTGGGGCTCCGTGGGCGCGACCGACAGCGCAGTCAGGTGCCCGATCCTTCGAAGCGACATGCCGCGATAATGTGCTGGAGGGCCCTCAGGGCGTCTCGTCGGTGCGGGACGTAAAGTAGAGCAGTCTTGGTGAAGGGAAAGGTGAAGCGATGTTCGACGGCTTCGACATGGGTCAGCTGATGGCGCAGGCGCAGAAACTGCAGGAAGACCTCTTGCAGGCTCAGGAGGATTTGGCGGCGCAGAGCTTCACGGGCAGCGCCGGGGGCGACCTCGTGGTGATGACGGTGTCCGGCAAGGGCGAACTCACCGATGTGCGGCTCGCGCCGGAGGTGGTGGATCCCAGCGACATCGAGACCCTGCAGGATCTGATCGTCGCCGCCTTCCGCGCCGCCAAGGACGCCGTCGACGAGGCCGCGGCTGCCTCGATGCCGCAGCTTCCGCCCGGCATGGGGATGTGACGCGGACTCCCGCGACGCTCAGAGGAGACTTGGCCCGTGTACGAAGGCCCCATCCAGGATCTGATCGATGAGCTGAGCCGGCTGCCCGGCATCGGTCCGCGCAGCGCGCAGCGCATCGCGTTCTTCCTGCTCGACGCCCCCGAGGAGGATGTCTACTCGCTCGCGGACACGCTGCGCCGGGTGAAGGCGTCGGCCAGGTTCTGCGAGGTCTGCTTCAACGTCTCGCAGGAGGAGCGGTGCCGGGTCTGCCGGGATCCCCGGCGCGATCACACCAAGCTGTGCGTCGTCGAGGAGTCCAAGGATGTGGTCGCGATCGAGCGCACCAACGAGTTCCGCGGCCTGTATCACGTCCTGGGAGGGTCGATCTCTCCCATCGACGGGCGAGGGCCCGGCGACCTGCGCACTCGCGAGCTCTTCCAGCGCCTCGCCGACGGGGTGGTGCAGGAGGTCATCCTGGCCACCGACCCCGACACCCAGGGTGAGGCGACGGCCGCCTACCTGAGCCGGATGCTGCGCGATTTCGGCGTCCGGGTCAGCCGTCCTGCCAGCGGGCTCCCGGTGGGCGGCGACCTGGAGTATGCGGATCAGGTCACCCTCGGGCGCGCCTTCGAGGGGCGGCGCGTGATGTTCGAGCCCGTCCTCGTCGCTGGAGCCGACGAGTAGGCCGATGAGCGCAGGGCGCGCCCGCCCCGCGCGCCATCGATCGGCGTTTCCCCAGAAATGGGGGATGTCCAGATCCGTCGTGACACGCTCCTCACGACGGTGTGAAGCGGGTATAGCATGTGCGCATGACGTCAACGGAGTTTTCCGGACCTGTGGATTTCGCAGTGTTCGTGGTCCCAGAGCATGCCGATCCCCTGGGCGGATTGCAGACCCTGCTGGAGCTCGCCGACCGCGGCAGCATCGACCTTCTCGACCTTGAGGTGGTGCGATCCGACGGCCACGGCGGGGGAACGCATCTGAACCTCCAGGATTGCGCCCTGAGCGGTCTGGACCAGTTCGTGGGCGCCGATTCGGGATTGCTCGGCGAGGACGATCTCGCGGCGGTGGCCTCCGACCTGGGAGAGGGGGAGACGGCGATCGTCGTGGTCTATCAGGACCGCAGTCTGGCGCCCGTCGCCGCCGCGTGGGCCCAGGCGGGGATTCGTCTGCAGGCCGTGGGAGGCGTCGATCTTTCCGAGCTGTCCACCGATCTCGTCCAGGAATAGGGAGCACGACCATGGGAATTATGAGGACGGCCGTGAAGGCCTCCGTTGCGACGCGCGTCGCGGGAAACGTCCACCGCAAGCAGCAGAACCGCTGGGCCGCCGAGGACGCCGCCCGCGACGCCCAGGCGCAGGCCCAGGCTGCGGCCGCTCAGGCGGCTCAGGTCCAGGCAGCCCAGGCTCCGGCCGCGGCGCCGGTCGCTCCGGTGGCTCCCGCTCCGGCCCCCGCGGCCTCGCCGGCTGCGGGTGCCGAGCAGGCGATCGAGCAGCTGCGTCAGCTCGGCGAGCTGCGCGCCGCGGGCATCCTCACCGATGCCGAGTTCGAGCTCCAGAAGCAGCGCATTCTCGCGCGGATGTGACGACGGAAGGCGACCGATCATGATCAGGATGCTGATCCGCGCGGGCATCAGCCTGGTGTCGGCGGCGTTGGGTTTCGCCGTCGCGGCCTGGTTGCTCGACGATGTACACGTCCGTCCCCTCGGTTTCGTGCTGGCGGTGCTGATCTTCGCGGCCGCGCAACTCATCCTGACGCCCTTCGTGTTCAAGATGGCGCGCCGCTACGCTCCGGCGCTGCTGGGTGGCATCGGCATCATCTCGACCCTCGTGGCGCTGTTCATCGCCACGATGTTCGGCGGTGAGGGCATCCAGATCACCGGGGGAATCACGACGTGGATCGTCGCCTCCCTGATCATCTGGCTAGTGTCGTCGCTCGGCACCTGGCTGCTGCCGCTCACCCTCTTGAAGAAGGCATTGTCCGACGATCCGCGCGAGTGACGCGCAGCCCCTCGGATTCCTGGCTCAGCCCGAGGGGATCGACCTGAGCCATGTTCGCGACCCGATAACATGCGCGAACGACCTTGGGTGACGCTCAGGGTCTTTTCTCCGAACATTCACTGAAAGTGAGTTCTTGTCATGCCCGATATTCTGTCCAACCTATGGAACACCACGCTGTGGTTCATCAGCATCTTCATCTTCATCGCCTACTTGATGGCTCTGTTCAGCATCATCACCGACCTGTTCCGCGATCGTGAGCTCGGCGGCGGCGCCAAGGCCGTGTGGTTCATCGCCCTGATCTTCCTGCCGCTGCTCACCGCGCTGGTCTACCTGATCGTCCGCGGCAAGGGCATGGGGGAGCGCACCCAGGCTCAGGTGGCCGCAAACAAGGCCGCCACCGACTCCTACATCCGCACCGTCGCCGGCGGCCCGGCCGATGAGATCGCCCAGGCCCAGAAGCTGCTCGCCGACGGCGCCATCAATCAGGACGAGTTCCAGGCCCTGAAGCGCGCCGCGCTCAGCAAGGCGTAGTCTCGCACCTCTCGTCACAACAGGCGCCCCCGACCGGACGGTCGGGGGCGCCTGTCGGTGTCCGGGCTCGCCGACGCCCCCTGGCAGACGACGGGGAAACCGATCGCCTGTGCCTTGCAGCGCTATGCATAGAACTACAAGGTATATAGTTCCTGGCAGACAGAACCAAGGAGGCATCATGCGCATCGGGAAAGACCTGGTGGCGGCCGCGGCCACGCCGCTCGTGCTGGGAATCCTCGCGGAGGGCGAATCGTACGGCTACGCCATCCTGCAGCGGATCAACGAGCTGTCCAACGGCCGCATCGAGTGGAGCGACGGCATGCTCTATCCGCTGCTCCACCGGCTCGAGCGGCTGGGACACGTCGAGTCGTTCTGGGTGCAGGCGCCCAGTGGGCGGCGGAGGAAGCACTATCGGCTGTGCGCGAGCGGAGCCCAGGCCTTCGCCGAGCAGCGCGAGCAGTGGAAGGTCGTGAGCGAGGCCCTCGGCCGCGTCTGGATGGACGACGGCGGACGGCTGGCCCTGGGCGGTGCGCGGTGAACGGAGGTGGCGTCCCCGCGGTGGATGCGCAGGAGGGCGGCATCGGCTGCGAGGCGCAGATCGTCTCCTGGCGCAGCTATGTGAGCCGCAAGAACGCGCTGTCCGCGGCCGACGTCGACGAGCTCGAGGGACACCTGCGGGACCGGATCGACGCGCTCGTCGATTCCGGGCTGAGCGCCGACGAGGCGTTCCTGATCGCGGTCACGCGCATGGGAAGCCTCGACGCGATCTCGCGCGAGTTCGCGCGGGAGCATTCGGATCGGCTCTGGAAGCAGCTGGTCATGGGCGATCCGTCGCCGTCGGCGCCGAAGCGGCACTCGCTGCCGGTCGCCGTCGTCGCCGCGCTGGTGGCCGCGTTGCTCGTGAAGCTGCCCGGCATCATCGGCCTCGACGGTGCCGATGCGGACGACTTCCTCATCCCGAGCGCGCCCGTCCTCTTCCTGCTGCCGCTCGCGGCCTATCTGCTGGTGCGCCGGAGGGCCGGGCTCTGGACCTCCGTGGGGGCGCTCGCGCCGTTCGCTGTGGTCGCCGTCGTTCTCGCGACGTACCCGTTCGAGGAGCTCGGGATGACGCACCTCCTCGCGATCCTGCACGCCGTCGTGGTGCTGTGGCTCGCGGTCGGCGTGGCGTATGTGAACGGGGACGTGCGCGGCGGTGCCGCGCGGATGAACTTCGTGAGGTTCACCGGGGAGTGGGCCGTGTATGTGCTGCTGATCCTTCTCGGCGGCCTCGCGCTCTCCGCCCTGGCGGGGGGAGTGTTCTCGATGGTCGGGGTCGACCTCTTCGAGTTCATCCGGTCCTGGCTGGCGCCCTGCGGCACCGCGGCGGCGTTCGTGGTGGGGGCGTGGCTCGTCGAGGAGAAGCAAGGCGTGATCGAGAACATCGTTCCGGTGCTCGCGCGGCTGTTCACGCCGCTCTTCGCGGTGGTGCTGATCGCCTTCGTGGGGAGCGCCGTCGTCCAGCGGGGACTGGCGGACGGTAGCGGCAGTTCGCTCGTCGTCTTCGACACAGCGACGCGCGACCTCCTCATCGTCTTCGACATCGTGATGATCGCTGCGGTGGCGCTACTGCTGTACTCGATGTCCGCGCGGGAGGCGGACAAGCCGCCCAGCTGGTTCGAGGGCCTCCAGCTCGCCATGATCGCGGCCGCGTTGGTCGTGGACGTGATCGTCCTGGCCGCGATGCTCGGAAGGATCGGCGAGTACGGCGCCTCCGCCAACAAGCTCGCGTCGCTGGGGATCAACCTGATCATGCTCGCGAACCTGGCGGGGGCCGGATGGCTCCTGCTGCGATTCATCCTGGGGCGCACCCGCTTCGCGGTGCTCGAGCGGTGGCAGACCTCCTTCGTTCCGGTCTACCTGGTGTGGGCCGCGATCGTGGTGGTCGTCTTCCCGCCGGTCTTCGGCTTCGTCTGACGGGGCGGCAGACCTCTCACCGGGTCTCCGTCTGCCCGTCCGCCGATCGCGGTTGCGTGACGGGGGGTCGGGACTACGGTGAGAGATGAGCCCTGGGGCGTGTCGGTCGTCCGGGTACCGAGGAGATGTCATGAGCATGATCGTGATCGGAGCGGGATTCGCCGGCGGCACCGCCGTCACCGAGCTGCGGGAGCAGGGCTACGACGGCAGGGTGATTCTCTACGGCGCGGAGCCGCATCCGCCGTACGAGCGGCCGCCGCTGTCGAAGGGCTTCCTGCTCGGCGACGATGCGCTGGAGAGCATCTTCGTTCACGAGCGCGGGTGGTACGACGAGCACGACGTGGAACTGCGGCTGGGCACCACCGTCACCGGGATCGACCTGGCCGCGCACCGCGTGCAGACCGCCGACGGTGCCCAGGACTACGAGCGGTTGCTTTTAGCCACCGGGTCGTCGCCGCGGCGGCTCCCGCTGGCGGAGTCGGCGGGTCCCCCGGTGGCCTATCTGCGTACCATCGAGGACAGTGAGCGCCTCAAGGCGGCGCTCGTCCGCGGGGGTCGGGTCGCCGTCGTGGGCGCGGGATGGATCGGGCTCGAGGTGGCCGCGGCGGCGCGCACGCTCGGCTGCGTCGTCACGGTCCATGGGCGCTCGGAGTTGCCGCTGGTCGGTGTGCTCGGTCCGGAGGTCGCGCAGCTGTTCGCCGACCTGCACCGGGCCCACGGCGTCGAGTTCCGCCTGGGCGCGGAGGTGCGGGCCGAGGACCTGGGCGACGCCGACCTGGTGGTCGTCGGGATCGGCGCCGAGCCGCGGGTCGGCCTGGCCGAGCAGGCCGGGCTGGCGGTGGACGACGGCGTTCTTGTAGACGCGACGCTGCGCACCGGCGACCCGGACGTCTTCGCCGTCGGGGACATCGCGAACCAGCAGCACCCCAAGCTGGGCCGGCGGATCCGCGTGGAGCACTGGGACACGGCGAGCGAGCAGGCCAAGGTCGCGGCGCGGAACATGCTCGGCGGCGCCGAGGCCTACGACCGGATGCCGTACTTCTTCACCGATCAGTACGACCTCGGCATGGAGTACGTGGGCAGCGTCGGCCCGGAGGGCTACGATCGCGTCGTCATCGAGGGCGACACCGACGTGACCGCCGGCGGCGCGTTCCGGGCGTACTGGGTGGCCGGTGGCACCGTGGTGGCGGCGATGCAGGCCAACGACTGGGACGCCTCCGACGAGATCTGGGAGAGCCTCGGCCGCCCGGCATAGCCGCGAAGGGAGAGGACGTAGGCATGACTGATCCGTTGGTCCGGGTCCGGGAGGCCGCGGCTGCTCGGGGGCTCGACGTCGAGGTGAGGCCGCGTCCTCCGGCGAGGTCGCTCCACGAGGCGGCCGAGCTGCTCGGCGTCGAGCCGTCCGCGCTGGTGAAGACGCTGGTGGTGAAGCGCTCGGATGACACCTATCTCTTCGCGCTCATCCCCGGCGGGAGATCGATCTCGTGGCCGAAGTTGCGGGCGGTCGTCGGCGTGAACCGGCTCCGGCTGCCTGAGGCCGACCTCGCGTTGGCGGCGACGGGCTACGCGCGCGGCACGATCACCCCGATCGGCAGCTCCACGGCCTGGCCGGTGTTCGCCGACGAGACCATCGTCGGGCGGCGCGTGGTGCTCGGCGCCGGAGTGTTCGGCCACAGCGTGTTCGTCGATGCCGATGCGCTGATCCGCAGCTACGACGCCACCGTCGCGGACATCTCCGTCCCGGAGTAGACGCGGGGCGCCCCAACCTCCGAAGGTCAATAGAAAACACCCGTCCTCATGAGGACGGGTGTTCTAACATGACATCTCAGTCGGGGTGATAGCGCTTCGCGCGTCAACCCCTTCCTTGGCCTCGGAAGTGTGAATAAGTTCCCACTTCGCTCGACCTTCGTCGGGGTGACAGGATTTGAACCTGCGGCCTCGTCGTCCCGAACGACGCGCGCTACCAAGCTGCGCCACACCCCGATGGCTCAAGAGCCGTCGGCAATACTAGCCACTTCCCGGCGGAAACGCTAACTGGTGCTTCGGGGGATGAGGGTCAGCAGGCTGACCTCGGGACGGCAAGCGAAGCGGTAGGGAGCCGAGGGGGACGTGCCCAGGCCCGCGGAGACGTGCAGGAGGGCGGTGTGCCCGCCCGCGGTGTGTTCGGAGAGACCCTTGGCGCGCGACGGCGGGAGGTCGCAGTTGCTGATCAGCGCACCGAAGCCGGGGGCGCACACCTGGCCGCCGTGGGTGTGACCGGCGATCAGCAGGTCCAGGCCGTCGGCCGTCATGGCGTCGAGAGTCCTCAGGTACGGGGCGTGCATGATCCCGACGTTCAGGTCGGCATCCGGGTCGGCAGGACCGGCGACGGTGGAATAGTCGTCGAGATCGTGATGCGCGTCGGCGACCCCCCGGATGGCCAGGTGTACCCCGTTCACATCGAGGCCCAGCCGGCGGTGTGTGGCGTCCTGCCAGCCGAACGACTCGAAGCCCTCCCGTAGTTCCTCCCACGGCAGGGCGGTGCGGCTGTGCGGGCGATGGAACGAGCGCCCGTGCTGCAGGTAGCGCAGCGGCTTGGCCTTACTGGGCGCGTGGAAGTCGTTCGACCCGAACACGAACACACCGGGCACCCCGGACAGGCTGGAGAGGGCCTCCAGAAGCGGATGCAGCGCCTGCGGCTGGGAGAAGTTGTCGCCGGTGTTCAGCACCAGGTCCGGCTTGAGGTCGGCAAGGCCCGACAGGAACTCCAGCTTGCTGCGCTGCTTCGCCAACTGATGGATGTCGGAGATGTGCAGCGCCGTGAAAGGTCGGCACCCGGCCGGGAGCACCGGCAGTGTCAGCCGACGCACCGTGTACAGCTTGGCCTCGACGAGGCCCCAGCCGAAGCACGCCGCGCCGACGACCGCCGTCGCCCCCGCCAGGCGAACGACGGTGCGGGGGAGCGAGGGCGCCACTAATCTCCCTCGCCGTCGGTCTGATTCTCCGCGGGAGGCTTCTGGTCGGGGGTCGGAGTCGGGGACGGTGTCCGAGACGGCGTCGGCGTGGGGCTGGGCGTGGGCTCCGGGGCGGGCTCCGGGCCCTTCGAGACGCGCAGCGTGATCGTCGAGAACTGCACCGCTTCCTTGCTGGGCGTCGCGCCCAGGAAGGCGCCCTCGCGGTACGAGCTGTACTCCTCGCGACGCACGGTCGAGAAGCCGGCGGCCTCAAGCTTGTCCCTCGCCTCGGAGTAGCTCAGACCCCGGACGCTCGGCACGGGAATCTTGACGCCTTCGAGGATCTTCTGAGTGGGCGCGACGAAGTCGGTCTTCGGCTTGTCCTTCACCGCCGAGGCCATGGCCGCCTTCCAGATCGAGCCGGCGTCGCCGCCGCCCGTTCCTTCCAGGCGCTTGCCCGTGTCGAGTCTGAGCCCACGGATCGAGGTGTTGCCGCGGTTCTTCCAGAACTCGCTGAACATGGGGTCCTTGTCCTGCGCGATGTAGGCGACGCCCGCCATCTCCGGGGTGTAGCCGGCGAACCACACCGACCGGTACTCGTTGGTGGTACCCGTCTTGCCCGCCTGCGGTCGCCGGTCGGGGATCCGAGCGGGTCGCCCGGTGCCTTCGCGGATCACGCCCTCCAGGAGGTAGGTCACGCCGTCGGCGACCTCGGCGGGAATCGCCTGCTTGCAATCGGCGGGCGGCACCTCGACCTCCCGGCCGTCGGCCGTGGTGACCGACTGCAGAATGATCGGGTTGCAATGCACGCCGCGGTTGGCCAGCGTGGCGTAGGCCTCCGCCATCGACAGGGGGGTGACGTCGGCGGTGCCGAGCACCCAGGAGGGGTTGTTCTGCTCGCTGCGCATGTCCTTGCCGTTGGCCATTTTGACGCCCATGGCGGTGGCCATGTCGATCGACCGGCAGATGCCGACATCGCGGATCAGCTGAACAAAATAGGTGTTGACCGAGTTCTGGGTGGCCTGACGCATGTCGATCGTGCCGTAACCGCGGGCGAACTGGTTCTGCGGACTCCAGCCCCCTCGCTGACGGAAGACGAAAGACCCCTCGCAGTTCTTGAACCTCTGACCGTCGAAATCCATCCGGCCCGGGGCGTTGTAGGTCTTGTCAGGCGTGTAGCCCATGTCGAGTGCCGCCGCGAGCACGAAGGGCTTGAAGGTCGACCCGGCCTGATACCCCTCGCGGCCGCCCATGTCCGCCTCGACGTTGTAGTTCCAGTAGGTCTCCCCGACCTCGGTGCCCATCTTCGGCCGGTTCTGAGCCATGGCCACGATGAGGCCCGTCTTCGGCTGGATCAGCACGGCACCGGAGGCGACGGGGTCGGTCGGGGCGACGAGCGACGAGACCGCGGCCTCGGCGGCCCTCTGCGCCGTGGGATCGATCAGCGTCTTGATGGTGAGACCGCCGCGCTTGAGCCGGTTCTCCCGCTCCTCGTTGGTGCTGCCCAGGCTGGGCATCGCGGGGGAGAGCAGCGTGAGGCGCACGTACTCGCAGATGTGCGGGAAGGGTGACGAGATGCAGCCGTTCGGCGTGCGGCTCACCCCGGCGGGGTCGAACGGCTCCTGCTTGGCGGCGTCGGCCTCCTCCTGGCTGATCATGTCGACGTCGACCATCCGCTGCAGCACGAAGTTGCGCCGCTCCAGGGTGCGCTCGGTGTTCTTCACCGCGTTGTAGCTATTGGGGTTCTGCACGATGCCGGCCAGCATGGCCGACTGGGCGAGCGTCAACTCACTGGCCGAGACGCCGAAGTAGAACCGGGCCGCCGACTCCACGCCGTAGGCGCCGTTGCCGTAGTAGGCGATGTTGAGGTAACCCTCGAGGATCTGATCCTTGGTCATCCGCTCCTCGACGGCCATCGCATAGCGCATCTCGCGGATCTTGCGCTCGATGGTCACCTCGACGGCGCGCTCGGCGGCGTCATTGTCGTCGCGCACGATCGCGGCTTCGAGCTGCACCAGCTTGACGTACTGCTGGGTGAGCGTCGAGGCGCCCTGGGTGTCGCCGGAGAGGGTCTTGATCACCGCCCGGCCGAGGCCCTGCACGTCGATGGCGCCGTGCTCGTAGAACCGGTGGTCCTCGATGGCGATCTGCGCCTGCTGCATGAGGGGCGAGATCTGGTCCAGCGTGACGTAGATGCGGTTCTCGTCGAAGAACGTGGCCAGCTTGCTGCCGTCGGCCATGAGGATCTCGGAGCGCTGCGACTGGGGCGGCGTCTCCAGTTCCGCGGGCAGGAACTTCAGGCTGTCCGCGGCGAGACGGGCGCCGCCGCCCAGCAGTGCGACGAACGGAACCGCCAGCCCTGCCATCAGCAACCCGGACAGCACGCTCACCGCGGCGAACATCAGCAGGGCGTAGGCCTTCTTGCTCAAGGAGGCGGATTTCATGCGCGCCAGTCTACGTGACGGCCTCAAGACGACCCGAATCCGGCGGGCCGAGCTCCCCTCCCGGGGGTCGGGTTGGTGCGGACAAGGGATTATGCGCTAACGTGCTCGGTACACGAGCTGCGCGAGGGAGGGCAGTAGATGTCGCTAGCGGATTTCAGCGATTGGACGCTGAGAGCACGGTGCCAGAATATGGCCGATGCTCTGTTTCCGGAGGGCAAAGACCAAAAAAGGGCACGCGCCGTCTGCATGGGGTGCCCCGTCAGGTCCGAGTGTCTCGCGGAAGCGCTGGACAATCGGATTGAATGGGGGATCTGGGGTGGCATGACCGAGCGTGAACGCCGGGCATTGCTGCGAAGTAGGCCGGACATCGTCTCCTGGAGCGCCGTGTTGTGCGGCGCCGGTTCCCACGGGGTCCCCAGTCTCAGGGTGATGGAGGGCGGGTAGTCAGGTCCGAGGCGGATGGTGTTCCGCCAACCACCTCGGGCCCGCTTCCTAGTACGTTTACTCCCATGACCAAATGGGAGTACTTCACCGCACCGATCCTGTCGCACGTCGCTCAGCAGATCCTGAACAACTTCGGCGCCGACGGGTGGGAACTCATCACGCTGGCCCCCGGACCCAACCCGGACACCCTGGTCGGCTACTTCAAGCGGCCGCTGGAGGGCTGATCGTGTCCTCCATCCGGAAGCCGTCGGTCAGGCTCGCCGAGCTGGGAATCGTCCTGCCCGACGTGGCGCCGCCGGTCGCGGCCTACGTTCCCGCCACCCGCGTCGGCGATCAGGTCTGGACGTCGGGGCAGCTGCCGTTCGTCGACGGGGTCCTCGCCGGCACCGGGCGCGTCGGGGCGGAGGTGACGCCGGAGGAGGCCAAAGCCGCGGCCCGGATCGCGGGTCTCAATGCGATCGCGGCCGCCGCGTCGGTGGCGGGCGGGGTCGACGAGATCGGCCGCGTGCTCAAGGCTGTGGTCTTCGTCGCCAGCCATCCGGAGTTCACCGGGCAGCCGCAGGTGGCCAACGGCGCCTCCGAGCTGCTGCAGGACGTCTTCGGCGACGCGGGCGTCCACGTGCGCAGCGCGGTCGGCGTCGCGTCGCTGCCGTTGGGGGCCTGCGTCGAGGTTGAGCTGATCGTCGGGACGTGAGCCGGACGAGCCCATCGCGTCGACGGCGGGCGCGGGGCGCTGCCCTCGCGGTCGTCGTGGTGGCCGCGATCTCGGCCTGCGCCGCGCCGCCCGACGGTTCGGGCGCCCCCGCGTCGTCGTCGGCGGCCGGGCAGGAGGTCGACCTGGCTGCGCTCCGCGAGGAGTACGGGCTGCGGGACTGCCCGTCGACCGACCCGGAGGCCGGTCCCGTCGACGGCGGACTGCCCCAGACGGCGCTGCCCTGCCTCGGCACCGACGATCCGGTCAACCTGGCCGGGCTCGCGCGCGAGCCGTGGATCATCAACTTCTGGGCGCAGTGGTGCCTGCCCTGCCGTGCCGAATCTCCGGTGCTGCGCGAGGGCGCCGCCGCCCTGACGGGGGTGAACTTCCTCGGCGTCAACTACAACGACCCGCAGGCGGACTGGGCCATCGAGTTCGTGGACGCGGTCGGCTGGGACTATCCGCATGTGCAGGACCTGGACAAGACGCTGCAAGGGCCGCTCAGGATCCCAGGGCTGCCCACGACGCTGTTCGTGGCCTCCGACGGCACCGTCGCCTACGTGCATCCGGGTGAGCTGGACTCCCTCGCGCAGCTCAAGGCCCTGGCGGCGGAGCATCTGGGGGTGGAGGTCGAATGAGGAACCCCGAGGTCTTCCGGCAGCTCCGGGAGGCGTTGGACGCACCGCTCTCGCGGCGCGCCGTCGACTTCGACCGTTCGCCGCGGGGCAAGGCCTCGGCCGCCGTCCTGATGCTCTTCACCGACGAGCCCGATCCCGCCGTGACCCTGCTCACCCGGTCCGCCACGCTGCGCCGGCACGCCGGGCAGATGGCGCTGCCCGGCGGTCGCCAGGACCCCGAGGACCCCAGCCTGGTGTGGACGGCGCTGCGCGAGGCCAACGAGGAAACCGGCCTGCCCGTCGACGAGGTGGACGTGCTCGGCAGCCTGCCGGCGGTCTGGGTGCCGGCCTCCAACTACGACGTGACCACGGTGACCGGCGTGTGGCCCGGGGGCGAACTCAGCCCGATGGACCCGTTCGAGACCGCCGCCGTGCATGCCTATCCGATCTCGACGCTCACCTCCCCGGACACCCGGGTCACGGCGACCCACCCCAGCGGATACCGGGGGCCGGCCTTCATGCTGGGCGAGGAGTTCGTCTGGGGCCTGACCGCTCACCTGCTGGACTGGGTGCTCGACCTCGCGGGCTGGGCTCAGCCCTGGGACCACCGTCGGACCAGCACGATCCCCGCGCGCTTCATGCGTGACTAGGGAACCACTGATCAATCATTCCTCGGCTGCGGCGCGCCAGATCGGGCGATTCTCACAACCCCTAAATCTTGACGAGTATGTCGAATACGCTTACAAGATTTTGTGGTCG
>DAOLFC010000078.1:0-16496 GCA_035326505.1 Arachnia sp.
ACCCACCAGGCCATCTACGAGTCGATGTTCATCTTCAACCCCGCCAACGGCGAGATCGTGCCCTGGCTGGCGACCGAATGGGAGTCCAAGCCCGACGGCACGGGGGCCACCTTCACGCTGCGCGACGGCGTCAAGTGGTCCGACGGCGAGCCGCTCGTGGCCGACGACGTCGTGCTCTCCTTCCAGCTCCAGAAGGACCTCCGGGGCGGCTACGAGTGGCTGGAGACGGTCACCGCCGTCGACGACAAGACCGTCCAGTTCGACTTCACCGCCCCCTTCACCCCGGGCCTGCTGGACATCGGCCAGCAGATCATCGCCCCCGCCCACATCTGGAGCCAGTTCGCCGACCCGAACACCGAGGCCAACCCCGATCCCGTCGGCACCGGCCCCTACACGCAGGTCGTCAACTTCCAGGCCCAGTCCTTCGACCTCGGCCCCAACCCGAACTACTGGCAGCCCGACAAGCAGAAGATCGCCGGCATCCGGATGCTCGCCTTCGCGGGCAACGACGGCGCCAACCTGGCCGCCGTGAACGGCGACGTCGACTGGGCGCCCCAGTACATCCCCAACATCGAGGACGCCTTCGTCGCGAAGGACCCCGAACACCGGTTCTACTGGTTCCCGCAGACCGGCTCGATGATCCAGTGGATGTTCAACACCACCAAGGCGCCCTTCGACAACCCGGACGTCCGCAAGGCGCTGTCGATGGCCGTCGATCGCGAGCAGGTCACCCAGATCGGCATGCAGGGCTACACCTCGCCCGCCGACTGCACCGGCCTGAGCGGTCTCTACGACACCTGGCGCGACGAGGCGCTCGCCGGTTCCTGCACCTGGACCGAGCGCAACATCGAGGAGGCCGGGAAGCTGCTCGACGGCGCCGGCATCACGCTGGGCGCCGACGGCAAGCGCGTCCTTCCCGACGGCACCCCTTTCGCCTTCGACTACTCGGTGGGCTCCGGCTCCAGCGACTGGGTCTCCGTCGGCAACGTGATCTCGCAGAACCTGGCCGAACTCGGCGTCACGGTCACCGTCGCCGCCCGCGACTGGGCGGAGATCGTCGCCGGCTACGAGAACGGCACCTTCGACTCGGGCATCGTGTGGAGCGCCGGGTCGCCGACCCCGTACCAGTACTACCGCGGCGTCATGTCGACCGAGACCGTCAAGGCGGTGGGCGAGCAGACCTTCGACAACTACCACCGCTTCGGCAGCGAGAAGGCCGACGCGCTCCTGGCCGAGTTCGCCGCGTCGCCGGAGGAAGCCGACCAGACGCGCCTGATGAACGAGCTCCAGGCCCTGTTCAACGAGGAGGCGCCGGTGGCGCCGCTGTTTACCGGTCCCGAATGGGGAGCGGCCAACACCACCCGGTTCACCGGCTGGCCCACTGAGGACAACCCGTACGCCACCTTGTCGGTCAGGGCGCGCACCACGGTCCTGGTCCTCACCACCCTGGAACCCGTCGTCAGCTGACGCCCGAACGGTCCCGGCGCGCCCGCCCCGCGCGGGCGCGCCGGACCTCGAAGGAACCAGAACAATGGGATTCATTCTGCGCCGGCTGGGGTTCTACCTGGTCGCCTTCTGGGTGTCGATCACCCTGAACTTCGTTCTTCCGCGCCTCATGCCCGGAGACCCGGTCTCCCGCATGGTGGCGCGCCTCCAAGGACAGATCCAGCCCGACCAGATCGAGGCGCTGCGGGCCTCGTTCGGTCTCGACGACGCCCCGCTCTGGCTGTCCTACCTGCGCTACTGGGGGCAGCTGTTCAGCGGCGACATGGGATTCTCGATCTCCCGGTTCCCCACCCCCGTCACCGAGGTCATCGCCGGCCAGATCGGCTGGACGGTGCTGCTCGGGCTCACGGCGCTGATCATCGCCTTCGTGGTGGGCAACCTGCTGGGAATCCTCGCCGCCTGGCGACGAGGCAGTGTCTTCGACTCGGCACTCCCGCCGGTGCTCATCTTCATCGGCTCGTTCCCCTACTTCTGGCTCGCGATGGGCGCGCTCTGGCTGTTCGGCGTCACCCTGGGGTGGTTCCCGCTGCGGCATGCGTTCACCGTCGGCACGGTGCCCGAGTTCTCGCTGGCCTTCATCGCCGACGTCGCCTATCACCTGGTACTGCCGGCCTTGACGATCGTGCTGGTCTCGATCGGAGGCTGGATGCTTGGCATGCGCAACACCATGATCGCCACCAACGCCGAGGACTACATCGTGATGGCGGAGGCGAAGGGCCTGAAGCCCAACCGGATCATGCTGCGCTACGCCGCCCGCAACGCGATGCTGCCGTCGGTGACGGCCTTCGGCATGTCGCTGGGCTTCGTGGTGGGCGGTGCCCTGCTGACCGAGGTGGTCTTCGCCTATCCCGGGGTCGGCTACCAGCTGCTGTCCGCGGTGCAGAACCTGGACTACCCGCTGATGCAAGGGCTCTTCCTCACGATCACGACGGCCGTCCTCGCCGCGAACTTCCTCGTCGACATCCTCTACGTCCGGCTCGATCCGCGCGTGCGCGTGAACTGAAAGGAAGACCGTGTCTCTCCCGAAAGAACCCGACGCCGGCACGGAGACCGGCGCCGCCCCGTCGCCGACGGCGATCCCCACCATTCCGGCGCCGACGGTGACCCCCGTCGCGCAGGAACCGCGCAAGAAGCCCGCCGCGCGGGGCGGACTGATCCGTGGCCTGCTCGGCAACGTGAAGGCCGTCGTGGGACTGATCATCCTGGCGATCTTCGTCCTCGTCGCCCTGCTGGCCCCCGTCATCGCGCCCGGCGACCCGATGCTGATCCAGGGCCTGGGCGCTCAGCCGCCGTCGGCCGAGTACTGGCTGGGTACCACGCCCAAGGGCCAGGACGTCTTCGCGCTCAACGTCTGGGGCGCCCGAGCCTCGCTGTTCGTGGGCTTCATCGTCGGCGCGGCCGCCACCTTCGTCGGCCTGCTGGTGGGCCTCGCCTCGGCCTACTTCGGCCGCACCGTCGACAACGTGCTCTCGCTGGTCACCAACGTCTTCCTGCTGCTGCCCAGCCTTCCGCTGCTGGTGATCCTGGCCGCCTTCCTGCCGCCCGGCATGGGCACCGTCATCGTCGTGCTGATCATCACCGGCTGGGCGGGCTCCGCCCGGGTGCTGCGCTCCCAGGCGCTGTCCATCAGGGGCAAGGACTTCGTCGCGGCCGCCCAGATCACCGGCGAGAGCTGGCCGCGGATCATGTTCCGCGAGATGCTGCCGAACATGGCCTCCATCGTGATGAGCACCTTCCTGGCCTGCGTCATCGGCGCCATCGGCGCCCAGGCCGGCCTGGAGTTCCTGGGGCTCGGCGACATCAGCACCATCAGCTGGGGCACCAACCTCTATTGGGCCAGCAACGACGGGGCGCTGCTCACCGGCTCCTGGTGGGTCTTCGTCCCGCCGGGCGTCGGCATCGCGCTCGTCGCGTTCGCCCTGGCGCTGGTCAACTACGGCGTCGACGAGACCACCAACCCGCGCCTGCGCAAGCCTCGCCGTCGCACCTCACCCGTCGCGCCCACCCCGGTGGCGCGCAAGGCCGCGAAGGAGGCCCGCTCATGAGCACCCCGCTCCTGGACATCAAGGACCTGACGGTCGAATACGTCACCGACGAGCGCGTCGTCCGGGCCGTCGACCGCGTGAGCTTCTCGCTCTCCGAGGGCGAGGTGTTCGGCCTGGCCGGGGAATCGGGGTGCGGCAAGTCGACCATCGCCAACGCGATCCTGCGGCTGCTGCGCGACCCCGCCGTCGTGGCCGGTGGCTCGATCCGGTTCCGCGATACCGACGTCCTCGATCTCGACGCCGCCGGGCTGCGCACCTTCCGGTGGCGGCAGGTCGCCATGGTGTTCCAGAGCGCGATGAACTCGCTGAACCCCGTGATGACCGTCGGCGACCAGATCCTCGACATCTTCACCGCCCACACCAAGCTGTCCCGGAAGCAGTGCCTGATCCAGGCCGGCGAACTGCTCGACCTGGTCGGCATCCCGCGCAACCGGCTGAAGTCCTACCCGCACCAGCTTTCGGGCGGCATGAGGCAGCGCGTGGTCATCGCCATGGCCACGGCGCTCAGGCCGCCGCTGCTGATCATGGACGAGCCCACCACCGCGCTCGACGTGGTGGTGCAGCAGGAGATCATGGCCCAGATCAAGGATCTCCAGGCCGAGCTCGGCTTCGCGATCCTGTTCATCACGCACGACATGTCGCTGATGGTGGAGCTGTCCGACCGGATGGCCGTCATGTACGGCGGCCGCTTCGTCGAGACCGCTCCGGCGGACAAGATCTTCAGCGATCCCCAGCACCCCTACACGAGGGCGCTGATGAACGCGTTCCCGCCGATGACCGGCCCGCGGGTTCCGCTGCGCGGCCTGGGCGAGGGCGTCCGGCTGGGCCGGATCCCCGACCTGGTGGAGGCGCGCCCCGGGCACTTCGTCGCCCCCACCGTCGATTCGAACCTCACGGAGGTGACCAGATGACCCGCGACAAGACGCCGGTGCTGTCGGCCCGAGACCTGGAGAAGACCTTCACCATCGGAGGGCTCTTCTCGACCAAGAAGGTGCGCGCCCTGGGCGGGGTGAATCTCGACATCGCGCACGGCGAGGTCGTCGCCCTCGTCGGCGAGTCGGGGAGCGGGAAGTCGACGTTCGCGAGGCTGATCGCGCGGCTGGAGCAGCCCACGAGCGGGACCTTCCTGTTCGAGGGCGAGGACATCATGCGCACCCAGGCCCGTCGGCCCCGCAAGGAGTACCGCTCCGCCGTGCAGATGATCTTCCAGGACCCCTTCGGCTCGCTGAACCCCGTGCATCGCATCGGGCACTTCCTGGAGCGTCCACTGCGTCTGCACGGCGGCGCCCCCTCGGGTCAGGATGCGATGGAGGCCGCCAAACGACGGCTGATGGAGAAGGTGGACCTGCCTGCCGAGCTGCTCGACCGCTATCCCCACGAGCTGTCCGGCGGGCAGCGGCAGCGCATCGCCATCGCCCGGGCGCTCGCCGTCAATCCGAGGCTGATCCTGGCCGACGAGCCCACCTCGATGCTCGACGTCTCCGTGCGGATCGGCGTGCTCAACCTGATGCGCAAGCTGTGCGTCGAACAGGGCATCTCCATGCTCTACATCACCCACGACCTCGCCTCGGCCCGGTACCTGGCCGACCGGATCGTGGTGATGTTCGCGGGCGAGTTCGTCGAGGGCGGCGAGTCGATGGAACTGCTCGCCAAACCGGCGCACCCCTACACCCGGCTGCTGATCTCGGCCGCGCCCGACCCGGAGCGGGAGGGCGGCTACGACCCCGTCGAGCGTGCCCAGCTGCGTCGCGAGGTGATGTCGGCGGAGTCGTGCCGGTGGTCGGGGGACGCCCAGGCGCCCTGTTCCACGGACAGAGCGGTGTTCCACACCGTCTCGCGGCGGCCGGAGCACTGGGTGCGCTGCGGGCTGTACAACCCGCCCGCCGACGCCCCCGGCACCGCGCTCGAGGTCCCCGACGACCCGGCCGCCTGATTGGATGGGGCCTCGCCACACTCGTGGCGGGGTCTCATCAGCACCTTCGATCCCCAAGAAAGGCGAACCATGTCCCTTGAGGCGTCCCATCCGGATCGCAGCTTTCCCCGCCTGCACCCGCGCCCCGCGTCGGGCTGGCTGAACGATCCCAACGGCATCCACTTCGCCGACGGTCGCTGGCGGGTGTTCTTCCAGTACAACCCGACCTCCGCCCGGCACGGAGACATCACCTGGGGGCGGATGAGCTCGGCCGACCTGCTGCGCTGGGAGCAGGAAGGCGTCGCCCTCACCCCTCAGCCCGGGGCCGGCGACGAGTACGGATGCTGGAGCGGCGTCGCGGTGATCGACGACGGCGTGCCGACGCTGGTGTACTCGGGCGTGCGGGATGAGTGGGGTCACTCGGAGGTGATGCTGGCCCGGCCTGACGCCGACGGCACGGGATGGGCGCAGAGCGCTCACGTCGCGGCCCCGATGCCGGAGAGCCGGAGGGTGCTGGCCGCGCGCGACCCCTTCCTCTTCGAGTTCGCCGGGCGCCGTTGGGGGCTCGTCGGGGCGAGTCATGCGCCGGGGGTCGGCGCGATCCTGCTGTACGACGCCTCCGATCTGGCCGACTGGCAGGAGCGCGGGGTGCTGGTGCATTCCCTGCACCCCGAGGCCCGGGTGCTGCGCCCGGCGAACGTGTGGGAGTGCCCGCAGTTCGTCCGTGTGGGCGAGGACTGGGTGCTCATCGTCTCGCTCTGGGTGGCCGGCCGGACGGCCGACGTCGTCTATCTGATCGGTTCCCTGGACCTCGACGAGGACTCGGGCCTGCCGCGTTTCGCGCCGCGGGCGGCCGGGCTGCTCGACGACGGACCCAGCTTCTATGCGCCGCAGGCCGTTCTGGCTGGTGAGCGGGACGGCGGTCCGCGGCGGGTGCTGGTGTGGGGGTGGGCGCGCGAAGTCGTCGCCGACGGGGTGCGCGGCCGCACCGAGGAGGACGCCGACGAGGTGGGCTGGTCCGGCGCGCTGACCTTCCCTCGGGAACTCGTCGTCGACGGCGATGCCGTCCGCACCGTGCCCGCGCGGGAGTTGGAGGGCCTGCGCGGCGAACCCGTCGAGGTCGGGGTCCTGCCCGACCAGGCAGAGGTGCTGCTGAGCGGCCACGGCCCGGCCGAGCTGCGGCTGGCCGCGGACGGCGAGGAGGGACAGCCGATCTGGCGCGGCGAGCTCACCGGCGCCGCGGTGCGGGTGCTGATCGACGCTTCTGTGATCGAGATCTTCCCCGACGGCGCCACGTCGATCACCCTGCGTGCCTACCCGGCTGAGGGCGAGAACTACCGCGTGACCGCCGGTCCGGGGGTGAGGGTCGACGCCTGGTCACTCCGCCTCCCCGGCCCCCTCGACGCCCCCTGACGCCCTCCCTCCGACGCCCCTTGAGGAGCCGACGGGCTGATGAGGTCAGCTGGGGGCAGGGGCGGTGGATTCGCGCACGACGAGCGGGCACGGCAGCAGGACTTGACCGGTCGGCGGCGGGGGGTGCTCGTCGGACTCGGGTTCGAGCTTCGCCAGCACCGCCTGCATGGCCCTCCGGCCCATCTCTGCGAGGGGCAGGGCCATGGTGGTGAGCGGGGGGACGGTCGTGTCCGCGAGGATGCGCTCATCGTCGTAGCCGACCACGGACAGGTCTCGCGGCACCTCCACCCCCAGCGTCGCGGCGGCCAGGAGCACGCCGAGGGCGGCGCGGTCGTTGCCGGCGAGGATCGCGGTGGGGCGTTCCCGGGGCGGCACGTCCAGCACGCCGATTGCTGCGTGGTAGCCGCGGTCGATCCGGAATCCGCCGTCACGCACCCAGGCCTCTCGCACCGGGATCCCGGCGTGCGCCATGGCCAGCCGGAAGCCCTGTTCGCGGAGCTGCGAGGCGGGGGAGTCGTGTTCTCCTCGAAGCAGAGCGATGCGGGTATGTCCCTGCCCGATCAGGTACTCCGCGGCGACCCGCCCGCCGCCCACCTCGTCGGGGAGGAAGGTGGGCAGCGCGGCTGCCTCGCGTGGGGAGTCGGGGGAGGGGTAGCAGTTGGCGAGGGCGGACGGGACGGTGAGGAAGGTCTCCGGCACGGTGGTTTCGTGCAGGCCCACCGTGAGCGAGATCAGGCCGTCGACGCTGCGCTCCAGCAGGGTGTTGAGCGCGCCGATGCCGTGGTCGGAGTGCTGCTCGGTGTCGGTGGCGAAGATCATGAAGCCGTGCGCCTGGGCTGCCGCGTCGGCGCCGGCGATGATCGCGCCGTCGAAAGGGCTTGTCACCGCGCTGTTCGAGAGCACACCGATCACCCGGGAGCGCTGATTGCGCAGGCTGCGGGCGATCAGGTTGGGGGTGTAGTCCAGTTCCGCCGCCGCCGCGAGGATGCGCTGCTGCGTGCTCTTCGCCAGGAAGTCGTCGGCGCGGCCGTTGAACACCAGGGACACGGCGCTTCGCGAAACCCCCGCGAGTCTGGCGACATCCAGCGCTGTTGTCTTGCGTGCCACCCCCTGATCCTACAGAAGCCGGCTTGTGCGGACGGTCGCGGCGCGATGCCCGGCCTCGCGGCGGCAGCGAGAGGGCGCGGGTCAGCGTCGCGTGCTGAGCGCGACGGTGTAGTTGCGGTCCTGCGTGACCACTCGCGTCGAACCCAGCAACTGGTTGAGCTGCTTGCGGTAGGGCAGATGGGTGTTGTAGACGCACCACAGCTGACCGCCGGGTCGCAGCAGGCGGGCGGCGTCCGCGAACATCTCCAGAGTGGCCGTGGAGTCCTTCGCCACCCCGTCGTGGAAGGGCGGGTTGGTGACGATGGCATCGAAGGAGGCGTCGGGATAGCCGGAGGTGCCGTCCGCCCAAGAGACATCGACCTTCACCCGGTTCTCCGCCGCGGCGATCATGGTGCCGGTGACTGCCGACCAGCTCACGTCCACGGCCGAGACCTTCTTCTGGCGGCGCGCCAGCCACATCGAGAGGGCGCCGTTGCCGCAGCCGAAGTCGAGCACGTCGGTGCCCTCCAGCTTCTTGAGCTGACCGAGCAGCAGCTTGGTGCCCGCGTCGATCCGGGCGCCGTTGAACGTCGCGCCGTGGGCGGCGACCGTGATGTTGAGGTCGTCGTGATGGCGCACCTTCGGCCATTCCGACTCCCGCCCCTCCGGCCCCCAGGCGCGAAGCACCCGCGACTTCTGCCGGCCGAGGCTCGCGTTCACCGCGGCGAAGTGCCGGCTCAGCACCTCGTTCATGGAGAGGTTCATGTGCTTGATCCTGGCCCCGCCGATGAACGTGACGTCCGGGGCGCCTTGCACGCTGACCGCCATCTCGTCCAGCGCGGCCAGCGACTTCGGCAGGCGCGCCAGGGCGAGGTCGACGCCGGCGAGGTCGGCAGGATGTTCGACGAGAAGCTCTTCGGGGACGAGCGCCGCGTCGCGCACGTCGTCGCAGAAGACCCTGACGTCGTCGGTGAGTTCCAAGGCCAGCGGTACCAGCGCCGGAGCGTCCAGCACCGCCACGGCCGAGGCGGTTTTGGGGGCCTCGTCCCAGATGAGGCGGTCGACAGGATCGAGTTGGGGCACTGGCGCGTCGGTCATGCCTCGATCCTCTCGCGCGGCGCCCCCCGATCGCCACTCTTCCTCTCAGATCCGCCCGATCCCCTGCACAAATCTCGCTCCTCGCCGAGGTCACGCTATATACGGAAGGCCTCGACGAGGAGCGAGATTTGTGCAGGGAATCGCGCCGTAGGCGGTTCCTGGGAGGGCGTCGGGGGTGCGATGGCGGCGGTCTATAGACTCCCCTGGTGATCTTGTACATCGTCCGGCACGGGCAATCCACCTGGAACGCCGAGAAGCGGCTCCAGGGCCAGACGATGGAGGTTCCCCTGTCGGAACTCGGCCGTGAGCACGCCGTGCAGGCACGCGATGCGCTGGCCGACGCGCCGCTGACGGCGATCTGGTCGAGCGACCAGGTGCGCGCCCTGCAGACGGCCCGGATCGTGGCCGCGGCGCATGCGCTCGACGTCCGGCCGGAGCCGCTGCTGCGCGAGCAGGCCTTCGGGGAACTGGAGGGTCGGCTCACCAGCGAGCTGAAGGAGGAGCCGGTGCCGGCCGGCCAGCACATCTCCGAGATCCCCTGGGGCGGGGGCGAGTCCGTGGCCGACGTCTACCGCCGCATGGAGCGCCTCGTCGGGCTGCTGCGCGCCGAGTTCGGAGCCCGGGATCATGTCGCGTTGGTGTCGCACGGCGATGCCATCCGCACGCTCGTGGCCGTGCTCGACGGTCGCGGCCACCGCGATGTCGCCTATTTTCCGGTGCCCAACGGCACGGTCTTGTCCCTGCGGCTCGACTGATGAGCCCGTTTTTCGACGGAAAAGTGCGGCGCTCGGCATCTCGGAGGGCCGAAATCCGCAGAACCCATTTGTGACCGCACTTATCCGTCAGCGAGGTGGGAAGGGGCCTGCGGTCCGCACACTGACGGAGGTGGGGTCGGGAGGTGAGGGGGAGACCGTAAAGAAAACCCCGACTCCCGCAAGACTGCCGAGTAGAAGCATGCGATGGACGGCAGGTCTCCCCCTCACCTCCCGGCCCCACCGGACCCCGGCACCTCCCGGCCCCACCGGGCACCTCTGCCCCACCGGAACCCGGTGCCTGGTGACAGCCCTGCGGCTCGTGACTTGACGGCAGTGGGAGGATTGGCGGCGTGAAGTTTCCCGGTCTCCTTGCTGCGCTCGACGCCGACCAGGCGCTGGTCGACACCCTGAACGACGCGCGCTCGGCCGGGGTGACGACCCTCGACGTGACCGCCGTCCAGGCGTTCTTCCCCGTTGTGACGGCGGCGATCGCGCAGGGCTCGGGGCGCCACGTTCTCCTGGTCACCTCCACTTATCGCGAGGCCGAGCAGCTCACCGCCGAACTCCAGGGCCTGCTGGGCGACGAGGCGGTCGAGTACTACCCGGCCTGGGAGACCCTGCCGCACGAGCGGCTGTCCCCGCGGGCCGACACGGTGGGCCGGCGCTTGGCGGTGCTGCGGCGTCTGGCCGGGCACGACGAGCGGTCGGTGCCGCGGGTGGTGGTTGCGCCCATCCGGTCGGTGCTGCAGCCGCAGGTCAAGGGCCTGGCCGACATGGCTCCGGTCCGCATCGTCAAGGGCGAGGAATACGAACTGAGCACCCTGCTCGCCGACCTCGTCGGGGCGGCCTACAACCGGGTCGACCTGGTGGAGCGGCGTGGCGAGTTCGCCGTGCGCGGGGGCATCGTCGACGTCTTCCCGCCCACCGCGGAGCATCCGTTCCGGATCGACTTCTTCGGCGACGAGGTGGATGAGATCCGGGCCTTCACCGTCGCCGATCAGCGCTCGACGGGCCAGACGCTGGACGAGATCGTCGCCCCTCCGTGCCGGGAGCTGCTGCTCACCGACTTCGTCCGCCACCGTGCGAAGAAGCTCGCCCTCGAGCACCCGGAGCTGGGCGAGATGCTGGGCCGGATCGCGGAGGGACAGGCCGTCGAGGGCATGGAGGCGCTCACGCCGGTGCTGGTGGATGAGCTGGAGCTGCTGGTCGACGTGCTGCCGAAGGGCTCGATCGTGCTGGCCAGCTCGCCGGAGCTGATCCGCGCCCGCGCGGCTGAGCTGGTGCAGACCAGCCAGGAGTTTCTGGAGGCGTCCTGGGCCGCGGCCGCCGGGGGCGGTCAGTCACCCATCGACCTGGGCGCCTCGGCCTACTGGAGCCTCGCCGACGTCCGCGCGCACACGCTGGCGCAGGGGACGCGGTGGTGGTCGCTCAGCCCGTTCGCCGCGGATGCCGCCGACGATCAGCCCTACGACGCCTCGTCGGTGCATTCCCGCACGCTGCACGTCACCCACGGCGACGTCTTCCGCGGAGACACCGACGCCGCCACAGCCCATATCCGGCGGCAGGTGGCCGACGGCTGGGCGGTGCTGCTCAGCGTCGAGGGGCGCGGCCTGGCCACGCGCATGGTGGAGTTGCTGGGCGACGCGGGCATCCCCGCCGTCTTCGACGACCTCGCCGGGCCGCCTGCGAAGGCGCGGGTCACCGTCGTGCAGTCGACGCTGCGCCAGGGCTGGCGCGTGGAGCCCGCGCTGCTGGAGCTGATCACCGCCCAAGACCTGACCGGGCAGACCACCACCGACCGCGCGGAGCGCAAGCTCCCGGCCCGGCGCAAGAACGCCATCCAGCCGCTGGAGCTGAAGTCGGGCGACTTCGTGGTGCATGAGACGCACGGCGTCGGCCGCTTCGTCGAGCTGCTGCAGCGCGAGGTGCAGGGCGCCACCCGCGACTACCTGGTGATCGAGTACGCCCCCAGCAAGCGCGGTCAGCCCGGCGACCGGCTGTTCGTCCCCATGGATCAGCTCGATCAGCTGAGCCGCTACGTCGGCGGCGAGTCTCCGGCGCTGGACAAGATGGGCGGCGCCGATTGGACCAAGCGCAAGGCCCGCGCCCGCAAGGCGGTGCGCGAGATCTCGTCGGAGCTGATCAAGCTGTACGCGGCGCGCCAGGCGACGAAGGGTCACGCCTTCGGGCCGGACACCCCGTGGCAGCGCGAGTTGGAGGATGCGTTCAACTTCGTCGAGACCCCCGATCAGCTATCCGCGATCCACGAGGTGAAGGCCGACATGGAGAACGTGGTGCCGATGGACCGCCTCATCTGCGGCGATGTGGGCTACGGCAAGACCGAGATCGCGGTGCGGGCCGCGTTCAAGGCGGTGCAGGACGGCAAGCAGGTGGCGGTGCTGGTGCCGACGACGCTGCTGGTCACGCAGCACTACCAGACCTTCGCGTCGCGCTTCGCCGGCTTCCCGGTGCATCTCGCGCAGCTGTCGCGGTTCCAGACCGACGCCGAGGCCAAGAAGGTGATCGACGGCCTGGCCACGGGCAAGGTCGATGTGGTCATCGGCACGCACCGGCTGTTCGGCAAGGAGATCCAGTTCAAAGACCTGGGCCTGGTGATCATCGACGAGGAGCAGCGCTTCGGCGTCGATCACAAGGAGCGGCTCAAGGCGATGCGGGTCGACGTCGATGTGCTCAGCATGTCCGCGACGCCCATCCCGCGCACCCTGGAGATCGCGATCACCGGCATCCGGGAGATGAGCGTCATCGCCACCCCGCCGGAGGAGCGCCACCCGGTGCTCACCTTCGCCGGTCCGTACGACACCAACCAGGTGAAGGCCGCGATCCGGCGAGAGCTGGCCCGCGAGGGCCAGGCGTTCTTCGTCCACAACCGGGTCAGCAGCATCGAGAAGACCGCCGCGCAGTTGCGCGAGCTGGTGCCCGAGGCGCGGATCGCGACGGCGCACGGCCAGATGAGCGAGTCGCGGCTGGAGCAGGTGATGCAGGACTTCTGGGAGCGGCGCGCCGACGTGCTGGTCTGCACCACGATCGTCGAGGCGGGCCTGAACATCCAGAGCGCGAACACGCTGATCATCGACCGTGCCGACGCCATGGGCCTGTCGCAGCTGCATCAGCTGCGGGGCCGCGTCGGGCGCTCGCGGGAGCGCGGCTACGCCTACTTCCTGTATCCGGCGGACAAGCCGTTGTCCGAGGCGTCGCACGAGCGCCTCGCGACGATGGCCGCCAACACCGACCTGGGCGCCGGCATGGCCATCGCCATGCGCGACCTCGAGCTGCGCGGCGCCGGCAACCTGCTGGGGGAGGATCAGTCGGGCCACATCGAGGGCGTCGGCTTCGACCTGTACCTGCGCATGGTGGGCGAGGCCGTCGCGCAGTATCGCGGCGAGCAGGGCGAACCCGAGCCGCAGATGCGCGTCGAGATTCCCGTCGACGCGAACCTCCCGACGACCTACATCGAGTCGGAGCGGCTGCGGCTGGAGATGTACAAGCAGATCGCCGAGATCCGCAGTCAGGAGGACATCGACGCGGCCCGCGCCGAGCTGCTCGACCGCTACGGCCCGCTGCCCGACGAGGTGGAGGCGCTTCTGGGCGTCGCCGCGCTGCGCAATCTCTGCCGCGAGCACGGCATCCAGGAGATCGTGCCGCAGGGCAAGGTGGTGCGCTTCTCGCCGGTGTCGCTGCTGGAGTCGCGGCAGATGCGCTTGAAGCGGCTGTACCCCGGTGCGACGGTGAAGTCTGCGGTCGACCAGATCCTGGTTCCCAAGCCGGACGGCGACTACCTGTCCTGGGCCACGACGTTGATCGAGCAGATCTTCGCCTGACCGCCCGCCCCCTGCGCCCGCGCTCAACTCCCGCCCCGCCCTCACCCCCAACCCAACCGCCACGCCGGCCTCCGCCCCCCAACCCAGCCGCCACGCCTGCCTCCACCCTCAGCTCCCACGCCCCACCCCCGACTCCCACGCCGGCCCTCAGCTCCCACGCCGGCCCTCACCCCCAACCTCACTTCCCCTGCCCCTCCACGGACGCCAGCGTTCCTGCTCGACGCCAGCGTTCCTGCTCGACGCCAGCGTTTCGTCGCCGACGCCAGCGCTATGGCAATCCGCCAGCCGTATACGGCTGGCGTCGAGCAATAACGCTGGCGTCGACGGGCGGGCAGGAGAACCGGGGGAGGTCCGCTACCCTTTCCGAGACACGGGAGGAGCCACCATGGCGAACGAACCGCCTAGCCAGCGCCTGACGCTGATCGGCATCGGCGCGGGCGACCCCGACTGGATCACGATCAAGGCCGTCCGGGCCATCGAGAAGCTGGACGTGTTGTTCGTCGTGCTCAAGGAGGACGGACTCGACGAACTGGTCGAGGCCCGCAGGGTGCTGATCGAGCGCTACCGCCGCACCCCGCTGCGCACCGTCGAGCTGCAGGACCCGCCGCGGCCGTGGCGCACCGCCCCCGACTACCACGCGGCCGTGCGCCTCTGGCGCGAGCAACGCCTGGAGCAGTGGGGCACCGCCATCGCCGAGAACCTGGGGGAGGGCCAGACCGGCGGGTTCCTCGTCTGGGGAGACCCGTCGCTGTTCGAGTCCACGCTGGCCATCGTCCAGCAACTCATCGACGTGTCGCCGTCGCCCATCGCACTGGAGGTGTTGCCGGGCGTGAGTTGCGTGCATGCGCTCACCGCGGCGCATCGGGTTCCGCTCAACCGGCAGGGTCGCGCCGTGCAGATCATGCCGGCCAGACTCCTCGCCGACGGGCTGCCCGACGGGGTCGACGATGCCGTCGCCATGCTCGACGGGAAGCAGGCCTTCGCCCGCATCGACTCCGCGGGCATCGACATCTACTGGGGCGCCTACCTGGGCACGCCCGATGAGCTCCTGATCTCCGGCGACCTCGCGGAGGTGCGCGACGAGATCCTCCGGGTCCGCGCGGAGGCCGTCGAGCGCAAGGGCTGGGTCTTCGACACCTACCTGCTGCGCCGACGGTAAACGCCCGCTCAGAAATAGGTGCGTGCGAGTCGGTCGCCGGCGGGCCTGGGGGAAGGGACGGCGACCTGCCGTCCTCCGTCGCCCTGCACTTGGCTGTCTTGACGGTGGTCGGGGTTTTCTTCACGATCGCCGTCCCTTCCCCCAGGCCCGCCTTCACGCTCAGGAATGCCCCGGGCATGGGAAGTGAGGATAGGCCCAATGCCACGTAGCCTCTTGCGGATCGTGCTGCGCCGGGGTTGACCCCTGGTCGCCCTGGCCGCGACTTATGTCTGTCTCTGTGGGGGCCTGCAATATGTACGCGCCCACAACCAGAGCCAGACACAAGTCCACATACGCGACGCGGCATGGGGTTCCAGGGCGTCCGGTGGAGCCCCCCTCCTGACAGACTGTCCGGATGATTCTGGTGTGGTTGATGCTCAGCGCGTTGGTGCTGGTGGGGGCGGTATGGACGTGGCACAGGACGCGTCGGGCGTACACCAGCGAGATCTTCGAAGGATTGACCCCCGGCCTGCTTCCCGCGCCCGGTACCGACGCCGCGCGGCTGCCGCTGGTCGACGGATTCAAGGGCGAGATCGCGGTGGCGTTCAACCCGCCGCGGGGGGTGCGCCCCGGCTCGGCGGGCATGCTGGTGTTCGGGAGCGCCCGGACCCGCGACGTGATCGCGACGATCGTCGATCTTGCCGTGCGGGGGTTCCTGACGATCACCGTCGTCGAGGACCCGGAGGCCCGGTCGGGGCGGGACTGGGAGCTGCGGCGATGCGCTCCGCCGCCGCGCATTCCGGTCGAGCCCGGTGAGAAGGAGTTGCTCGATCAGCTCTTCGATGACGGCCCGGAGGTGCGGCTCTCGAAGCTGGCCGACCAGGGCAACACGGCGGTCTCCGATCATCGCAAGGCGCTGTCCCGGGAGTTGGACGAGCGCGGCTGGGGCCGGACCATCGCCTTCACCCCGGCCACCTGGCCGCTCTGGACCGGAGCCGGCGGGCTCTTCGTTTGCGGGTTGGTGGGGAGCAGCCTGATCCCGATCGTGGCGGCCATTCTGACGCTCTTCGTCGCTGCCGACGTCGTGAGGCGGAAGAACGAGCGCCCCCTCCTCAGCGCGGAGGGAACGGCGACGCAGATCCAGCTGCTCGCCTTCGAGAAGTACCTCGCGACCGCGGAGAAGGAGCAGTTCTCCTATGAGGAGGCGGCCGGTATCTTCTCCCGGTATCTGCCGTACGCGATCTCGCTGGGCGTCGCCGAGCACTGGACGAAGGTGTTCGGGGACCTGGCCGCGCAGGCCCGGATGGACGGCTACGGGGGGAGCTTCGGCCTGCCGTGGCTGAGCGTCGACGGCTGGGGTGTGGACGGCACCGGCGTTGATCTGGGCGATGTGTCGTCCTTCGGGGACCTCGACGGGGGTGGCCCGGTCGACCTCGCCGACGCCCTCGATGGCGGTGCGATCGACGGGGTCGGGAACATGGATGGCGGCTTTGGGGGCGACGGCGGCGGCTTCGGTGGCGACGGGGGAGGCGGTTTCGGAGGCGGCGGCGATGGTGGTGGCTAACGAACCCGACCCCTGGTGTCCCGCGCCGGAAGGTCGTTGAGGGTAGGCGGCGTCAGATGAGGTGCATCGCAAGGCGGCGGAACGCCTTGATAGTGGTGCCTATCAAGGCGTTTTGCCAACGAAGCGAGGTGCCTTAGCTG
>DAOLFC010000079.1:0-16214 GCA_035326505.1 Arachnia sp.
AACACCAAGGCTGGCGTCGAGCAGCAGGGCTACGACGACGCCACCCCGACACACGACCCCTGGGACTCAATCATCGAGGTATCAGCTGCAGCTGTAGGCGGGCACCGGCACCTCCTGAACGGACTGTTCCGCACCGGAGGTGGCGGTGATCTCGACCATCCCCCCGGTGATCGCGACCGCACGGCTGTTGACCGCGTAGCTCGTCGAGGCCCCGGCGGCGAGCGCCGCGAAGGTCTTGGTGCCCCACGGGTCGCCACCTCCACGTCGATCGCCGTGTCCTCGCCGTTGGTCACCCGGACCACGGCGTAGGCCTTACCGGCGACGCACCGGCCCATGACCTCGGCATCGACGGCCAGCGCGGGCTCCCCGGCGACGGGCACCAGGCCCGCGATCGCCGTCCGGATGTCCGCGGCGGCGTCGTCGACCCGCTGCTGCGTGCGCTCCGGATCGACCAGGAGCTGGCTGCCGAGGCCGACGGCCGTCTGCAGGGGCGACCACGACTCCGCCGTGTAGTCCGACTCCTCCCGCGCGCCGGCCTCATCGAGCGCCTGCCGCAGCTCGCTCCCGTCGACGCTCACGCCACTGGCATTCGTCCACACGACCATGCCGGTGGAACGGCTCAGCGCCTGGTAGGTGTTGGTGTCGCTCCGGTTGTTGTGCGCGAAGAAGGGGATCGCCTGGATGTCGACCGGGATCCTCGTCGCGCCGCTGGCGTACTGGGCCTGCCCGGTGATCTCCACGACCCCACCCAGCAGATCCGCGTTGTAGTCCGCCGTCAGCACCGAGGTGCGCGGGAGCACGATGTTGCGCGGGTCGAAACCGGTGATCCCGGGGTTGCGCTGGACGTTGCCGGCCTTCTCCATCGCGAACACCAGCGGACCGCGCTCGATCGCGACCTTGCCCTGGTTCGTCGTCACCGACGGGTCCGCCTCGGTCATCCTGATCTCCATCGGGAGATCCAGGTCGATCTTGTCGCCCTTCTCCCAGGTCCGGGTGATCGAGACGTAGCCCTTCTCGGCGTCGGCGGTGATCTTCTCGCCATTGACGCTGATGACCGGGGTGGAGTCGGTCTGCTCGGCGAGCCAGCTCGGGATGCGCAGCCTGACGGTGAACTCCTTCGCCTCCGCCGGGTCCATCGTGATCTCGACGTTGCCGTCGTTCGGGTAGCTCGTCGCCTGGGTGACGACGACCTTGGTGCCGCTCACGTTGAGCTCCGCCTCGCTGCCGATGTACAGGTTCACGAACACGTTGTCGCCATGGGTGGTGTACATGTACTCGCCGACCTTCGCCAGCGTCCGCATCAGGTTCGGCGGGCAGCAGGCGACGTCGAACCAGCTCGCCCGGTTGACGTAGCCGCCGTTCTTGGCCGGCACCTCGAGACGGTTCGAGTAGTAGAACTGATCGCCGCCGAGGTTGACCCCCGCGAGGATGGCGTTGTACAGCGTCCTCTCGATGGCGTCCGCGTACTTCCCGTGCTCATGCACCAGGTTCATCCGCAGGTTCCAGTTCGCCAACGCGATCGACGCGCAGATCTCCGCGTACGAGTCGTTGTTCGGCAGCTCGTAGTCGCCGCCGAAGTCCTCGCCGTGGCTGGCCACGCCGATCGAGCCGGTGATGTAGGACTTCCGGTTGATCACGGAGTTCCACACGTTGTCGAGCGCGGGAAGATACGCCGACGCCACCTCGCCCCCGAGCAGCCGCGCCACGTCCGTGGCCCCCGTGTAGAGGTAGGCCGCGCGCACCGCGTGACCGACGGCCTCCGTCTCGACGGTGAACGGCAGGCGGTCCTGCGAGTACTTGCGGTCTCCGGCGGAGTAGCCGTCGTACTTCGTCTCGCGCAGGTTGATGTTCTCGCCGCGTCGATCGATGAGGGTCTGGGCGGTCTTGACGTACTTCGTGCCGCTGCCGGCGCCCTCGTGCTCCTCGACCAGCTCGGAGAACTTCGTCAGAGCCAGCTCGATCTCCTCGTGCCCCGGCACCTCGTGACGGGTTCCTCCCGGACCGAAGCGCTCGACGATGTGGTCGGCGAATCGCTTGCCCGCCACGTAGAGGGAGTAGTCGGGGTCGCCGATGCCCTCGCGGTAGCGCGTGTACGCGACGACGGCCTCGAGGAAGTGCCCGGCGTTGTACATCTCGTGGTTGTTGAGGTTCCGCCACCGGTGCGTGCCGGCCGCGCGCCCGCCGGAGGTGGTCGAGCTCCGCAGGGTGAAGTGCGTGTTGATGTAGCCGTCGGCGTACTGCACGTCCTGGATCAGCCCCACCCAGCGGTCGAGGGTGTCCTCCAGGTTCTGCTTCTGAGCCAGCAGCTCCGGGTCGGTCTCGTTCTGCAGGTTGGTGAGGGTGTAGCTGATCGCCTCGAGCGTCTTGTACACGTCGGTGTCCTGGAACACGAAGCCGCGGAACGGGTCGTACTTCTCGCCGTTGAGCCTCTTGGCCGCGTTGACGAAGTTCGGCTCGCCGCCGCTCGCCAGCCCGATCTGGTAGATCGCCGCGCCGAGGGACTTGGTCATGTTCCGCTTCTGGATCGGCAGCCAGAAGTCGTCGGTGATCTTCACCTTCTCGAAGGTCACCGCCACGTTGGCCTCCGGGGCCTCTGCGGGCGCGTTGACCGTGATCTCCGCGATCGCGGCCCGCTCGACGCCCTGAATGCTCGCGGTGCCGTGGACCTCGAAGGTGCTGCCGACCTTGTCGACCCCGTACTTCGACGCGGCCACCTCGTCCCACACCACCGGAACGAGCTTCGATTCGAAGGTCTCGGCGAAGTTGTAGGTCACGGTCTTCTGACCGGTGTTGTACTGGTCGGGCGTCGGATCGTCGAACTGGATGCCGTTGGCCACCACGGTGCCGGGAAGGACCGGCGCGAGGCCGGCGACGGTCGACGTGCGGTAGGTCTCGATGCCCGTGACCTCCTCGACCGTGAGCGGGAAGCTGCTCCTGCGCACCTCTCCGGTCGACCGCTCCGTGAGCGTCAGGCGCACCGTCGCGGTGCCCTTGCCGGTGGCGGTGACCTCGAGGCTCTCCTGATCGGTGGCCCCCTCCAGCACGGCCGCGTCGCCCTCGATCGACCACTCGTAGTCGAAGTCGCCCTCGTAGGTGCTGGGCAGTGCGGACGCGTGGTAGACGGCGACCTCGCCGCCGATGATGCTGGCCTTGCCCGAGATCCTGGCCGCGACGAACTCGTCGGTGACCAGATCGCCGTAGACCTCCCATTCGCCGATGCCGATGCCGGCCCGGGCGTCGGAGACCCCGGTCGGCCGGTCGACGAGCAGGCGCACCGCGGTGGTCTTCACCGGGTTCTGCGCATCGAGGACGACGCCGTTCCAGTAGCGGTTGGAACCTTGGGTCGCGCCCGGGGTGAAGCGGGTGCCGACCTGGTCGACAGGGGCGGACTCCTCATTGGTCATGCCGGTGATGTCGGCCCACGTCCCGGTCTCCGGATCGAGGTACTGCGCGACGGCGCTCTTCGGGTACTGCACGCCGCCGGTGAGGTTGAGCTGGTCGGCCCACCACATCACGCGCATGCTCTTGATCTCGCGCGGCTCGTCCCAGGTGTACTCGATCGGCTGCGGGTACGAGAGGTCGCCCTCCGACTTCCAGGTGTTCCACGAGGTCGCGCTGCCACCGGCGAGCGCCATGTCGTTGACGTTGGCCGCGCTGGTGCCGGTGTTCTCGTACCCGACCGTCACGGTCGCCTCCGGCGCGATGTTCTTGCCCTGGGCCAGGCCGTAGCCCCCCGAGTCGTCCCGGACGCCGTAGGCCTCCCATTCGCTGATCCCGACGCCGTTCCTTCCGGACCCGTTGCGCTGGATGACCATGCGCAGCTTGGTCGTCGAGATCGGCTCGCTGAAGAGGACTTCGTTCCAGTACTTGTTCGCGCCGTTGAGCCCGTTGCCGTCGTTCGTCTCGTAGACGACCCCCACCTGGTCGGTCGGGTTGTTCTGCTCGTCCAGCATTCCCGTGAGCGGCACCCAGCTGCCGGAGCCGTTGAGGTACTCGATGGTGGCGGACTGGGGGAAGGTGACGTTGTCCGCGCCGTTGAGGTTGGTGCTGTCCGCCCACCAGATCACGCGAGAGCCGGTGAGTTCCTGCGGCGTGTCCCATTCCAGCCACACGGTGGTGGGGTAGGTGATGGCCGTCGACGACCAGGTGTTCCACGACGTGGCCGCGGTCGTCGCCAGGTAGCCGTTGTTGACGTTGGCGGCCGGCGTGTTCTGCTTGTCCGCGCCGGCGGTCGCGTCGAGCGCGAGGTTGCTCCACCCGGCGCGCTCGTCCGCGGCGGCCGTCGGGCTCGTCGCGCCGGCCACCGCGCCGACCGCCATCGCGATCGACACCAACAGGGCGAGCGGCTTGCGGCGCGCAGGCTCGGCCGAGCCCCGCGTCCGCGATTTTCTTCTGATACGAGGTTCCACGCTGTGAGGTTCCACGGTATGCACTCCGATCCGATCGACATTGATGCAGGATCGATCGGCAGCGACGCCGGAGGACGATCCCGCTTCGATGTTAGCGGGAACACGATCGATTTGAAAGCGTTTTCGCATTTTTTCGTAGACGCAGCCGGATAAGACGCAGGTTCGTATCAGACCCGCATCCGACGCGGACGGATCAGGGCACCGACGAGTTGCGCACCACGAGGCGTGCGGGGTGCAGCTCGACGCCCTGCGCCGGGGTGCCGGCCATCGCCTCGGACAGCCGCTGCGCGGCCCGGCGTCCGATGTCCTCGAGGTTCATGTCGATGCTGGTCAGCGGCGGCCGCGCGCCGCTGGCGAAGATCTCCCAGTTGTCGTGGCCGACGACCGAGACGTCCTCCGGGACCCGGCGACCCTCGTCGCGCAGCGTGTCCAGCGCCCCGCGCGCCAACTGGTCGTTGCCGCACAGCACCCCGTCCACCTCGGGATGGCGGGTGAGCACGGTGCGCATCGCCGCGCGCCCCCAGCTCTCCGACCAGTTGCCGTAGAACGCGTCGCCCCCCAGGGGCTCCAGGCCGGCTTCGGCCAGGCGCCGGGCGGCCCCCGCCATCCGCTCCTTGGACGCGCCGTAGGTGACGTCGCCACCGATCACCGCGATCCTGCTCCTGCCGGCGGAAAGCAGGTGGTCGATCCCCAGCCGACCGGCCCCGACGTTGTCGGAGACGATCGAGCAGTCACGGGGGTCCTCCGAGGGCGCGTAGGCGTAGACCACCGGAACCGGGATGTCCTGGCCGAGCGACGGGCGGCTATCGGGGCGCGCGCCGACGATGATCAGGCCGTCCACCCGGCGCTGCAGCAGCACCCCCAGGTGGTAGCGCTCGCGGATGGCGTCGCCTCGGGCGTCGCACACCAGCACCGAGACCTTGTTGACCCCGAAGGCGTCCTCGGCCCCCATCAGCAGCGGGAGGGCGAACCGCCCCTCCAGGTCGTGGGTGATCAGGCCCACCGTGCCGGTGCGCCCGGTCAGCAGCGACTTCGCGACGGTGTTCGGGACGAAGCCCAGCTCGCCGGCCACCTCGATCACCCGGTCGCGAGTCTTGGCGCTGACGTCGCTGCGCCCGTTGAGCGCCTTGGAGGCGGTGGAGACCGAGACCTTGGCCCGCTCGGCCACATCCCCCAGTGTGATCACCTGCCTGCGGCTTGCCTCGGTCTTGGACACGACGACTCCCTCCATTGACGCGTGCGCCTCACCCTACACGAGCGAGTTTTCGAAAATCGGTGATCGTTACCGAAATGTGATCGCCGCCGGATTGACAGCCCAGGCTCGACCCTGAGATGATCGTCGCAAACCTTTTCGAAAGGTTTCGAGGCGGGTTGGCCGCCTTCGCACAACATACGCGCACCCTCGACGTTGAGAGGAATCAACATGAAGCGACGTACTTTCATTGCCGCGACCGCGGCGGTGAGCCTCACCCTGGGTCTGGGCGCCTGCAGCGGGAACGCCGACCCCGGCACCACCCCCACCGACGCCGCCCCGACGGCGATCTCCGCGGAGGGCGTCGACGACGGCACCACCCTCACCATGTGGACCCGCGCTCCCCTCGAGCGCCAGGCGAAGAACGCGGTCGACGCCTACAACGCCACGCATGAGAACCAGGTCCAGCTCGAGATCCTGCCCAACGACGACGTCGAGGGCAAGGTCGGCGCCGCCGTGCAGACCGACACGCTGCCCGACATCCTCGCCGGCGACGTCGTGCGCATCCCCTACTGGGTGCAGCAGGGCATCTTCACCGACCTCACCGCGCACATCGATCAGCTGCCCACCGACGAGCTCCAGCAGGGCCACATCGACGCGGGCATCGTCGACGGCAAGAAGCACACCCTCCCCTTCGTCACCGACATCTCCGTGATGGTGTGGAACAAGGACCTCTACGCCGAGGCCGGGCTCGACCCCGAAGCCGGCCCCACCACCGTCCAGGAGTTCCTCGACCATTCCAAGGCCATCGCCGCGCTGAACAAGCCTGGCGTCGCGGGCAGCTACCTGTCCGGCCAGTCCGGCGGCGCGCTCGTCTTCACCCTCTTCCCGATGATCTGGGCCAGCGGGGAAGAGGTGCTCAACGCCGACGGCACCGAGGCCAACGTGAACTCCGACGTCGCCAAGCAGGTCTACGCCGCCTACAACGAGCTCGCCAACACGCCCAACGGGCTGGGCGCGGGCTCGCAGGAGGAAACCGGCGCCACCTGGACCGCCCCGTTCCAGAACGGCAACGTCGGCGTCATGCAGTACCCCTACACCGCGGTGACCGGCCTGTTCGACACCGTCGACTTCGAGATCGGCGTGGCCGGCATCCCGGGCGTCGACGGCGGGCAGTCCACCTTCCTCGGCGGCGACGCGATCGGCGTCTCCAAGAGCTCCAAGAACGTCGAGCAGGCCTGGAACTTCATGTCCTGGCTGATGTCCGAGGACGCCCAGCAGGAGGTCTTCGCCGACAACAACGACACCGCGTCCAACCTCAACGTCCTGGCCAACGGCTACGAGGGCGCCGACCCGCGCACCCTGGCCGCCAACGACACGATCAAGGACGGCCGCACCCCCGTCGCCGTGAACTTCAACGAGGCCTTCAACTCGGCCGGCTCCGCCTGGCAGCTGCTGATCCAGGACGCAGTCTGGGGCGACGGCTCCCAGGTCGACGACCTGAACGCCCAGATCACCGCCACCCTCGGCGGCTAAAAGAGACTCCGCGGGGAGGTGGCGCCTCCCCGCGGGGCTCCAACCCCCAACTGTCGGGCGGGGGAGGACTTTCTCCTTTGGACTCCCCCGCCCGATATTCCCCCGCCTCCCACATCCGTCCCGCACCTCCCCTCCATCCAGCTAGCTCAGCGAGGAGCCCATGACCACCTCACCCCCCACGGCGCCGAGTCGAGGCTCCCGGCGCCGCTCCCATGCTCAACGCGAGGCCGCGACCGGCTGGGCTTTCGCCACCCCTGTGACGGTGGTCCTGCTGGTGCTTTTCCTCGCTCCCGTCGTACTCGTCGTGATCATGTCGGGCTCGAAGTGGACACTGCTCGGCGGCAACCAGGGCCTGAACGGCGTCGAGAACTTCTCGAACGTGCTGGCCGACCCCATGCTGCGCGGCGCGGTGTGGTTCACCCTCAAGTACACCGTGATCACCACCGTGATCCTGATGCCGATCGCGCTGGGCCTCGCCCTGCTGGTGCAGGAAGCCCGGCGCTGGAACAACTGGCTGCGCACGGCGATCCTCGTCCCGTCGGCCCTCGGCATCGCGTCGGCGTCGGTGCTCTTCTACGCCCTCTATTCGCCCCAGGTGGGGCCGATCAACAAGCTGCTGGCATCGCTCGGCATCATGGACCAGAACGCCTCCCTGCTCGGCACCCCCGACGGCGCGCTGTGGGCCACGGTGTTCCTGGTGGTGTGGCGGTTCTCGGGCTTCTACATGCTGCTCACCATGGTGGGCCTCCAGGGCATCCCCGGCGAGGTGTACGAGGCCGCCCGCATCGACGGCGCCTCCCGTTGGCAGATCTTCGTCCAGGTCACCTTGCCGCTGCTGAAGCCGACCATCGCCATGACCATGATCATGTCGATCACCGGCTCGCTGCTGGCCTTCGACCAGTTCTACGTGCTCACCAAGGGCGGGCCGAACAACTCCACCATGACGGTGGTCCTGCTCATCTACCGCTACGCCTTCGAGACCAAGCGCGACCTCGGCATGGCCGCCGCGCTGTCGGTTCTGGTGCTCGTCGCGCTCATCCTGATCAACGCCCTCCAGCTCAAGGCGATGGGCCTCTCCGACAAGGAGGACCGGTGAAGCAGAACCCAGCCTCGAAGGCGGTCTACTATCTCCTGACCACCTGCCTCGCCCTGACCTTCCTCGCCCCCCTGGTGTGGGCCGTGATCAGCTCGGTCTCGCCCGCCCCCGGGACCTCGCAGACCGATGGCTTCGGGCTCAACAACTACATCGCCCTGTTCGAGTACGGGCTGGGCCTGCCCACCTATCTGTTCAACTCGCTGGTGATCTCCGGCGTCGCGATCGTCGTGACGGTACTGGCCGCAGCAACCGGCGGGTATGCCTTCGCCCGCTTCCGCTTCCGCGGCAAGAACACGCTGTTCGTGCTGGTGCTGTCGGTGATGATGGTGCCCGTCGCCGCGCTGCTCATTCCCATGCTGGTGTGGATGCAGCAGATCGGTATGAACGATTCGCTGGTGGGCGTCGGCCTGGTCCTCACCTTGTTCCAGCTGCCCTTCGGCGTGTTCATGATGCGCAACTCGTTCGCCTCACTCCCCCGCGAGTTGGAGGAGGCGGCCCAGATCGACGGCTGCACCCCCACCAGGGCTTTCTTCAAGGTCATGCTCCCGTCGGTCACCCCTGCGCTGATCACCGTCGGCCTGTTCGCCTACCTGGCGGCGTGGAACGACTTCATGGTCTCGCTGTACCTGCTGTCGATGAACAACGCGCCGCTGCCGCTGGCGCTGGTCAACATGCGTCAGCAGGCGATGGGCGTGATCGACTACGGCATCACCACCGCAGGCGTCGTCATCCTGACCCTGCCCGCTCTCGTCCTCTTCCTCGCCCTGCAGAAGTACTACGTCAAGGGCTTCACCGACGGCGCCGTGAAGGGTTGATTCGCCATGCACCAAAGGACCACCATGCACCCCACCACCGGCTTCGCCCCCGTCTCGCCCCGCACCGGTGCGCTGCACCCGCTGGGCATCGACCAGGTTCGCATTGACGACGGATTCTGGGCCGACCGCCAGCGGCTGAACGTCGAGGCGATCATCCCCCACTGCCTGCACTGGGAGACCCGCGAGGGGTGGATCGCGAACTTCGCCCACACCGTCGCCGGCACGATCGTCGGCAACCGGCACGGCCGGGAGTTCTCCGACTCCGACGTCTACAAGCTGATCGAGGCGATGGCCTGGGAGGTGGGACGCACCGGCGACCCCGCCCTGAACGCGGAGATCGAGCGCCTCGGCGCCGAGATCGAGGCCGCGCAGCGCGAGGACGGCTACCTCAACACCAGGTTCGGCAACCCCGGCCAGGACGGCCGCTACACCGACTTCGCCTGGGGCCACGAGCTCTACAACTTCGGGCACCTCTTCCAGGCGGTCGTCGCGAGGATCAGCACCGGCTACGACACCTCGTCGATCGTGCGCATCGGGCTGAAGGCCGCCGACCACGTCCTCGCCGAGTTCTGGGACCGCGAGGACATCTGCGGCCACCCGGAGGTGGAGGTCGGGCTCGCCGAGCTGTCCCGCGTGACCGGGAACGAGCGCTACCTGGAGCTGTCGCGCCGCTTCATCGAGCGACGCGGGCACGGCCTGCTGCCGGCCATCGAGTTCGGCCAGGCCTACTTCCAGGACGACGAGCCGTTCCGCGACTCCACCGTGCTGCGGGGCCACGCCGTGCGGGCGCTGTACCTGTGCGCGGCGGCCGTCGACGTCGCGGTCGAGACCGACGACGTGGAGCTGCTGGAGATCGCCCGGCGCCAGTTCGCCACCACCCTGGCCCGCCGCACCTACCTCACCGGAGGCATGGGATCGCACCATCAGGACGAGGCCTTCGGCGAGGACTTCGAGCTCCCGCCGGACCGCTCCTACTGCGAGACCTGCGCGGGCGTCGGCGCGGTGATGGTCGCCTGGCGGCTGCTCCTCGCGACCGGCGACCTCACCTACGGCGACATCATCGAGCGCGTGCTCTACAACGTCATCGCGGCCTCGCCCGCCGAGGACGGCCGGTCGTTCTTCTACTCCAACCCCCTGCACCGCCGCACCCACGGCGACCTGGCGCAGAAGGACGAAGCCTCGCTGCGCGTCGACTCCTCGCTGCGCGCGCCGTGGTTCAAGGTGTCGTGCTGCCCCACCAACGTGGCCCGCACCGTCGCCAGCCTGTCGCACTACGTGGCGGCCGTCACCGACGATGCGGTCGCCCTGGTGCAGTACGTGCCCGGCACCGTGCGCGTCGCGGGACCGGACGGCGACGTCGAGCTGACCGTCGCCACGCAGTACCCCCACGACGGCCTGGTGCGGATCGAGGTCGGCACGGCCCCCGCGCCCTTCGCCCTCCGCCTGCGCATCCCCTCCTGGGCCACCGGCGCCACCGTCGACGGTGCCGTCGTCGCCCCCGGAGAGCATCGCGTGGACGGCCTCTCCGCCGGGGACGTCGTCGAGCTGGTGCTCCCCCTGGACCCGCGGCTCACCCTCCCGGACGAGCGCGTCGACGCGGTGCGCGGCACCGTCGCGGTGGAGCGCGGTCCGCTGGTGCTGTGCGCGGAGTCGGTGGACCTGCCCGAGGGCATGTCCGTCAACGAGCTCTCCGTCGATCCGTCGTCGCCCCCGGTCGCTTCGGGCACGGGCGCCGTCCTTCGTGGACAGCGCCTCCGGTTACGGGACGCGGCGTGGCCGTACGCGCCGGACAAGGCCGTCGAGGTGGCCCAGGAGATCGACCTCCCGCTGGTGCCCTACCACTCGTGGGGCAACCGCGGCCCGGCGACGATGCGCGTCTGGCTGCCGGTCTCCGCGGGGGTTTCCACGTCGGACTACTGACCTGAACTGACGGAAAAGTGCGCCTAGAAGCGATTTCCGGCCGTTTCTCGGCCACAAATCGCTTCTGGGCGCACTTTTCCGTCAGCTCCGCCCCTCGCCACCCGCAGAGAGGAGGACCACCGCACCACCTCACGGCCGGACGGTGTCGCCCGGCCGGTTCATGACCATCGCATCACGGCTTCACATCAATTCTCCCCAAGGAACTCATCAATGAAGATAACCCCCAGGCGACGGGCGGGGGCGGCTGTGGCAGCCACGCTCGCCGCGTCGCTTTTCCTGAGCCCCCTCTGCACGCCCCGCGCAGCCGCCGACGACGACGCGCCCGGAAAGCCTCAGTCCGATCTGGGCTATCCGGTCTTCACGGGCAGCACCAAGCCGGTGCCCGACACCGGCGTCACCTACGACGCGACCCGCGGCTACCTGCCGATGGTCTACGCGAAGGATCTCGCCGACGGCGCCGGATCGTCCGTCGACAAGGACTTCTGGATGGACCGGATGCTGGCACGCACCGGTGCCCTCTACGACGACAACGAGAAGAAGGTCGCCTTCACCCGTGGCCGCGCGCTGTACATGAAGGTCCACAACCCCGCGATCCCCGGGTGGGCCGGGCAGACCTCCTACTGGGAGACCACCGACAAGGGCGACGGCTACGTGCTCTCGCTCTACGAGGGCGATAACAAGATCGCGCTCACCGAGGACGTCGCGCGGCGCAAGCAGACCCCGTCGTACTACCACCAGGTGTTCACGGGCTCCGGCGCTCGGCTGATCGTCACGAAGTTCATCACGCACGAGAACGTGATGGTCTCCAACGTCTCGGTGGAGGACACCTCCGGGGCGAACCGCACCTTCCGCCTGGAGGCCGCCTCGCCGCACGCGTGGATGCCCGACGGCGAGGAGCTGATCGCGAGTTTCCCGGCGAAGAACAACATCACCATGCTGAACGCCCGGTTCTCCGGGGACGGCTTCACCGTCGCCGATCAGCACCTGGAGCGTAACCTGTCGGTAAGCGCGAACGGCTCCTCGGCGCAGGTCAAGATCCAGCTGGGCTTCCTGGCCGACGAGCTTCCCGAGTCGGAGGCCGAGTACGAGGCCTTCCAGGACTTCGGCGCCGCGGAGGCCTTCACGACGCATGTGCGGGCCTACAACAAGTGGTGGGCCGACAACATCGTCTACCTCGACACCCCCGAGGACAACATCGACAAGACGCTGTTCTACCGGTGGTGGGTGACCCGCTACAACTTCCTCGACATGAACGCCCCGGGCAACGACTACCAGTTCCCCACCTCCATCGAGGGCGTCATGGAGTACAACAACGCGATCGACCTGACGATCGGCATGTTCATCAACGACATGAAGTACTACCGCACCCCGGACGCGGCCTACGGGTCGTGGCTGTCGGCGGGCGAGACCCAGGCGGGCTCGGGCCGGTTCCGCGACAACCCCGGCGACCCGGCCAACTGGAACGCCTCGCACACCCAGTACATCTCCGAGGCGATGTGGCACTCCTACAAGCTGCACGGCGGCCCGGCCACGGTGGCCGAGCGGATCGGCACCTACGCCGAGAACGACACCGTGGGGCAGATGCGCGATCTCGACTCCAACAACAACGGGATCATCGACACCAACTGGAACGCCTGGACGGGCAACGACGCCGACGCGACGTCGTTCGCCTGGAAGGGCGGCACCATCGATCGCGCGGAGTCGGCCTACGTGTGGGCGGGCGCGATGGCCGGGGCCGAGGCGCTCGACCTGATCGGGCAGAGCGCCCGCGCCGACGCCCTGCGCACGCAGGCGGAGCGCACCAAGCATGCGATCACCAGCACCCTCTGGGACGACTCCGACAAGCTCCTGAAGCACCGGATCACGTCCTCCGGCGAGCTGATCCCGTGGAAGGAGATCAACAACTACTACCCGTGGTCCGTGGGCATGATGCCGGCTCCCGGCGACGATGACTACGACAAGGACTACAACGAGGCGCTGCGGTTGCTGGCCGACGCCGACCACTTCCCCGTCTTCCCGTTCTACACCGCCGACCAGGTGGACAAGAGCGCGGCGGCCGCGGTGGGCAAGGGCGGCACCAATAACTTCTCGATCATCAACTCGACGGTGTACTTCCGCACCTACGCCCAGGCGCTGCGCGACTACGGTTCAGAGTACGTGACGCCCGAGATGTACAAGCAGATGCTGTACTGGAACGCCTTCGCGCACTACCAGGGCGGCGACAACAGGCTGCCCAACCAGAACGAGTTCTGGGCCAACGGCACCACCGCCAACGGCGGGAACATCTCCTACCGGTCCTGGATCCCGCACACCCAGCTGGGCACCACGAACTTCACCGTCATCGAGGACGTGGTGGGCCTGCAGGCCCGCACCGACGACAAGATCGAGCTCGACCCGATCGACATCGGCTGGGATTACTTCACGGCCAACAACCTGCGCTACCACGGCCACGACCTGACGGTGGTCTGGGATAGGGACGGCTCGCACTACGGCGGTCCCGCGGGCTACTCGATCTACGTGGACGGCGAGCTCGGCGCCACCGTGGACGCGCTGACCCACGTCGTCTTCGATGCCACCACCGGCCAGGTGGAGCTGCCGAAGAACGACGGCGCGAGCGTCGTCACCGACAACGCGGTGGACATGGACACCGCGCTGGAGGCCGGCTACTCCGCCGCCGACCGTGTGGTCGACCTCTTCCGCAAGGCGGGAGTCGAGGCCGCGCAGCCCGCGCTGACCAACAAGGCGCTGGGCAAGCCCGTGACCGCCTCCGGCTCGGCCGGCACCCGCACTGCGAACCATGCGGTCGACGGCGAGGTCGCGATGAACGATTGGTGGAGCGCGAAGGACCTCGGCCATGCCAAGGACTGGCTGGAGGTCGACCTGGGCCAGACCGAGACCGTCGACGACGTCCGGCTGTACTTCTACCGGACGAGCTCCAGCTCGACGGTGGCCGGGTACGCGGCGCCGCGCCAGTACCAGGTCGAGTACTTCAACGGCTCGTCCTGGAAGCCGGTTCCGGCGCAGACCCGGACCCCGCAGCAGCCGGCAGGAAACCTGAACCACGTCCAGTTCCCGGCCGTGCAGGCGCGCAAGATCCGCGTCGTCGTGGAGCACCAGCCCGGCCTGGCCGCGGCCCTGAAGGAGATCCAGGTCTTCGACACCGGTGCTGACGTGCCCGGCACCGTCGCGAACGCGGCGCCCCGGGTGATCGCCCGCCAGGACCTGGCCTTCAACGCGCCCAACCAGGCACGGCTGCTGGCCACGATCACCGACGACGCGCTGCCGTCGGCCACGCTTACCAGCCAGTGGAGCACCGTGTCGGCGCCCGAGGACGCCATGGCGGTGTTCGACGACGCCTCCGCGACCGGCACGGTGGTGCGGATGACGGCGCCCGGTCAGTACGTCTTCCGGCTGAGCGCCGGGGACGGCGACCTGACCGGTCACGCCGACGTCACCGTCGTCAACGTCTCCGCCGAGGGCAAGGCCAACATCGCCCCGAAGGCGACGGCCGCGGCCCCCCGGGTGACCGGCTGGAACCGGATCGCGGCCCTCAACGACGGCAAGGCCCCCTACCCCGCCGGTGACGAGGCGAACGCGTGGGGCGTGTGGAGCCTGTCGGCCGACAACAACGGCTACTACACCGCCACCCTCACCTGGAGCGGGGAGCAGCGCATCGACGAGAGCGCGGTGCTGTTCCACTACGACGGCGGGGGCATCCAAGATCCGGGCGACTGGTACCTGGAGTACAGGGACGCGACCGGAGCCTGGACCCGGGTGGCCGCCTCCTCGGCCTACCCGATCGTGCGCGGGCAGCTGAACCACGTCGCCTTCGATGCGGTGAAGACCACGGCGCTGCGACTCAACGTCAAGCCGTCGACCAACTACATCGGGGTCATCGAGTGGGAGGCCTACGCGGAGATCCCGGATCACGTGGACGCGGTCAACGTCATGACGGCACCCGGCGTCGCTCCGGCGCTTCCGGCGACGGTCGACGTGGTCTATGCCGACGGCGACCGCTACCCCACCCCGGTCACCTGGGCCGGAGTGGATGAGGACGCCTACGCGCAAGAGGGCCAGTTCGACGTGCTCGGGTTCCTGGACACCACCTCGCTGACGGCCAAGGCGCACGTCTACGTGCGCTCGCAGGCGGACGTGACCATCAACGGCTTCGAGCCGATCGAGGTGCGCACGCCCGTCGGCGCGGCGCCGCAGCTCCCCGCGGTCGCCACGGCGATCCTGAACAACGGCGCCCGCGTCGACCATCCGGTGGCCTGGGACGCGATCCCGGCGGATCGCTACCAGCGGCCGGGCAGCTTCACGGTCTCCGGCACGGTGGAAGACGCCGCGGCGGGGATCCGGGCGCAGGCCACGGTGCGGGTCGGCGAAGGCGGCGCGGCGGGTCCGGAGATCTCGGTCGCCGCGACGACGCGCTGTGTGGCGGGCAAGGTGGTCCTGGCGGCCACCGCGACCAACGATCACGACGAGCCGCTCGACATTCTGGTCGAGACGCCGTACGGGTCGAAGACCCTCGCGGGCCTCGCTCCGGGCAAGTCCGCCTCGGCGGCGTTCAGCTCGCGCCTGACGACGGTCCCCGCGGGCTCGGTCGAGGCCTCGGCGACATCGGACGACGGCACCTCCGAGGTGTCGGCGTCGTTCGGCACCGCGTCCTGCTCGTAGCCTCACCTGGGAAACTGACGGGAAAGTGCATCCAGGAGGGATTCGCGGCGGCCAAATCGCCGGAATCCCCTTCTGGGCGCACTTTCCCGTCGGACACGACAAAGGGGGTGCCGGGATTTCTCCGGGCACCCCCTCTTCGCGTGTTCTCCGACGGTCAGCCGCAGGCCTGAGCGCCGGAGGGCGCCTCCACCTCGAAGGCCCCGGCGGCGGTCTCGCCCGACACCGAGACGGAGCCGGCCGTCACGGAGACCTGCCTCGTCGTGAAGGCGTACGACACGGCCCGGCCCGCGTCGAGCGCGACCGGCTTCGTCCCGAAGGCCGTCGACAGCGTCGCCGCCACCGGCTCGTCACCGTCGTTGCGCACGGTCACCGCCAGCACCACCTTGCCCGCGACGCAGCGCGTCGCCGGCGTGACGGCCAGGTCGACCTCACTCACGACGGGCACCCGCTGCGGGCCCACGCTCTCCAGGGTGGGCGTCACCTTCTGGAAGAGGCCGTCCGGGCCGATCGGCACCCGGTCGATGGTGGTCTCGCGGTTGGTGCCGTTGCCGTTGGGAATCGCGAACCGG
>DAOLFC010000080.1:0-16038 GCA_035326505.1 Arachnia sp.
CGGCCAGGAACTGGTCGGGGATCATGATCACCTCGGGCACGCCCAGGCTCTCGATGATCTGGACGGCGTTGCCGGAGGTGCAGCAGATGTCGCTCTCCGCCTTCACTGCGGCGGAGGTGTTGACGTAGGTGACCACCGGAGCGCCCGGGTGCCGGCGACGCAGCTCGCGCACGTCCTCCGCCGTGATGGACTCGGCCAGCGAGCACCCCGAGCGCAGATCGGGGATCAGGACCGTCTTCGACGGGTTGAGCAGCTTCGCGGTCTCCGCCATGAAGTGGACGCCGGCCAGCACGATCACGTCGGCCTCGACGGTGGTGGCCTCGCGGGCCAGAGCCAGGGAGTCGCCGACGATGTCGGAGACGCCGTGGAAGACCTCGGGCCGCATGTAGTTGTGCGCCAGGATCACGGCGTTGCGCTCGTGCTTGAGCCGCAGGATCGCGTCGACGTCGTCGGTCATGGTCGCCCACTCGATGGAGGGAATGACGTGATTGACCCGCTGAAACAGGTCGTCGGCGGATATCAGGGTGGCGGTCATCGGGTCCTCCTCGGTAGGCGCTCGCTTATGCTAGGAGTGAGCAGAAGAAATGCTACATCTGAGGATAAGACGGTGCAAAGACCGGCGGCCGCAGGCCCGACCTGGGGGCGGGTGCTGCGGCCGCCGGGTTGCCCGGGCCTTCTGGACGGGTCCTTAGTTCACTGCCGGGTAGTCGACGGTGATCTCGTGGGTGCCGGTGGAGGTGATCAGGGTGAGGACGGCCTGTCCGGCCTCGGTGGCGCGGAGGCCGGTGTTGACGGCGACGGTGGCCTTCGTACCCGGAGCGAAGGATGGGATGTTCTTGGTGCCGAAGCGGGTGCGGAGTTGCGCGCTGAGGGGGATGGACGAGGTGTTGGTGATCTCGAAGGTGTAGCGCACGCGGCCGCCGACGGTTTCGGGCTGGACGGTCGTGGTGGCGCTGGCGGGGGTGTTGAGGGTGACGGTGCGTCCGGGCAGCGGGGTGGGGGTCCCGAGCGCGAGTTGGGCGGTGGCGGTGACGGGGCCGGGGGTGGTGGCGATCACCGGGAGTGTGGTCGCGGCGATGCCGTTGTTGTCGGTGAGGACTCGCTGCGCGGTGCCTTCGCCGAGGGTTGCGCCTTGGGTGATGGTGAAGGTGACCGCCCGGCCGGCCACGGGTTTGCCGTTGTCGTCGCGGACGATGACGACGTAGCGGTCGAAGGTTCCGCCGATGGGCTTGGTTTGTTGTGCGCTGGCGTCGGCGATGCTGAGGGTGAGCGGGGGTTCGTCGGCGTAGGCGAAGGTCCACTGGGTGGTGTCTTCGGCGGTGAAGGTGTAGCCGTCCAGGGGGCGGGCGTGGACGACGAGTTCGGGGTCGTCGGGGAGCATCTCGAAGGTGTCCTCGGCGAAGTACCAGCCGGTCCATTCGTTGATGTAGAGGACGCCGGGGGGTGCGGGGACGGGGAGCATGAGGATGTTGTCGTTGAGGACGGGGTGCGGCACGGTGACCGGGATCAGGTCGGGGTCGGCGACGAAGGTCCATTCGGTGGTCTGGCCGGCGGGCAGGGCGTAGCCGGGGAGGGCCCGCGCTCGTACGGTGAGGGTTCCGGTGAGCTGGTGGTGTCCGGGGGCGAGGGCGGTGTTCGTCGCGGTATCGAGGTATTCGACCTCGGGCAGGGTGTCCGGGATGGTGATGATGTTGCCCTGGTGCTGGGGCGGGGGCGCCCAGGTTTCGAGGTCGGCGGTGGAGGGGGTGTCGCGGTCGAACTCGTAGGTGTGGGTGTCGTAGTTGCCTGCGGTGTCGGTGACGGTCAGCTGGAGTCGGTGGGTGCCGGTGGTGAGGGCGCCGGGGTTCCAGGTCTGGCTGTCGCCGCCGTCGAAGCAGGTCACGGGGGCGTTGTCGTCGAGGGTGCATTCGACGTGGTCGATGGGGATGGGTTGTGTCGTGGTGAGGTGGTTGCCGGGGGTGATGGTGGCGTGGAAGACGGTGGTGTCCCAGGACAGGCCGGTGACGACGGGTGGGCTGGACAGCAGCGCGAAGGTGGTCGTGACGGGGACGTCCCAGGCGTGGTCGCTGCCCTCGGGCAGCCAGACCGAGGCGCGGTGGATGCCTGCTTCGAGGCCCCGCGGCCGGAGCTTCTCGAAGGGGAAGGGGTTGTCGCCGTCGCCGACGATGTCTTCGACGGATCCGCAGAGGGAGTGCCCGTCGAGGGCGAGGCAGACCTCGCCGTCGTAGGGGGCCCATTCCGCGGCGCCGCCGGCGATGTCGGGGGTCATCGCGGGGAGGTGATCGACGGTGAAGTCGGCGGGGTTGATGTCGTTGTTCAGCACGCCTCGGTATTTGTCGTCGGGGGCGACCAGGACGTTGACCGTGACCCGGATGTTCGCACGCCGCCCGTCGCTGGCGCGGACGCTGATCGGCACGGTGAACGAGCCGATGTCGTCGGAATACGGGACCGCCCGGATGTTGAGCAGCCATTGGCCGTCGCGCTCGTCGACGCTCGCCAGGAAGCGGCCGGCCTTGTCGCCGTCGGGGAAGAGGTCGATACCGGCGGCCGGCGCGTTGGTCTCGGGATCGATGATCGAGACGCTCTCCGCGCCGTTGAGGTTGGCCACGGTGGCCACCGCGTAGGTGGGGAGGTTGTCGTCGACCGCCGCCGGCACCGTCAAGCTGGTCAGGCGTGGGCTGAAGGAGATCCCGCCGTGCTGGCCTTCCCTCAGGCCCGGTCCCTCTTCGAAGGCCAGGTGCAGGCTCTGGTCGATCTCGAGCCGCTGGGTGCGGGTCGCGCCGCCCGGCGTGGTGGCCGTGACGATCACGCCGTCGGTGAGGTCGGAGTTCGGGTTCAGGGTGTGCTGCAGGGCGGTGCCGAACTCGTTGGACAGGTCGCTGTCGGGGGTGTTGCAGGTGACGGCGTCGTAGCGCAGGCAGGTCACCGTCACGGAGGTGACCGGCCCGGGATCGTCGGAATCGATCGGGCCGGGCCACTGCACCTGGACGTCGATCTGCCCCTCCAGCGGGGTGCGCTGCTCGAGTTGCAGCTGCACCCTGAGCTGCCCGGCGCTGTTGTCGTGCAGGGCGAACAGCGGGAACGTCACGTCGGGTTCGGTGACCTGGAAGTCGACGCGGCCGGTCAGGGGTATCGCTTCGGGATCGCCGGGCTTGGTGATCGTCACCGCCGCGCTGTACGAGCCGGTCCTGTCCGGGATGAAGCGGGCGCCGTAGTGGGCGTTGGAGCCCTGTGGCCGGTAGTCGAAGGTCAGGGGCGTGACGGTGCCGTCCTCGTCGATCCGCTCCACCTCCCAGGTGTAGACGTAGCCGTCGAGGAAGTCGTCGAGGGAGAAGTGCCCGTTGGCGTGGTACGGGTTGGGGCGCAGGTGGACCGGCGCCCCGGGGACGAGCAGGCCCGCCGCGCCGGGCCGGGTGCCGCCGACCAGTTCCTCCTCGCGCTCGGCCAAGCCCACCAAGAGGCTTTCGCCCTGGCGGTGCAGCGCCCCGGTGCGGGTGGTGACCGACGCGGTGCCGTCGGGACCGTCGTGATAGGTCATGACGTAGAAGGAGTCTCCAGAGCGCCACGCCTGCTCGGTCTCGCCCTGGGCATTGACGTAGTCCAGGGTCAGGGTGGGCCGCCGGACGCCGGCGCTGTCCTCCTCGATGATCCAGCCCTTGCTGAACCACACCGTCGACGTGGTGCCGTCCCCCTTGGGGATGGTGATCTGGTTGACCGTCTCCGTGCCCTGCCGGAAGCGCTGATCGAAGGTGGTGTGGTCCGCGCCGGGCCAGGTTCCGGTGCGCTCGCTGCCGACAGCGACGTTGTTGGCCACCAGCGACGCCAGCCGGGCCTCGATCCCGTTGGTGCGATAGGCCGGGGGATGGTCCCGCAGATCCTGCGGGAACGGCTTCCCGGCGTTTTGGACCTGCAAAGCCCTCAGCCCGAGGGGATCGTCGGCTGCTCCGGCGGCAGCGGCCTCAGCGGCCAGGGTCGGCCCGATCTGCTGAGTCTCGTGGAACTGGATCGATGACACCACCAGAGTCACCAACGCGACGACGACGATCGTCGCCGCGGCCGTGCCCGCCGCCGTTCCTATCGCGGCGGTCTGCGCGGCCTGGGCGGCGATCCATGCCGGCAGGGTGGGGGTCGCCGCCGCCATGCCCGAACCCATCGCGACGGCGACGGCGGTCGCCGCCGCGCTCGACGCCGAGAGACCCGCATACACCGCCGCACCCGCCGCGACGCCTGCCGCGAAGCCTCCAAGCTGCACGTACGCGGCGATCGTGCCCACCGTCGACCCCTGCTCGTCCGGGCCCAGCAGGGCGAGGCCGGAGTCCCGGGCCACCTTGTAGAGGCCCCAGGTCCGGAAGTCCTCCACCGACGGGGTGGCGGCGAAGGTGAAGAGGTTGCCGAAGGAGCGCGAGTTGTTGCAGTAGTCCCGGACGTTCTGCGGCAGGCCCCGGGGCTGCGGGACCCACGACGGCGCCTGGGGCGGGGCGTACCCGCAGCGCAGATTCGACCAGCGCTGCCACTCCTCGTGGGCGGCCTTCGCGATCAGCCGTTCGGGCTGGATCAGGCGCTCGTTCATCCAGTCGAGCGCCTTGCGCTCGTCCGCGGTGAGCTCCTGGCCGTAGGCCTCCTTGTCGGCGATGCCGAGGAGGCGGGTCATCACATAGGCGCGGATCTGGTCCTGCGCGAAGGCGTCGATGCGGTCGTCGACCGGGACGGAGTACACCGCGCCGATGTGATCTCGGGCCTCCGCCAGGATCCACTGCAGCGACGCATGCGTCCCTGCCAGCATCCGATCCGGCGCGCCCTGGAGCGACATGCTCTGGCCGTTGGTCGTGTTCGCGCCGATGCAGCTCTGGTATGGAGGCTTGGTGCCCACCCCCATGATCTGGATCGCGCATTGGGAGTTGAGGTCGAAGCTGCTGAGGTCCGTGGTGCCCTGGATCTCGGCCGTGGAGGTGTTGATCGTCAGGGTTCCGCCGACGATCACCGACGGGACGGTGATGATCTGAGGCTGGGGCGGTGGATCGAGGAGCAACTCGTTGGTCCAATCGATCGGGATCCCCTCGTCGGGGGGCGCCTCGTCGTCGGCCCACGCGGGAGCCGGGGAGAGGAACCCGCACAGCAGGGCGACAGCCGTGACGATCGCCACTCCGCCGCGACGCATGAAACCACTCGCGCTACGCATGAGGCAGAATGTAGGCCTCCCTGAGCTCATTTCGACGAGGTGAGGCGCGACTATGGTCCGTGCGATGGTCCGCGACCCCGCGCCTCCGCGCCTCAAGGAGCGTCACCCCCGGAGTGCCGTTCAGCGCGAGCGCGGGGCGGGGAGTTTGGTGCCGGCGGCGCTGCGCTCCTGCAGCACCTCCTGGCGGAACCGGTAGAGCCGCGCCGGGCGGCCGCGGGTGGCGGCGTGGCCTCCCGTCTCCTCGACCAACTGCTGCTGTTCGACGAAGCGTCGGAAGTTCTGGGTGTGGACGGCCTGGCCCGCGAGGGCTTCCACGCAGGACTGGAGCTGGCTCAGGGTGAACTCCTCGGGCATCAGTTCGAACACCACGGGGCGGTACTGGATCTTGGTGCGCAGCCTGGCGATGCCGGTGGCGAGAACCCGTCGGTGGTCGCCGTCCATCCGTTCCCCGGGGACGCTCTCGGTGCCGGCCCGCTCGGTGGGCGACTCCGGCACCAGGCCCGCCTCCCACAGCACCTCGTAGCGCTGGAGGGCGAGGTCGGGCTGCCAGGGGCGCCGGTCGAGGCCGAAGTCGATGGCGCAACGCTCCCACCGTGTCGCCCCGCCCCTTGTCGCCCACGGTTTGAGCGCCGGGGCGATGACGTCGGTCAGCAGGGTGGCGCCGTCGCGCTGGTCCTCCCAGGGAAACAGCGAGTACCAGGTGCGCCAACGCCCGCCCTTGGTGTTCAGCCCGCGCACCAGCCCCAGGTAGGACACGGAGATGGTCCGGGTGCCGCTGCCGTCGCGGTCCTGGTCGGCGAAGGTGTAGAGCTGCTCCAGGTACCCGACGGTGAGTCCGGTCTGCTGCTCCACCCACGCCCGCACGGCCGTCTGCAGCGAACGGTGCCCGGGGAGCAGGGGGCCGGAGGGCAGTCGGAGCCGGTGGGGCAGCGTCAGCACGCAGGGTTCGCCGTCCACCATGGCCACGATGACGGCCAGCACCTCGGCGCTGATCGGCTCGCTGCTCATCGGGTCTCCTGCGTGATCGTGGTCCTTTGAGGATAGCGAGAGTGCGCAGGCCCCGTCCGACCGGCCTTTCGCGGGCCGTCCTCCGGGCGTGCGGGATGCCCTCTGCGGAGATACCGAGCACAAATCTCGCTATACCGTGAGGCCTTGCTATATATCGGAGGCCTCGCGGGATAGCGAGATCTGTGTCCGCAACCGGGAGCGTGATCCTCAAGGAGCGTCGGGGCTGAGTCCCTCGGCGGTGCCGTCGTCGGGGACCAGGCGCAACCGGGGGCGCGGCCGGGGGGCGCCGGTGGCGAGGGAGCCGTCGCCCGCCCAGGTGTCGGCGAGTACCGCCAGATCGGCGGTGCGCTGGTTGATCAGCGCGCGCTGGGCGTCGCTCTTCGGACGGTACGACGGGAGGGGGCGCGTCGCGGTGGTCCCGGCGAAGTCGGAGTACGGCGTGCTGCCGGGGGCGATGCTGCGGTAGCCGTCGCGGAACCGCGTCAGCCATGCGCTCAGCCCCGCCGTCGACGTGCGGAAGCGAATCCAGCGATGGTTGTCCCAGCCGGCGGCGGGAGTCGCGCCGGGGTTCTCGCCGGCGAAGGCCTCTACGAGCTTGACCGCCCCCTGCCGGCCGCGCTCGGCCAGGTTGGTGACGTCCTCCTTGGCCATGTTGAGGTTCAGCCCGCCCTCGGAGTCGTCGTGGAAGACGGTGACGATCCGGTCGCGGTAGCCGGGCATGATCAGCTGTTCGCCGTCCACCCATTCGCGAGCCGTGTGGACCATCAGCATCCCGAAGCCGGCCATCGCGCCGAGGCCGCTGGTCCCCAGGGGGAACCAGGGACGTTGGGCGCCGCCCTGGTTGAGCCCGGGCAGGTAGCTGTTCTTGCTCTGATCGCCCGACTTCTCCCGCCCGGGCGGGAAGTCGCCCAGGTTGAAGGCGAAGGTGGGGTGCTTGGGCAGCGGGGAGTCGAAGAAATGCACCGGCAGGTTGGCGCACAGGCCGCCGTCGGTGAACCACACCGGAGAGAAGGCGGGGGTCTTGCGGCTGGTGGTCCCGGCGGGATCGACCCCGGTGGGATCGACCCGGGTGTAATCGACGGCGTGCAGCCGCACCGCGGTGATCAGGAGCGGGAAGCTCAGCGACATCCTCGTGGCGACGACGACGGGCAGGTCGCGCGGCTCCGGCCAAGGGCGCAGGTGCCCGGCGGCGGCGCGCAGCGACATCGTCGAGGCGGCGGCCTTTTCGCCGGTCGGCACCCGTGGCGGGTGCTTTTCCATGTGGTCGACGACGTCCTGGGGGAAGAGCGTGCGGAGGTAGGCCGGGTCGAAGAAGTATTCCCGGCTGGTCCAGGGCATCGCCATGGGCTGGTGCCGGGTGAGGTTGGTGGTCATCATGCGCACCGTGATGCCGGCGTCCTCGAAATCTCCGAAGGTGACCGGCGATTCCCCTTCCGCGCGACCGGCCAGGGACTGGATCTTCGCGTGCAGCCACGGCGTCAGCGCGGGCGCGCCGCCGGACTTCCAGCCGGGCATGCCCGTACACATCCCGTACCCCTCGCCGGCGAGCCGCCCCAGCCGCCGGGCCATGCCGATCGCGATCCCCAGCGCCAGGCCGATCAGCAGGAGCAGCGCGCCGCCGATGATTCCCGCCACCCGGGCGACGCCGTCGCCGAACGCGCTGAGGACGACGAGCGCTGCACCAGGAAGGATCCCCAGGAGGGCGGCGAGCCAGAATCCCCTCAGGAGGGTCGTCGCGACGGCCACCACGCGGCCGAGGCCTTCGGTGCCGTCGAGGGCGTCGAGCAGCCGGAACAACGGGGCGGCGGTGCGGGTGGGTTGGAACAGCTGGGACAGCGGCGACTTGCCGTCCGGCCCGGGCTCGGCCAGCGCTCGGGGCATCTCGTCCAGTTCCTCGAACCCGCCCGTCTGCCGGCCGAGTTCGGCGGCGGCCGCTGCGGCGGCGGCGATCGCTCCGGCGGAGGCGCCGCCGACGGAACGCAAGCGATAGGTGCGGGCGAGTTCGGCCACGGCGCGCGGGTAGACGACGCCGCTGGTGATGCCGCCCTTCATGACGATGTCGCAGTCCAGTGTGGGCGAGGAGTAGGGGGAGCGGATGGCGGATCGGTCAGTGTTCATCGGGGCCTCCTGGGCCGTCGGAATCTCCTGGGAAGAGGCGGGCGCGGTAGGCGGCGACCACCTGCCGCGCCATGAGGCTGTACGGGGCGTGGTCGGCGACGAAGCGGCTCACCTCGGCCAGACGGCGCTCGAACTGGGCCACGAAGGCGGGGTCGCCGGGGTGACGAGCGACGTTGTCGAAGGCGTCGACGACGCCCTCCAGGTGGGCGACGAGGTCCAGCAGGCGATCCCGCCGGGCCGCCACCAGCCCGCGCCGTTGCAGCGCGCAGACCTCGATGGTGGTGGTGCCCTTGACGCTGGTTCTCCCGGTGGTTGCCGAGCGCGGGACGATCCGGCCGTCGTCGATGGTTCCGGTGCCCCACACGTAGCTGAGGTGCTTCTCCGGGAAGTCCAGGTAGGGGTGCAGCAGCAGCCGCCCCTCGCCGGCCTCGGCGCCCGGGCCGGTGGCGCGGGCGCCCTCGGAGGCCACGGGGAAGGCGTTGGCCTTGCCTGCGGTGCGCCGACCGTCGGGGAGGTCCTGTCCGCGGGGGCTGTTGCAGTCGGTGCAGGAGGGCAGCAGGTTGTTCCAGTCGCTGGCCAGCCAGTAGTAGCCGGGCGGCGTGAGTGTGCCGTCGATCATCACGGCGCCCTTGGGGCGGTAGTGCTCGATGGCGACCGGCTGGGTGGCGGCGTAGACCGTCTCGCAGTAGGCGCACTTGCCCCCGAAGGCCTTCTCCAGCGCCTCCCGGATGTCGGTGGCCTTGTAGGCGGCGAACTTGTCGTACTTCGCCGCGCCGTCCCACGCCGCGTAGAAGTCGAGCGCGGCCTGGCGCTCCTTGGCGGTGCGCGCCGAGCGGAGACTGGCGGGCTCCGGCGGTCGGCGGACGCGTCTCATGGCTGTTCCGCGGGAAGGTGCTTGGCCCAGAGCTGGGAGAGCTCGGCGGTGACCTCGGCGGTGGGGGAGGCGACGGTGTCGCCGGTCTCGCGTCGCTTCGCGATGTAGTCGGCGGCCGCGGTGAGCAGCAGGCGGTCGCGCTCGGTGGTGCCGAACTGCTCCAGCTCGCCCAGCCTCGCCCGCACGCGCTCCAGGTGCGCCGTCTGCTCGACGGTGGGCCGGGACAGGCCCTGCAGCGAGTAGTAGGTCTCCCACAGGTCGGCCACCTCCGGGTCGTCGGTGCTGCCCAGCCCGAAGTGCTCGGAGGTGAGGAGCTGGTCGATGCGCATGCCGGTCACGGGCGGGAGGTCGACGATGGTGACGACGTCGCCGTCGTGATTGCGCCGCACCACCACGACCTCGCCGTCGAGCACCCCGCGCAGGCACAGCGGGTCGTGCGTGGAGATGATGAACTGCACGCGCGGCAGGAGCGCGCGGAGGGCGCCGACCACTCGCATCCGCCAGCGGGGATGCAGGTGCGCGCCCACCTCGTCGACCAGGACGATGCCCTCCGCGAGCGCGGCGCGCGGCCACAGGGTGAGGACGCTGCGCAGGATGTCGCAGGCCATCACCACCATCGACTGGTAGCCGTCGCTGAGCCCCGCGATGTCGGACTCGGCGCGGCCCTGGCGGAGGCGGACTTGGCGGCGGGTGCGGACGAGTTCGTCGGTGACGCCGAGCGCCAGCAGGCCGTGGATGCCCTGCGCGACGTCGGCGAAGGTGTCGTCGTCGAGCGAGAGCAGCCAGGTGGTGGGGTCGGTGATCGGGAGGAGCGGGTTGAACAGGTTGTCCACCCGCACCGCCCGGCTATCGGTGGCGCCGTCGTGCGCGCGGGGGAGGAGCCGCGTGGCGCCGTAGCCGAGCAGCAGCGCGGGCACCGGCTCCGGGCCGGTGAACTCGGCGTCGCCGGAGGACCAGCGCAGTTCGAACGGCTCGGTCTGGCCCGAGAGATAGACCTGCACCAGCCCTTTGCGGGCGCGGTAGCGCAGGTAGGTGCGGGCGTCGATGCCCAGCGCGCGACGCTGTTCGCCGCCCATGAGGGTGAGGGCGACGGCGTGCAGGATCGACGACTTGCCGGAGCCGTTCTCGCCCAGCAGGACGGTCCAGGGGCCGCGGTCGCTGGCGGAGCGGGCGAGGTTGAGGTCGAGGTCGCGGATCGGCCGGAAGTTCTTGATCACGACGCGCTCGATCCACCGGGTCGCGGTGAAGTACTTGCCCCGACCGGTGCCGTCCATGGCCGCGGAGAGGTCGTAGGAGGGCGGTTCCGCGGAGACGGTCGGCCCCAGGGGAGGCGCCGGCGGCGGGCCTCCGACAAAGGCCTCCTCGATCAGGCCGAGCGAGGAGCCCCCCGGGCGAAGCCGGTCGGTGAGGAAGCCCAGCCCCTGCGGCTGTTTCCAGACGGCATCCAGCCGGGACGCCGCCATCTGGGTGCGCATCGTCGGGAAGGCGGTCTCGGAGGGGTCGTTCGCCCGGAGCACGGTCTGCCGGTCGTGTACCAGGGGGTCGCGATTGAGCGCCAGGACCTCGCAGGTCACCCGGCCGCGCTCGGTCAGCGCCTGCACGGTGCCGTCGGCGTCGTAGCGCAGGTGCTCGGCGGGGTCGTCGCGCACCGGGTCCAGCAGAGAGGGGAGCTCGCCGGGGAGGTCGTCGACGGAGTTCGCGCGGGCCCCGTCGACGGGGAAGCGGGTGCCCTTCGACCGCACGCAGTCTCTGCACACGGGCAGCAGGTTGTCCCAGTCGTAGATGAGCCACCAGTAGGCGGTCATGTCCACCTGCCCGTCGCCGCCGACGGCCCCCCAGGTGGGCCGGTGGTGGGTCACCACCCAGTAGGGGCGGTCGCCGGCGCTCAGGGAACGCTCGCAGTAGGCGCAGTTCCCGTCGGTCATCTCGAACAGGGCGTCCGCGATCCCGGGGTTCTGCAGGACGGCGTCGGGCTCCGGGATCTGGAAGGGCCCCGTCGTCCAGGCCGCGGCGAGGGCCGCGAGTTCCGGTTCCAGCCGTTGGCGAGCGCGGGCGAGGACGCCGGGTTCGGCGGGTCGTCGCAGCTTCATGACACCCCTATCCGGAGGCCCCGAGGAGCCTCCCGACGTGCTTTCCCCGAGTATCCTCCCGGGCCCGTGTCATGAGGAGGGGTTTCGGTGGGCGGGTGAAGAGCAGTCCTGTGGTGGGTTCCTGCGGATGGTCATGAGGAACTGACGGATAAGTGCGCCGAGCAGCCTTTTGCAGGCCCAGATTTCGCAAAACCCTCTTCTGACCGCACTTATCCGTCAAGGGCGTCAGAGCGGGGCGTCAACCAGGGAGCGGGGTGGCCTACGAGACGTCCAGCAGGATGACCAGGGTCTGGGCGCCGGCCGTCGAGGCGGTGAGCGTCACGGCGTTGGGGCCGGACGGGGTGTCCGTGTCCACGTAGATGTCGGTGGCAAGAGCCGAACCGTCGCCCTCGCTGTCGGCGACCTGGCTGGTCGTCCCGCCGTCAGCGGCGTAGAAGGAGGCCCCGCTGGTCAGGGTGAACACCACCGAGATCCCCGCCACCGGGTTGCCGTTCACGTCCTGGACGAGCACCACGACCGGAGCGTCGTAGGCCTCGCCCGGCGCCGGGGGCAGCCAGTCGTTCTCCGGGTCGTAGGGGACGAAGTCCAGCACCAGGTACAGGCTGGGCACAGTGGTGGCCGCGGCGACCGGGACCGCGCTCGCGAGCCCGATCACGGGCACCGACCACGCCCCCGCCGCCAGGACCTGTCGTCTGTTGGGTGCTTCTGCCATGGGATGGGTTCTCCGTTCAGTGGATGTGGTCAGGCGGGGGTCAGCTGGCCGGTGCGCCGTCGGCCGCGGGATAGGCGACGGCGATCTCGTGGGTGCCGGTGGCCGAGGTGAGCGCCAGGACGCCTTCCCCCGCCTCGACGGCGCGCAGGCCGGTGTTGATCGTGACGGTGGCCTTCGTGCCTGGAGCGAAGGACGGGATGGCCTTCGTGCCGAAGCGCGTTCGCAGTTGCGCCGTCAGCGGCACCGCCGAGGTGTTGGTGATCTCGAAGACGTAGCGTACTCGCCCGCCGACCGCTTCGGGACGCACGACCACTTCCGCGCTCGCGGGGGACGAGGCGGCGACGGTGCGCCCCCCGAGCGGGATCGCGTCGCCGAGGGCCAGGCGCGCGGTCGCCGTGACGGGGCCGACGCTGGTTGCGATCACCGGGAGCGAGGTGCCGGCGATGCCGTTGCTGTCGGTGATCACCCGTTGCACCGTCGGGCCGCCGTCGCCGAAGGTCGCGCCTTGGCCGATCTCGAACGTGACCGCCCGGCCCGCCACGGGTTTGCCGTCGGCGTCGCGGACGATGACGACGTAGCGATCGAAGGTCCCGCCCACCGGCTTGGTCTGCGGCGCGCTGGCGTCGGCGATGCCGAGCGTGAGCGGGGGCTCCTCGGAGTAGGCGAAGACCCAGTCGGTGACCGTCTCGGCGGAGAACGTGTAGCCCTCCTCGGGCCGCGCATGGACCACCAGCTCGGGGTCGTCGGGCAGCATCTCGAAGGTGCTGCCGCTGAAATGCCCGCCGGTCCACTCATTGACGTAGTAGACCCCCGCCGGCAAGGGCTGCGGCAGCATCAGGATGTTGTCGTTCAGCACAGGCGCCGGGACGCCCACCTCGATCAGGTTCGGATCGGCGACGAAGGTCCACTCCGTGGGCCGGCCGGGGACGATGACGTAGCCGGGCAAGGCGCGCGCCTTCACCGACAGGGTGCCGGTGAGCTGGTGCTTCCCGGGGGTGAGCGCGGTGTTCGTGTCGACGTCGAGATACTCGACCTCGGGCAGCGAGTCGGGGATCGTGACGACGTTGCCGTCGTGGCTCGGCGCCGCCACGTAGGTCTCGATCAGCTCGGAGGAGGGCGCGTCTCGGTCGAACTCCAAGGTGTGGGTGGCGTAGTTGCCGGCCGTGTCGACCACCCGCAACCGCAGCTCGTGCGGGCCTGCCGTCAGGGTGCCGGGGTTCCAGGTCTGGCTGTCGCCGCCGTCGAAGCAGGTCACCGGGGCGCCGCCGTCGAGGGTGCATTCCACTCGGTCCAGCGGGATCGGCGCGCCGGTGTCGTTGTGCGCGCCGGGGGTGATCGTGGCGTGCAGGACGGTGGTGTCCCAGGACAGGCCGGCGACGACCGGCGGGCTGGAGCGCAGGGCGAAGGTCACGGACACAGGGATCTCCCACGCCTGGTCGCTGCCCTCGGGCAGCCACACCGAGGCGCGATGGGGACCCCGTTCGAAGCCCCGGGGCAGGAGCTTGTCGAAGGGGAAGGGGTTGTCGCCGTCGCCGACGATCTCCGCGACCGGACCGCACAGGCTCTGCCCGTCGAGGCCGAGGCAGACCTCGCCATCGTAAGCGTCCCACTCCGCCGCGCCGCCGGCGATGTCGGGGGTCATCGCCGGGAGGTGATCGACGGTGAAGTCGAGGGGGTTGATGTCGTTGTTGAGGACCCCGCGGTATTTGTCGTCGGGGGCGACCAGGGTGTTGATCGTGACCCGGATGTTCGCGCGCCGTCCGTCGCTGGCCCAGACGCTGATGGGAACGGTGACCGAGCCGATGTCGTCGGGACGTGGTGTCGCCCCGATGAAGAGCAGCCATCGGCCATCGCGCTCGTCGACGCTCGCCAGGAAGCGTCCGGCCTTGTCGCCGTCGGGGAAGAGATCCACGGCGGCAGCCGGGCCATTGGTCTCAGGGTCGATGATCGAGACGTATTCCGCATCGTTGACATTGGCTACCGCCGCGACGGCGTATGCGGCAATGTTGTCTTCGACCGCCGCCGGCACCGTCAAGCTGGTCAGGCGCGGATGGAAGAAGATCCCGCCCTGCTGGCCCTCCCGCAGGCCCGGTCCCTCCTCGAAGGCCAGGCGCAGGCTCTGGTCGATCTCGAGCCGCTGGGTGCGGGTCGCGCCGCCCGGGGTGCTGACCGTGACGATCACACCGTCGGTGAGATCCGACTCGGGACTGAGCGTGTGCCGCAGGGCGGTGCCGAACTCGTTGGACAGGTCGCTGTCGGGGGTGGTGCAGGTCACGAAGTCGTAGCGCAGGCAGGTCACGGTCACGGAGGTGACCGGCCCGGGGTCGTCGGAGCCGATCAGGCCGGGCCACTGCACCTGGACGTCGATCTGGCCCTCCAGCCCGGTCTTCTGCTCCAGTTGCATCTGCACCCGCAGCTGGGTGCGGCCGTCGTCGTGCAGGGCGAGCACCGGGATCGTCACATCGGGCTCGCTGATCTGGAAGTCGACGCGGCCGGTGAGCGGCACCGCTTCGGGGTCGCCGGGCTTGGTGACCGTCACCGTCGCGCTGTACGCGCCGGGACTGGTCGGGATGAAGCGGGCGCCGTAGCGCGCGTTGGAGCCCTGCGCCCGGTAGTCGAAGGTCACGGGGGTGGCGGTGCCGTCCGCGTGTACCCGGTTCACCTGCCAGGTGTAGACGTAGCCGTCCAGGAAGTCCTCCAGCGAGAAGTTCCCGTTCGCGTGATACGGGTTGGGGCGCAGATGCACGGGCACCCCGGGGAGAAGCAGGCCCGCCGCGCCCGGACGCACGCCGCCCACCAGTTCTTCCTCGCGCTCGGCCAGATCCACGAGCAGGCTCTGGCCCTGGAAATGCAGCGCTCCGGTGCGGGTGGTGACCGACGCGGTCTTGTCGGGGCCCTCGTGGTAGGTCAGGACGTAGAAGGAGTCTCCGGAGCGCCACGCCTGCTCGGGCCGTCCCTGGGCGTTGATGTAATCCAGGGAAAGAGTGGGGCGGCGGACTCCGGCGCTGTCCTCCTCGATGAACCAGCCCTTGCTGAACCACACCGTCGACGTGGTGCCGTCGGCCTTGGGGATCGTCACCTGGTTGACGTTCTGCGTGCCCTGCCGGAAGCGCAGATCGAAGGTGGTGTGCTCGGCGTCGAGCCAGGTTCCGGTGCGCTCACTGCCGACCGCGACGTTGTTGGCCACCAGCGACGCCAGCCGGGACTCGATCCCGTTGGTGCGGTAGGCCGGCGGATGGGCCAGCACGTCCTGCGGGAACGGCTTCCCGACGTTCTGGGCCTGGAGCGCCCGGAGCCCCAGCGGATCGTCGGTCGCCGCGGTCGCGGCTGCCGACGCGGCGAGGGTCGGCCCGATCTGCTGCATCTCGTGGAACTGGACCGAGGACACGGCCAAGGTGACCAGGGAGATCAACACGGTCGTCACCACGGCGGCTCCCGCCGTGACGCCGGCCGCCGCGCTCATCGCAGGCCCGGCGGCGATCCACGCGGGGAAGGCGGGGATGGACGCCGCGATGCTCGAGCCCATCGCCGTGGCGACGGCGGTCGCGGCCACGCTCGAGGCGGCCAGACCCGCGTAGACCGCCGTGCCCGCGGCGACGCCCGCCGCGAACCCCCCGAGCTGCACGTACGCGCCGATCGTGCCCACCGTCGCCCCCTCCGCGCCGGCACTCGTCAGGTCGGGGCCCAACAGAGCGAGGCCGGACTCCCGGGCCACCCGGTAGAGGCCCCACGTCCGGAAGTCCTCCACCGACGGGGTGGCGGCGAACGTGAAGATATTCGCGAAGGAGCGCGAGTTGTTGCAGTAGTCCCGCACGTTCTGCGGCAGCCCCAGAGGCTGCGGAACCCACGACGGCGCCTGGGGCGGAGCATACGCGCAGCGCAGATTCGACCAGCGTTGCCACTCCTCGTGGGCGGCCTTCGCGATCAGTTGCTCGGGCTGGATCAAGCGCTCGTTCAACCACCCCAACGCCATCCGCTCGTTCGCGGTGAGCGCCTGGCCGTAGGCCTCCTTGTCGGCGATGCCGAGGAGGCGGGTCATCACATAGGCGCGGATCTG
>DAOLFC010000081.1:0-13550 GCA_035326505.1 Arachnia sp.
GCGAGTGTGTCGGTTTCTGGGCGGGATGGATGACAAGGCGGAGGTTCGCCCTCGTCGTTGGGCTCCGTGGGCGCGACCGACAACGCGGTCAGGCGCCCGATCCAGGAAGCGACACGCCGCGATAATTTACTGGAGGGCCCTAAGGATGAGGAGGTGACCATGACCGGGATCGACGCGTTCGTCGCCAACCGCGGCGGGGACCTCATTCGTGCCGCGTGGATGCTCACCGGCGATTCCCACCACGCGGAGGATCTCTTCCAGACCGCGCTGGCGAAGTCGCTGGGGGCCTATCCCCGGCTCGCCAACGACTACAAGTTCGAGGCCTACGTACGCACCACCATGTACCGCACCTACGTGTCCTGGTGGCGGCGGCGCAGCTGGCGATCCGAGTTCCCCTCCGAGCATCTTCCCGAGCCGGCCGACGGCGGCGACGCCACGGCCGAGCTCCGCATGGACGTGCTCCGGGCGCTCGCGACGCTGCCCAGGATGCAGCGCGCGGTCGTGACCATGCGCTACTTGGAGGACCGCTCGATCGCGGAGGTCGCGGAGGCGCTGGGGATCAGCACGGGCGCGGTGAAGAAGTACGCACACCTGGGTTGCGCCGCCCTGCGGGACTCGGTGCAGCTGTCCCCGAAGGAGGCCACGTCATGAGCGAAGACCAGGAGGTCCGCGACGCGCTGCACCGCATCGCCCCGCGGATCGAGGCACCCGGCGACCTGCTCGCCAACGCCCGGCGCCGCAGGGCGCGCCGCCGCACCGGAGTCCTCGTCGGCGCGGGGCTCGCGACGGTGGTGCTGGCTGTCGCCCTCGCACCGCAGCTGCCGCTGTTCCCCGCCGGCATCGGCGGCATCGGCGGCGCGACGTCGGACACCCAGGAGGAGGCGGTCTACGATTCCGCCGTGTCCGACGGTGCCGGGGAGTCCCTTCACGGAGCCGAGGCGGCGGCGGAGGCCGGCCAGCGGCTCGCCTGGGAGGTGATCGGCAACACCGAGGCGGCGAACCGGGTGGTCTCCCCCAGTTCCCTCGCTCTGTCCCTGGCGATGGCGGCCGAAGGCGCGCGCGGGGACTCGCTCGCCAGCATCGACGAGGCCCTCGGCCTGACCGGCGACGAGCGGGCCGAGGCGTTCGGGGCGCTGCGCCGATCGCTGATCTCCTCCGAGGCCGACCTGGCCGGCCTGGATCTCGACGATCCGCCCGCCGTTCCCCTGATCCACCAGGCCAACCGCGTGGTCACCGTCGACGCGACCGCGGATCCCGCGTTCCTGGAGAGGCTCGGCACCTTCTTCGACACGCCCCTCCTGGAGACCACGTATCCGGCGGCGCAGGACCAACTGGACGTCTGGGTGCGCGAGAACACCGCCGGCCTGATCGAGAAGTCGGGCATCGTCGTGACCCCGGATACGCGCGTCGTCGTGCAGGACGCGCTGCTGTTCGCCGCCGCCTGGCGGACCTGGTTCGCCGAGGAGGTCCCGCTTCCCTTCGACGGGTCGTCAGGGACGCGCGACGTCGAGATGGTGCGCGGGGTGGTCGAGGCCCGCGCGGCGGAGGGCGAGCGCTGGACCGCGGTGCGGCTGCCCTACGACGAGGCGCTGGCCGCCGACATCGTCCTGCCGCGCGAGGGCGTCGCGCCGGAGGACCTGACGGCCGAGGAACTCGCCGAGGCCGGGCGGGCGCTCGACGCGGCCCCCGCCGAGGAGATCGAGGTCACCATGCCGGCCTTCGACCTGACCGCCCAGACCGATCTGCTCACGGCCCTGCCCGAGATCGACCTGACAGACCTCGGCGGCATCGTCCCGGGGGGCGCCGTCGAGCAGTGGGTGCAGCAGGCGCGATTGCGGATGAATGCCCGGGGCACGGTGGCTGCCGCCGTCACCGAAATCGCCGTCGCCGGGAGCGGGCGGATCGGCCCGGAACCCCACGCGTTCGTCGTCGACCGGCCCTACGCGATCCGGGTGCTCGATACCCGCAGCGGCTGGGCGCTGTTCCTGGCGACCGTCTCCGACCCGTCCGCCTGAGCATCCGGCTGACAGAGCACCCCGCTGACGACCTGCTCAGCCCAGGATGTCCCTGCGGGTGACGGCCAGGAGGCCGAGGACGAAGGACAGCGCGGCCAGGCCGCCGAGAAGCGCCAGGCCGGGCACGTCCCAGCCGTTCATGATCGGCACCTCGGCGAAGGCCCAGCCGAGCGGAGAGACGTCCGAGAGCCAGCCCCAGTCCTGCGACTGGCGTCCGATCACGTTGGCGATGTAGGCCGCGACGGCGAGTCCCGCGCCGGCTCCGATCGCCGCGCTCTTGCGCCCGGTGGCCGCGCCCACGGCGAGCGAGACGAAGGACAAGGCGATCGCGAGCGCGGTGAACGAGGCGACGCCCGCCGTGGTGTCGCCGGCATCGAGATCGAGCGAGAACGGGCCAGACGACCCCATCAGGATCGCCCACAGGGCTGCCCCCAGGATCAGGAACCGCGCGACGATGGCGAGCGCGCGTTCGGCGTAGACGCGGGTGCGGCTCACACCGTGAGCGAGGGTCAGCTCCAGCATCCCCTCCTCCTCGTCGCCAGCGACGGCCCGCGCCCCCCAGCCCACTCCGGCGATCACCACGAGGATCAGCGCCGTCATCTCGAGGATCGACGAATGCACGTAGCCCGCACCACTGAACATCAGGTCGATGCCCATGCCAACGACCAGCGTCTGCGGCAGGGAGTCGAGCATCGACTTCATCTCCATGGACGCGCCGATGGATTCGAAGAAGGGCAGGTAGATCACACAGACGGCAACGAGGCCGAGCGTCCACCCGATCAGCGCCTTCCAGCCGTGGCGAAGTTCTGCGGCAAAAATCGGCATCAGTGCGCTCCATACATGTCGAGGACCCGCTCTTCGAGATCCGGTTCGGCGACCACGAGACTGACGAGGTCGAGGGTCGCGAGCGCGGTCACCAACTCCTTGGGCTTTCCTTCGAGAAGCCCGGTGATGCTCACCTCGCCGTCGTCGCGCCCCGTGACGTCGAGGCCGAGCCCGTAGGGCCGAAGGGCCTCGGCGACGCCGGACGCGCTGCCGCGCACTACCGCCCGGACGTGCCGCGTGGCGGAGGCCCGCAGCTCGCTCATCGGTGAGACGCTCACGAGGTGACCGCGGTTGAGCACCGCCGCGGTGTCGGCGATCTGCTCGATCTCGCTCATCACATGGGAGGACAGGAAGACCGTCGCGCCGCCGTCGCGCGCCTGGCCGACGAGGCGCAGCACCTGCTGCTGGACGAGCGGGTCGAGACCCGAGGTCGGCTCGTCGAGGATGACGAGCTCGGGCCGGTGCATGAAGGCCTGGACGATGCCGAGCTTTTGCTTGTTGCCCTTGGAGAGCTTGCGGGTGGGGTCGCTCAGGCGCACGTCGAGGTGTTCCGCCAGGCGCTGCGCCTCCGCATGCGAGGCCTTCGGGTCGGTGCCGAGGGAGGCCCAGAAGCGGAGATGCTCCCGGCCGCTCAGCTTCGGGTTGAGACGCAGTTCCCCGGGGAGGAAGCCGATCCGGCTGCGGAGCCCGGCTCCCCCGCTGCGGGGATCGAGGCCGAGCACGGTCACGCTCCCCGCGGTGGGCCGGACCACGTCGAGCAGGATCCGCATCAGGGTGGTCTTGCCCGCGCCGTTGTGGCCGATCACCCCGAAGATCGCCCCTCGGGGGATCTCCAGGTCCAGGTCGTCGAGGGCGCGGATCTGGCCGAACTCCTTCCGGAGCTTGGTCGTGGTTATTGCCGCGGTCATTGTTGTTCTCCTTCCGCGGGGACGTCGTAGAGGCCGTTCATGAGAAGGTCCATCAGGGTGGCCATGAGGCGCTCGTAGGCGACGCCGCTGAGCTCGGCGGCGCCCAGGCTGCGGGCGAGATGGCTGCGGAACACCAGCGGGATCAGCCCCACCGCGGTGGCCGTGGCGATGGCCGCCTCGACATCGATGCCCGGCTTGAACGCGACGGCATACCGGCGGGTCTCCAGCGCCCGGGCAGCCTCCGCCCCGAGCCGGTCCCACAGCGCCGCCCCGGCGGCCCCACCGTCGAGGATGATCCGCGCGACGTAGACCAGCCACGGATGATCCGGGGGGAAGCTGCGGATCAGAGCGGAGACCTCCATCGAGTCGTCGAGGTCGACGTCCCCCTTGAGCCGGAGCCCCTCGTCGATCAGGTAGTCGTCGCAGCTCTCCCGGAGCTTCTCCTTGGATCCGTAGTGATGCATCACCAGCGCCGGAGAAACCCCCGCCTGCTGGGCGATCTCGCGCACGGAGGCCGCCTCGAAGCCGCGACGCCCGAAGACGTCGATGGCGGCATCGCGAATCCGCGCCGAGGCGGTGAGGTCTGAACGCACGTTCATTAGTCTAAACGATCGTTCAGCTTGTGTCAGCCTGTTCGCGGTCTCTTCGCGGCTTTCCATGGACGGGGCGCCGTTCGGCCGTGAATTACTGCTAGATTTTCTCCAATTCACGGTTGGAGCGGAAGAGGGCGGGGCTCGGCATGACGGCCACCGACGTGTGGACACGGCTCGATGAGCGCATACGCGCCTACCAGCAGTTGCGCACACGACACTCTCAGGCCTTGGAGCAGATCGCGCTCGCCGAGTTGGCGGAGGGCGTCCAGCAGTCGAACGCCATCGAGAACTCCACCCTCACCCTCGACGACACCGAGGCGGTCCTCGCGGGACGGCTCCCCGCGGGGCGCAAGGAGCTTCGGGAGGTCTTCGAGGCCAAGAACCTCGCCGCCGTCACGGCCGATCTGCTCACCGGCACGGAGCCGCTCTCCACCGACCTGATCCTGCGTTGGCACGCCACGCTGCTCGCAGGGATCCGCGACGACGCCGCCGGACGGTTTCGGCGCGCGAACGAGTGGGTGCGGGTCGGCGGGCACCTCGGCGCGAACCCCGGCTTCGTCTCAGGCCTGCTCGCCGACGCGCTCGACCGCTATCGCCAGGACACGACACGAGCCGATCGCGAGGCGCCCCGCGCGGTCGTCGATGCCATCGCACGGTTCCACTGCGAGTTCGAGGTCATCCACCCGTTCGTCGACGGAAACGGCCGGATCGGCCGGGTGCTGATCAACAAGCAGTTCCACGACCTGGGCCTCCCCCCGGTGATCGTGCGCGCACGCAACCGGGACCGCGACTACTATCCGCCTCTCGCTCGATATGCGACCACCGATGACCACGAAGGGATGACCTCGCTGCTGGCCCTGCTCCTCCTGGAGTCGCTGCACAAGCGCATCGCGCTGCTCACCAGTGCTCGAGTGATCCCCCTCGCCGACTGGGCTCGGGCGGCGGAGATACGCGGCAACGTCGCCGCCAACAAGGCGAGACGCCAAACCATCCCCGCCTTCCGGATGCGCCACCGCTGGACGATCGCGGAGGACTACCACGAGATGACGCCCCCGACATGACGCTCCTTCGTCCCGGTCGTGAGGTGAACGGGGAAGCAGCGGGCATCGTCTCGAAGGGCGAAGGAGCGTAGATACCACGCTCCGCGCCCTACCGATCGCCGCAGAACCGTGGTTGACTGGGACAAGAACCGGATGGTCGAGGAGGTGGCAGATGACGACGACAGCATCACGGCCAGGCGCCGGCGTAACGGGACAGGAGGAAGCCTGGTCCGATCCGCGCGAGGAGATCGAGATCGGCGTCCTCATGGCCAACGGCAGGCTGGCCCCGCGTTCCTTCGCCTCCTTGGAGGAGGCCGAGGCCTGGGCGACGGAGGGCGAGCAGGTCGTGGAGTACAACCGGATCTGCGCCTGCGACATCTGAGCCACGCTCACCCAGGAGTCGCACCGCCGAACGAACCAGAACCCATGCCGCCAGACTCCGTCGTTGGACGGGGTCTGGCGGCATGGGTTCGTGGTCAGCAACCAAGTGCTGGGTAGCTCACCTCCTGGCGTGCGGTGACGGTCTCACCATCAAGGACGGCAGTGACCAGGAGTTCCATCTCGCCGGCCGGCACTGCGGTCTGGCGCGTGGTGAACGCGTGCGACACCCGCTTACCAGGAGCTACGCTCAGGAACGTCTTGGAGGCAAAGTCCGAGTTCAGCGTGACCGAAATCGTATGCTCAGACTCGTTGACGGCCGTGACAGTCGGGACCACCTTGCCGACCACGCATCGACCCAACACTTCGACGGTCACCGGCAAAGCCGCCTCAACGAGACCGTTCAGCGCAACCCGCAGGGCGCGTTCGACAGCATTCACCTCGCCTTGAGGCACACCCTCGGTATCATCCAGGAGCGCCTGAGCGTTCGAGAACGCTTGCGCGAAGGGCGCCCACGACTCGGGCGTGAAACGCGCCTCATTCAGATGAGACCCGGTTTCCACAAAGCCCACGAGTGCGTCGGTTCGCGGATTGAACCCGCCTTGGCTGACCCGCAGATCATCGACATAGAAGACTCCGGTCCCATCGGTGGAGAAGATCGAGACGTAGTCGAACTCCTTGCCCGCCGACCAGGTGCGGATCGAGCGGTTCTCGAGCTTCTCCACCCCGTCGACATACAGATCGTAGGTTCCCAGATCCCAGTTCACGTCGATATCGATGGTGTACCAGCGGTTCGCCTGATAGGTCTGCGCGGGAACCGCCGTGCCGCCGTGGTGTGAGCCGATCGACCCTTGGGTCAGCCACGCCGTCACCTTTGGATTCGCACTCGACGCAGGAGCTGCGGCGTTGAAGTCGCCCTCATCGTAGGAATAGATGCCGTACTGATCGAAACCGCTTGGCGCGACAGTTCGGTAGACCTTGGTCGAGAGGACGAACCGGCCACTCTGATTCAGCGGGCTCGTGTTGAAGACGGCAGGGTTGGAGCCGCTACGCTGGACCCGCAACACGGAGTTTCCCTGGTACAAGGGGTCGGGGTCGTTGACGATGTCCACAACCGTGCTTCCTGCCACTCCCCTGACATTCCAGGCCGCCAGATCGTCAAAGGACTCTTCGAGATCGACGGGCACAGGCTGTTCAGCCAGTTCAATGACCAGATCATCGACGCCCGAAGCCGGCACGAAGAAGGCCGCGGAGCTTTGCCGCGCGTACCCCGAAGCCGAGGCGACGATCGTGTATGTACTGCCCACCGGGACCTGAGCGAACGCGAAGGATCCGTCAGGGGTGCTCGTCGCATCCGCACCGACCTTGGATCCGTTGGAGTGAAGCTCCAGGATCGCCCCAGCGATCGGCTCGCCCTCGGTGTCGCGCACCACTCCGGCAACGGTCGCGGGCTGCGACACGTCGCCGGTCTCCACTTGGTAGAGACCAATCGTCGTCGGGCCAGTGAGTGCGGTGCCGGCGTAGTCCTTGCCATCCGTGGGCTTGCTGAAGACGACGGCGAACTCCTCGTCCGAATAAGTTGCTCCCGCTAAGTACCGCAGCGGCGAGGCCTCGGAGGGAATCAGCGAGCTGAAGTCCCTGACTCTGTGGTGCGCGTCAGTTCCACTGCCGAGTGCGACCGCGGCATCCAGGTCGGCCACCAGGGGACGCGCGTCAGCGAATACATGAGAGTTGGTTCCCGTGCCGTTCAGGCCAGGACCAGCCCAGACGTTGGAGTCATACGGCCTGCTCTCGCCGAACACCCCTCCGGTGATCCCAGAGAAGGTATTGATGAACAGGTTGTTCCTCACCTCCCACCGTTCGGTTCCGCTTTCCTGGAGGTTCGACCAGTTCATGGTGGTGCGTCCGTCGCGCTGCGCTTTGGTGTTGATCAGCACATTGTTGTAGAACGCATTGAACCCACGACCCCAGGTGTTGTCGCGCAGCCACCACTCGTCGTTGTCCTTGAGGACGTTATAGCGGTAAACCGTTGTGTTCCACGCAAAGCCACAGCTCATGACACCATCGCCGTTGTCGTGCATGTAGTTGTACTGGATGATGATGTCCGAGGTCTGCCGGTCGGGGTCAATCGCATTGGAGTCACCGCCGCCGGCCTTACGTGCCGATCCGAATACCTCATTGTGCTCGACGATCGCGTCATGCACGAAGTAGAGTTCGATGCCGCAGACACCGGGATTCTTGACCCAGTTGCCACCAACATGCACGTCGACCGCTGAGGTGACATAGATTCCGTTTGCGTTGTACTGGCCGGTCTGATCGATCGTGTTGTCCGTAACCGTGACTCGCTCATGCGGAACAAACTGGCCGTCATCGACGAGCGTGTACGGGGCAGGAATGTTCTCCAAGCGCTTGGCCCACTTCGGCCCCAGCGTGCCGCCACTCCACTGCTTGATCGTGAACCCGCCGAAGCTGACATTGGTAATCGTGTTGTCATGCACGAGCACATCGATGAACACGGTAGGGCCAACACCGCCGCCCGTTTCCATGAAGATTCCGCCGGTGCGCTTTGAGTAGTCCCAGCCGGTGTTGTAATAGGCACCCGGAGCACCGCTGACCTGCTGGGTCAGGCCGCCGGAGTCCTCGAGTCCGGAGATCCATGCATCCACGCCGGAAATGTCGTGAATACGGGTCCGCTGGACGGTGAGGCCGGCCAGTGATTGGGTAGCGTTCGAGGCATGGTTCTGACCGGTGATATGGATCCCGCGGAAGTCCCCGACAAGCTTGCCATTTGCGGCATTGATCACTCCCGTGAATCCAGCGGCCTTGTTCGTGATCTCAAGTTCTTCGATCGTGACGTGTTCCTGGTTGTTCAGGTAAACCACATCTGCCACCCGGCCATGACCCTCGAACTTAGGAAGAACATCGCCGGTGCCGTAGCTGCCGATGACGAGACGGTCCGTGGCGCTGCCACTACCCCGGGGGGCGAGGGTGTCGAACCCAGCGTCGCCGAATGCCCAGACATCGCCCCGACGGAACAACACCTTGCTACCTGGCCCGAAGCCTTCAGCCGAGTTGACTTTGCTGATCGTCTTCCATGGGCTCTGGGGGCTTAGCCCGTCATTGGAGTCATCACCATCGGTCGACACGTAATAGGAGACGCCTGCCGAGACCGCCGTTGGCGTGTAGCTGGGGTTATCGTCACCAGTGGGCGTCAACCGCACATAGTCAACCCCGGCATTGTGGCTGCTGCTCAGCGAGTCCCTTCCTTGCAGTTCGAGGTAGAGTTTGGATGCCTTGGACGAAGTGAAGGACACCTCCCCGAGATCGAGCTCCAAGAATGCGTCTGCTCCCGTGAGCTTGGACAGGTCGATCTCATCGCCGACTTTCTCACCGTTGAGGTACGGCTGCACGATGCCCTGGTTCGCATTTCGCTGTACCCCAAGAAGCAGCCGGTAGGTCGTATCAAGCGCGTCCGGGGTGTCGAATGAGTACTCGATGAAATCCTTCTTTCCATCGAGTCCAGTACCACCGTCGAAGTTCGATCGGATCCACACCCCGTTGCTCGCACTGTTGTTGGAGAACTGGGAGATCGAGGCGTTCGACACGTAATACAGGTCCTCGGCCTCGTACAGGATGTCTTGTGCCAGGCCGCTCTGCACGAACGCGATCGAATAGACCTTGCTCTCTCCGCTGGGAGCGCGCAGCTTGACTTGGCCGCGATACTGCGGCGCACGCGCCGCCTCGACGGTCACGAGAGCGTCGTCGTCAACCGGATCGGCCGTGATCTCCGGGATGAGGTCTCGGTCTGCCACTTCAACCGTGTATTCGGTCACGCCCGCGTCAAAGCCATCGACGTCGACGTCACCGACGAGGAGGCGGTCAAGATCGGCCGAACCAACCGTGGGAACGCTCTGTGCAGAAATGCCGATCTCGTTGATCTTGTAGTAGCTGCCAGAGGCGCGCGTAAAGGACACACGCAACCCCTTTGCGGAGACAGGCTCGCCGAACTCGACGACCTTTCGGTCACCGTCATTGGTCCGGGCGACGAATCCCGTGATGCCCTCCGCCACGGTGATCCAATCGGTCGGAACGTCGGCATTCGCTCCGTGCGGAAGGTACGAGACCGAAGCGCTCGCAGGCGCAGACTCTGAAGGCATAATCGTCACACCGGTGACGGTGTATGTTGTGGCAAAACCATAGGTCACGGAGTCCGTGTTATTCGGGCTGTTCAGCGTCGACCACCGGCCGGTTGGGGACCAGTCGCCGTCACAGGTTGCTTCCGGCATGTGTGCAGCGGTCTGCTGGTAGGTGGCGGTCCGAATCGGAACTGCGCCCGCCTCAGTGCACAGATTCTCGACATCGCGCGGATCGTCCACGATCACGTTCAACCGGGCAGCCACATCACTGCCCGCCACCTGGCCGTTGACCTGATGAATACCGACTTCACCGGTGGAGATCCCGGCCAGCTCGGCTTCGTTCCAGACCACGGCAGCCTGCTGACGTCCCGGCAGACCGGCCTCGGGCTGAACCGTGACGGTCGCAGGAAGCGCCGCGTCCACCAGCGAAGTTCCCTTCACCACGCGGATCGACGCTGTGTCGATTGCGTAGTGGTCCCCGGTGGACGGCTCATCGGCGTACGCCAACGGACCCGACAGGGACCCGGCAGCGATGAGACTGACCACGCAGGACACCGCCACACCCCACGAGGCCCTCTTCCTCTGCCCTGGGCCACCCCGGGGATGTGAAGTTCGTACCAAAACCACAATGCGCTCCTTTGTCGCTCTCGTGCTCGGCGGTACCAGATCTAGTCCTTACGCACGCGACCAGCAGCCGAATGCTCGCGGCACCGCAAAATAGTGATCGTTCACTATTTGTTAGCTTAGTGAACGATCACCTTGTTCGTCAATAGTCAGCGGCTCATCGGCGGCAACTTCCTCCGGAAGCCATCAGCTGGAGCGACCGGCCTTGCGGTCATCCCCACGCCTCTTGGACCGCCTGTTCTCACCCTGGACCGGCGTCCTCGTCACCAGCCCGAGCGCCTTAACGCAGCCTGTCCTCGAACCGTGCTCGATCTTGCCTGTCCCCTACGACGGCGATAACGCGAACGAGGCTGAGTTCCTCAGAGACGCGATACCAGAGCTGATACGGGAACACCGGAAGGTGCCAACTGCGCACATCCCTTCGGATCACATGACCGAGAAACGGCTGTCGCTCCAGCTGATGGGCGGCCTCATAGAACGCATAGAGGAACCTGTCCCCTTGGAGTCGTCCGGGGTCATCGGACCAGAAGAGGATCCCGTCCCGATCCCGGCGGGCGTTCGGGCTCAGTCGGACGAAAAAGGTCATGCAACTCGCCTGCGCGCCCGCACCTCGCGTTCATCGGCTTCGAGGGTGGCGTAGCTTTCCCACTCCGCAGCATCGTCCTCCGCAACCCGTTCATCGAGCAGCGTCTGATCCTCCTGCGACAACGATGGCTTCACCACGGAGGCGTCGATGGCATCACGGAGTTCTAGACGAGACCGCTCGTCGAGCTGCAAAACCCGTTCCAGGAGCGCGTTGTCAACCATCTCCTCATCGTAGTCGCGAACACTGACGCGACCAAGCATTCTGGAAGCAACCAGGGCGCCCTTCCCCACGCACACATGCACAAAGCACCACCGATGTCAGTCGAGCTTCTCGGACAGCTCCAGCCAGTTCTCTTCCAGGGTCTCGTTCTCGGTCTCCACGCCTCGAAGCTCATCCATCAGCGTCTGAAGGCCGACGTAGTCCGTCTGGTCGTGGGCGGCGATCTTCTCGTGGATCTTCTCGATCAGCGTCGCTTGCTTGTCCAGGCGTCGCTCGATCGCGGACAGTTCCTTGCGCAGCGCCCGCTCCTCTGCGCCCCCCACGGAGGATGTCTTCGTCGTGGGCTTCTCCTCGGCGGCCAAGGGCGAGGTCGCCTTGCCCGCGGCACGACCCGTACTCAGCCTGAGGTACTCGTCGACCCCGCCCGGCAGGTGCCGGAGCTTCCCGTCGACGATGGCGTACTGCTGGTCGGTGACGCGCTCCAGCAGGTAGCGGTCGTGCGACACCACCAGCAAGGTGCCCGGCCAGGAGTCGAAGACGTCCTCCATCGCCGCCAGCATGTCGGCGTCGACATCGTTGGTCGGCTCGTCGAGGGCGATCACGTTGGGCTCGCTCAACAGGAGCATCAGCAGTTGCAGCCGTCGCTTCTGACCGCCGGACAGATCGTCGACGCGAGCCGACAGGTGCTCGCGGGCGAAGCCGAGCCGCTCCAGCAGTTGCGCCGGGGTCATGTCCTTGCCGTCGATCTGGAAGGTCGTCTGGGTGCGGGCCAGCACCTCGCGCACCCGGTCTCCACCGATCTCGGCCAGCTGCGAGAACTGCTGGTCGAGCAGACCGAAGCGCACGGTCTTGCCGCGCTTGACCCGCCCCGACGTGGGCTGCAGCGCCCCCGAGATGAGCCCGAGCAGCGTCGACTTGCCCGAGCCGTTCGGCCCCAGGATGCCGGTGCGCTCCGCCGGAGCGATGCGCCACGTCACGTCGCGGAGCACGTCCTTGTCCCCGTAGGACACCCCCGCGCGATCCAGGTCGACCACGTCCTTGCCCAGCCGGGCGACGGCGAGGCGCTTCAGCTCGATCGCGTCGCGCACCGGCGGCACGTCGGCGATCAGCGCGTTGGCCGCGTCGATCCGGAACTGCGGCTTGCTGGTGCGCGCCGGTGCCCCGCGACGCAGCCAGGCCAGTTCCTTGCGCATCAGGTTCTGCCGCTTGGCCTCGGTCGCCGCCGCGATCCGGTCGCGCTCCACGCGCTGCAGCACGTAGGCGGCATACCCGCCCTCGAAGGGCTCGACGATGCCGTCGTGGACCTCCCAGGTGGCGGTACACACCTCGTCGAGGAACCAGCGATCGTGGGTGATCACCAGCAGCCCGCCCGCGTTCTTCGCCCACCGCGCACTCAGGTGCGCGGCCAGCCAGGCGATCGCCTCGATGTCCAGATGGTTGGTCGGCTCGTCCAGCGCGACGATGTCCCACTCCCCCACCAGCAGCGCGGCGAGCGCGACCCGGCGGCGCTGCCCCCCGCTGAGCTCGCCGATCGTCGCCTGCCAGTCCACGTCCGCGACCAGTCCGCCGATCACGTCGCGGATGGCGGGATCGCCGGCCCACTCGTGCTCGGGGGCATCTCCGACGATGGCGCGGCCCACCGTCTCGCCGGGATCCAGGTCGTCGTTCTGAGAGAGGTAGCCGAAACGCACGCCGCCGCGACGGGTGACCCGGCCGTCCTGCGGTTCGATGCGCCCGCTCAGCAGGCCCATCAGGCTCGACTTCCCGTCGCCGTTGCGGCCGACGATGCCGATCCTGTCCCCCTCGTTGATGCCGAGGGTCACGGAATCGAAGACCGTACGGGTGGGGTACTCCAGATGCAGGCCTTCGGCCCCGAGCAGATGCGCCATAGTACGGAAGGGTAGCGAGTAGGCTCCGAGACAAGGCATTCGCCGCGTACAGACCTGGAGGTAGCCCGAAGATGTTGACCAAGAGCGATGCGGATCGGAAGAGGGGCAGGCTGCGGGTGGTGGCCGCGCTGCTCGCGGTGTCCCTTGTCGGCTTCGGCGCCGCGGCCCCGGCCTGGGCCACGCCGTCGCCTGTGAGTCAGCCCGCAGCCGGCGTCGCGCTGCCGCGGGACACCTCGTCGCCCAAGGTCACGGCTTCCAGCGCCGGCACCAAGCAGGTAGGCCTCGTCTCCAACGCCTGGGGCTCGATCACCGGCTTCCCCGGCCCCGCCACCGTCTC
>DAOLFC010000081.1:13650-15987 GCA_035326505.1 Arachnia sp.
CGCCACCGACGGCACCCGCACCGCCACCTCCCCCGAGTTCACCTTCACCCGCACCCCGGCTCCGCCGAAGCCCTCGGGCCCGTACAGCGTGTCGAAGGGCGCCAACACGAGCGACCGCGTCGTCCTCACCTATGACGACTGCCCGAAGTCGCTGAAGGCGTTCAAGGACACGGTGCTGGCCGCCGAGGAGGCCGGCGTCGGGCTGGGGCTGTTCCCCACCGGCGACTGCCTCAAGGCCGGCCGCTTCGACGCCGACTTCGCCCGCGAGCACGGCATGCACGTGTTCAACCACTCCATCAGCCACCCCGATCTCACCACGCTCAGCCAGGCCGGCGCGCAGAAGGAGCTCGGCGCACCCGGGGTCGTCACCACCTACGGCCGGCCGCCCTACGGCGCCTACAACGACACGGTCAAGGCCGCCTACGCCGCCGTCGGCATGAAGATCTGGACCTGGACCGTCGACACCAATGACTGGCGCGGAAAGAGCCAATCGGATCTGGTGTCCTACGTCACCTCGACGGCGAAGGCCGGCGACACGGTCCTGATGCACATGCAGTGGAACGCCTTCAACGGCACCGCGATCAGGGACATGAAGAAGGGACTCGAGGCGAAGGGCCTGAAGGTGTGCCGCAACTACGACGGCACCGTGCCCGTCAAGCCCGCCGACATGTGGTGCTGACCCCCTCACCCGGACAGGCACCTCCGAATGGCGCTGGTAGGCTGCGGCCGTGGCTGTCGCAGACTATCCCGGCTCGTCGATCGGCCTGCCCGAATCCGGGCGCGGCTCGCTGGCGGGGTGGTGGCCGCGGATCGGCGCCATGATCGGAGACTGGGCGGCCAGCATGATCGTCGCCACCCTCGCGTTCGGCACCGAGGTGCTCACCGGGTCGGGGTGGCGCTCCTTCATGATCCTGGCGGTCTATTTCGTCGAGGCCAGCCTGCTCACCGCGCTGACCGGAAGCTCCTTCGGCCAGTCGATCGCGCGCATCGGCGTGACCCGGCTCGACGGGCAACCGCTCGGCTGGTGGCGACCCGTGGTGCGCACGGCCCTCAAATGCGTGGTGATCCCGGCGGTCGTCGTCGGGGCGGAACGACGGGGACTCAACGACCTGCTGCTGGGCACCGTCGTGGTGAACCGGCGCTGACCGCTCCCAGAAATCCTGGCGTAACGCGAGCCGGATCGGCGTTACGTCGCTGAAATGATCATGCAACGATGCGGCAACCACGACGCGGTAGCGTCACAGCAACCAAGTCCGTTAACGGGAGGAAACCGACTATGTTCAAGGGCGCAGACGATCTGCTGGCCTACATCAAGGAGGAAGGCGTCGAAACCATCGACGTGCGCTTCTGCGATCTGCCCGGCGTGATGCAGCACTTCACGGTGCCGGCATCGGCCTTCGGGCCGGAGGTGTTCGAGGACGGCCTCAGCTTCGACGGCTCGTCGATCACCGGCTTCCAGAAGATCCATGAGTCGGACATGAGCCTGCTGCCCGATCCGACCACCGCGTACCTCGACCCCTTCCGCAAGTCGAAGACGCTGAACGTCAACTTCTTCGTTCACGACCCGCTGACGAAGGAGGCCTACTCCCGCGACCCGCGCAACATCGCCAAGAAGGCCCAGGCGTTCCTGGCCTCCACCGGCATCGGCGACACCGCGTTCTTCGCTCCTGAGGCCGAGTTCTACGTCTTCGACGACATCCGCTTCGACACCAGCTCGAACGCCTCGTACTACCACATCGACTCCGAGGCGGGCGCCTGGAACACTGGTCGCGTCGAGGACGGCGGTAACCGCGGCTACAAGGTGAAGTACAAGGGCGGTTACTTCCCCGTCGCCCCCGTCGACCACTTCGGTGACCTCCGCGACGACATCGTTCGTCACATGGAGGCGGCCGGGCTCGAGGTCGAGCGCGCGCACCATGAGGTGGGCACCGCCGGCCAGGCCGAGATCAACTGGCGCTTCGACACGCTGCTCAAGGCTGCCGACGACGTGATGAAGTTCAAGTACCTGGTGAAGAACACCGCGTGGGAGGCCGGCAAGACGGCCACCTTCATGCCCAAGCCGATCTTCGGCGACAACGGCTCCGGCATGCACTGTCACCAGTCCATCTGGAACGAGGGCAAGCCGCTGTTCTACGACGAGAACGGCTACGCCGGGCTGTCCGACATGGCCCGTTACTACATCGGCGGCCTGCTCAAGCACGCCCCCGCGCTCCTCGCCTTCACCAACCCGTCGGTGAACTCCTACCACCGCTTAGTCCCCGGCTTCGAGGCCCCGGTCAACCTGGTGTACTCGCAGCGCAACCGCTCGGCGTGCATCCGCATCCCGATCACGGGCTC
>DAOLFC010000082.1:0-15912 GCA_035326505.1 Arachnia sp.
GGCGATGCCGACGGTTTTACAGACCGCTCCCTTTGGCCGCTCGGGCAACCTGCCGCACTGGATTTCTCCAGCGACAGGGAACCTTACCAGGGCATCGCCCCCGCGGCAAAGCGGCGCGTCGCTCGCGTCTCGACCCGGCGAAGGCCTGGCAGAATAGCCCGCGGAAGCATGCGCAGAGCAGCAGGGAGAGAGGGGCTCGAGATGGCGGCTGACAGCTCGTTCGACGTGGTGAGCAAGGTGGACCGGCAGGAGGTCGTCAACGCGGTCGACCAGGCCGCGAGGGAGGTGCGGCAGCGCTTCGACTTCAAGAACACCGACGCCTCGATCGCCCTGAACGGCGAGGCGATCGAGATGGAGGCCGTCTCCGAGGAGCGCGTGAAGGCGGTCCTGGACGTGTTCCAGTCGAAGCTCGCCCGGCGCGGCGTGAGCTTGAAGGCACTCAAGGACGGCGACCCCCGCCCGTCCGGCAAGCTCTGGAAGATCACCGCGACGATACAGGAGGGCATCTCGCAGGAGAACGCGAAGAAGGTCTCGAAGCTGATCCGCGACGAGGGCCCCAAGGGCGTGAAATGCCAGGTCCAGGGCGACGAGCTGCGGATCTCGTCGAAGAAGCGCGACGACCTGCAAGCCACCCAGAAGCTGATCCTCGATCAGGATTACGACTTCGCCGTCCAGTTCGTCAACTACCGCTGAGACGCACCGCCGAGCGCGAGGAGGTTCAAGACATGACCCAGCTGACCGTACGCCCGCTGCGGGCGAGCGATGCCGGCGACGTCCTGGACGCATTCCGGTCCGACCCGCGGATGGAACGTCAGGGCACCGTGCGCACCTTCGAGGAGGCGGAGCACTACGTCTCCGATCTGCTGTACTCCCCCACCCAGCACCCGTTCGCCATCGCCGACGAGGACCGGCTGGTGGGGCTGATCTGCGTCACCGTCGAGCCGGTCAACCAGATCGGCGGGTTCTGGTACTGGATGAACGCCTCGCACCGGGGCCGCGGCTGGGCGTCGCGATCGGCCATCGCGGTCGCGAACTGGGCCTTGTCGTCGGGCCACTGCCAGCGCCTCGAGCTCGGCCACCGCGCCGACAACCCGCTGTCCGGGAACGTCGCCGGCTTCGCCGGTTTCGTCCGCGAGGGCCGGGCGCGGGGCAAGCTCCTGATCGACGGGCAGCGCGTCGACCTGCTCACCTACGGCCGCCTGGCCGCCGACCCCTGGCCGCAGGCGGACGTGGAGATCCTCTGGTGAGGATCGCGACCCACAACGTCAACGGCATCCGGGCGACGCTGCGTCGCGGCTTCCGTGCCTTCTGGGACACGGCGGGGGCCGACGTCATCGCCCTCCAGGAGGTGCGCTGCCGGGTCGCCGACCTGCCACCAGAGGCCTTCGGCGACTACCACGTCACCCTCGACGCCGGCCTGCTCGCCGGGCGGAACGGCGTCGCCGTCCTCACCAAGAGCGCGCCCACGCGCGTGCGGACCCTGGGCGAGCCCGTCACCACCATCGCGAGGGGCGGCCTGCCCGAGGCGTCGGAGGCCGAACGCATCGTCAACCGCGACCTCTCCGCCTTCGCGGGCGAGGGCCGCTACGTCGAGGTCGACCTGGCGGATGCCCCGCTCCGCGTGGCCTCGCTCTACCTCCCGAAGGGCGCGGCCTGGCCGTACGAGCCCGGCTCGAAGGACAAGTACGACCGCAAGATGCGCTTCCTGCGCGGCTTCGCCCGCCAGCTGACGACGTCGCGCCGGGAGGCCGCCGCCGACGGCCGCGAGTTTCTCGTGATGGGTGACTTCAACGTCGCGCACACCACGCTGGACCTGCGCAACTGGCGCTCCAACCAGAAGTCCGAGGGGTTCCTACCGGAGGAGCGCGAGTGGTTCGGCACCCTGCTGGGGCCGCGCAGGATGGTCGACGTGGTGCGAGCGCTGCATCCGGGCGTCGACGGCCCCTACTCCTGGTGGTCCTGGCGGGGGCAGGCCTTCGCCAACGACTCCGGATGGCGGATCGACTACCACCTCGCCTCCCCGGCCCTCGCCCGCTCCGCCGTCCACGCCTTCGTCGCCCGCGAGGACGGCTACGACGCCCGGATGAGCGACCACGCGCCGGTATTCGTCGACTACGCCCTCGATTGAGCCTCCGGCATGCGTCGGGACTGGCGCCGAATCGTCGGTGATCTGAGGCGGGCCGCGTCCACCCGGTCGGTCTGGTTCGGGTTCCTCGGCTCCCTCGGAATCCTGCTGGGCTCGCTCAGCCCCGCCTACCTGCCCCAGGTCTCCCCCATCTGGGACGTGCTGCGCGCCTGGTCCATCGACGGGCCCGTCGTGAAATGGGCGGGCACGGTGTTCACGCTCGCGGGCCTCGCGCTGCTCCTCGAGTCGTGGTTCCGGTTGCGCCCGTCCCGCCGGCAGCGGCTCGGCCAGCCCCAGCTGCGGCACTGGGCCGTGCTGCTGATCGTCGCCTTCCCCCTGCTGATCGGCCCGCCGATCTTCTCGCACGACGCCTACTCCTACGCGGCCCACGGCTGGCTGATCCACAACGACCTGAACCCCTACGACGTCGGGCCCGGCGTGCTTCCCGGGTACTACGCCGATCAGGTGGCGTGGGTGTGGCGGGAGACCCCCGCCCCGTACGGGCCGCTGGCCCTCAAGATGAGTCAGCTGTTCGTCTGGATGGCGGGGTACGAACCCTTCTGGTCGGCGATCCTGCTGCGCATCCCCGCCCTGATCGGCGTCGGCCTGATCGCCTACCTCGTTCCCCGCATCGCGCGGCGGGTCGGCGTCGCGCCGGAGGCGGCGAGCTGGTTCGTCGTCCTCAACCCCATCCTGGTGATCGACTACGTGGGCGGCGCCCACAACGACTCGCTGATGACCGGGCTCATGGTGCTGGGCATCTGGGTGGCCATGCGGTACCGCCACTGGTGGTGGGGCGCCGTCGTGATCGGCGTGGCGGCGTCGATCAAGCAGCCCGCCTTCCTGGCCGCCGTCGCGCTCCCGTTCCTCGTCGTGCCGTGGACCAGTTGGCGACCGGGGCCGACGCTGGCCGCCGCGGCGAAGTCCCTCGCGTCGCTGGCCATCGCGGTGGCCACCTTCGCCGCCATCACCTGGGCGACGGGCCTCGGCTTCGGCTGGGTCCACGCCGTCGACGTGCCGGGAATGGTCGACACCATCTCGCCCTTCACGCTCCTGGGGCACGTCGTGCAATGGCCCGCGACCCTGCTCGGCCTGGATCCCAGCGGGCGCGCCATGATCACGGCCTCCCGCAGCGTAGGCGTGGCGCTCGCCGCGACCGGCATCGTCGCGTTCGCCGTCCTGTACCTCGGCCGGCAGCCGTTGCGCTTCGTCTCCTGGTCGCTGATCTGGTTCGCCCTCTGCGCCCCGGCGATCCACTCCTGGTACCTGCTGTGGGGCGCGGTGCTGCTCCCCATGACACAACCCTCTCAGCGGATGCTGCGCGGGGCGATCGTCGCGACGGTGATCCTGCTCGGCTACAACGCCGCCAACTTCGGCGTCCGCAACGACCTCGGCCTGTTCACCCTTCTCATCGCCGGGGCCGCCTACTGGATTCTCCACTCCCACGAGCTCAGCCAGCCCATGGCCGCGGACCAGAACACGGCCTCCCGAGAGCCGAACATCTCTAAGGGCTGAACCGCTGAGCGAGGAGACCCGGGCGGAACGGTCCTAGAATGGGGCGGGCTTGCCCGAACCTAGAAATAAGGGATGATGCATCTTGTCTCAGCAGCTCGACCGCGTGGTCATTCGCTTCGCCGGTGATTCCGGCGACGGCATGCAGCTCACCGGCGATCGTTTCACGGCCGAATCCGCGACGCTGGGCAACGACATCGCCACCCTGCCGAACTTCCCCGCGGAGATCCGCGCCCCCCAGGGCACCCTGCCGGGCGTGTCCAGCTTCCAGCTGCACTTCGCCAACTTCGACATCGTCACCCCGGGCGACGTGCCCGACGTGCTGGTGGCGATGAACCCCGCCGCGCTCAAGGCCAATCTCCGCGACCTCCGCCTGGGCGGCGTGATCATCGTCGACACGGCCGAGTTCACCAAGCGCAACCTGGCCAAGATCGGCTGGCTGAAGAACCCGCTGGAGGACAACACCCTCGCCGGATACCGGGTCCACGAGATCGACCTCACGGGCCTGGCCCAGGGAGCGGTCGCCGAGTTCGGCCTCAGCCGCAAGGACGCGTCGCGCACCAAGAACATGCTCGCGCTGGGCTTGCTCAGCTGGCTGTACTCGCGCCCCACCGAGGGCACCGAGAAGTTCCTGGCGGAGAAGTTCGCCAAGAAGCCGGAGATCCGCGACGCGAACATCGCAGCCTTCCGCGCCGGCTACGCCTTCGGGGAGACCACCGAGACCTTCGAGGTCCGCTACCACGTTCCCGCCGCCCCGATGCCGCAGGGCACCTACCGGCAGGTCTCCGGGAACCTGGCCACGGCCTACGGCCTGATGGCCGGCGCGCACAAGGCGGGCCTCCAGCTCTACCTGGGCTCCTACCCCATCACGCCCGCCTCCGACATCCTGCACGAGCTCTCGCGACGCAAGGACGTCGGCGTGATGACCTTCCAGGCGGAGGACGAGATCGCCGGGGTCGGCGCCGCGGTGGGCGCGTCGTTCGCCGGTGCGCTGGGCGTGACCACCACGTCGGGGCCGGGCATGGCGCTGAAGGCCGAGGCGATCGGCCTGGCGGTCATGATGGAGCTTCCGCTCGTCGTGGTGAACGTGCAGCGCTCCGGCCCGTCGACGGGCATGCCCACCAAGACCGAGCAGGCCGACCTGCTGCAGGCGCTCTACGGCCGCAACGGCGAGTCCCCCGTGCCGGTGATCGCCGCGCAGTCGTCGACCGACTGCTTCGACACCGCGCTCGAGGCCTGCCGGATCGCCGTGAAGTACCGCACGCCGGTCATCATGCTCTCGGACGGCTATCTGGCCAACGGCTCCGAGCCGTGGCGGATCCCCGACCTCGACGCGCTGGAGCCCATCGAGCCGGCCTTCGCGACGGTGCCCAACGGCGTCGACGAGAAGGGAAATCCCCTCTTCCTGCCGTTCCAGCGCGATCCCGAGACGCTGGCGCGCGAGTGGGCGATCCCCGGCACCCCCGGCCTGGAGCACCGCATCGGCGGCATCGAGAAGGCGGACGGGACGGGCAACGTCTCCTACGATCCCGAGAACCACGAGAAGATGACCAAGCTGCGCCACGCCAAGATCAAGGGCATCGCGCGCGACATCCCCGATCTGGAGGTGGACGACCCCTCCGGCGAGGCGCGGATCCTGGTGATCGGCTGGGGATCCACCTACGGGCCGATCGCCGCGGCGTCGCGCCGGGTGCGCAAGACTGGCCGCAAGGTGGCCACCGCCCACCTGCGCCACCTCAACCCGATGCCCGCCAACCTCTCCGACGTGCTGCGGCGCTACGAGAAGATCATCGTGCCCGAAATGAATCTGGGCCAGCTGGCCGCGCTGCTGCGCGCTCGCACGCTGGTCGACGTCTCCGGCTACGGCCGCGTGCGCGGCCTCCCCATCTCCATCGTCGAGCTTGAGGCGGACCTCATCGCCGAACTCGACGCGCTCGCTTCGAAGGAGCTGTCATGACGGTAACCGGCCTCTCCGGGGTTCCCCTGGCCATCGAACCTCTCACCCGCAAGGACTACACCAGCGACCAGGAGGTCCGCTGGTGCCCGGGCTGCGGCGACTACGTGATCCTGTCGGCCTTCCAGGCCATGATCGCCACGCTCGGCCTCAAGCGCGAGAACAGCGTGATCGTCTCCGGCATCGGCTGCTCGTCGCGTTTCCCGTACTACGTCGATACCTACGGCATGCACTCGATCCACGGTCGCGCGCCGGCGATCGCCACCGGTCTGGCCATGTCGCGGCCCGATCTGAACGTCTGGGTGGTCACCGGCGATGGGGACGCGCTGTCCATCGGCGGCAACCATCTGATCCACGCGCTGCGCCGCAACGTGAACTTCACCATCCTGCTGTTCAACAACCGGATCTACGGCCTCACCAAGGGCCAGTACTCCCCCACCTCGGAGATCGGCAAGATCACCAAGTCGAGCCCCTACGGCTCGCTGGACCAGCCGTTCAACCCCGTCTCGCTGGCCTTGGGCGCGGAGGCCACCTTCGTGGCCCGCACCGTCGACTCGGACCGGGCGCAGCTCACCGAGATCCTCACCGCCGCCGCCAACCACCGCGGCGCGGCGCTGGTGGAGATCTACCAGAACTGCCCCATCTTCAACGACGACGCCTTCGAGGCGCTGAAGGGCCCCTCCGCGGCGGAGACCCTCATCCGGCTGAAGCACGGCGAGCCCGTCACCTGGGGCACGGAGAATCCCCGCGCGCTGATCCGCAAGCCCGACGGAGACCTGGCCATCGTGCCCGCCGCCGAGGCGGAGGCGTCGCAGATCGTGATCCACGACGAGACCCGCGACGACCCGTCGCAGGCCTTCGCCATCTCCCGGCTCACCGAGAGCGGCCGCCTGGACCAGGCCCCCGTCGGCATCTTCCGTCGCGTCGAGCGTCCCGCCTACGACGACCTGGTCCGCGACCAGATCGCCCTGGCCCAGGCCGGCGATTCCGGGAAGGCGCTGCAGTCGATCATCACCGGCACCTCCACCTGGCAGGCCGACGACGCCGAGAGCCGGGGATAGCGCGCCCCCGGCGCTCCGCGGAGACCGCTCACCGTCGGCTATTCCACCCACTTCGGTGGAATAGCCGACGGTGAGCGATCTTTTGACGTCTGCTCCCCGCCGATGTTCACTTCCGCCGCTCGTCCACCCACGCCTGGGCGTCGTCGTTCGCCTGGGCGAGCACCCGCCCGCGCCACTCGCCGCTGAGGTAGTAGTTCTCCTCGCCCAGCCGGTCGAGGACCCCGTTGCGCCGGAGCCGGCGCTCGAGTTCCTCACCACCGTTGACGATCAACCGCGAATCCACCCGGCTCAGGTCCTGGGCGTAGTCGACGACGATCTGCGCCACGCTCACCCCGAGATCCTCGATGCCCCGCAGCCGAAGGATGACCACCGCGTTGCGGCTGTCCGCCGTGACGGCGGGGAGCTGGGCTGCGAAGGCGCTGGCGCTGGCGAAGAAGAGGTTTCCGTGGGGTTGCAGGATCAGGACGCCGTCGCCGGGGACCTGCGACGGCGGCTCCACCTCGCGGAGGTACTTCTTCTTCACGATGAGCTGACGCAGAGTGAACTGGTCGGCCTGCTGGATGACGAACAACAGGATGCCGAGCACCGCCCCGACGATCACCGCGTACTGCACCGGGATCAGGACCGTCAGCACGAAAGTGGTGCAGAGCACCACCGCCTGCCGGAAGCCCGAGCGGAGGGCCAAGAGCATCTGGGCGGGGCGAATGGTGCCGACGCCCACGACGATCAGCAGCGCCGACAGCGCCGCGAAGGCGACGTAGCCGACGGCCGGTCCCAGGACGAGCACCACCACGGCCATCACCGCTCCGGCGATGAACAGCGACAGCCGCGTCCGCGCCCCGGCCCGCACGTTCAGCGCGGTGGCCGACATCGACCCGCTGGACGGCATGCCCCGGAACAGCCCGGAGATGACCGCCCCGACCCCCTGGCCGATGAAGTCGCGGGACGGTCGGGGCAGTTGCCCCGACGGATCGGGGAAGGCGGTGGCGATACCCGCGCCCTGCACCATCCCGACGAAGGCGATGGCGAGCGCCGGAATCAGCAACTCCCCGACGAGCCGGGGATCCGGCAGCACGGGCGCGGGCAACCCGCCGCCCACCGTCGCGACATCGCCGACGAGAGCGATCGGATGACCGAAGTGCGCCAGCAGGGCCGCGAGCCCGGAGCCGACGACGATCGCCACCACGAGCCCGAGCGCGCCCAGCCGGGAGCGCATCAGCACGACGATCAGGAGCAGCGTCACCACCCCCACCCCGAAGGTGGGCAGATGGATCTGCCAGAAGTGCAACAGCAGGTCGAGGGTGCGCCACAGCCGGTGCGAGCCGGACGCGGCATAGCCGGTGAAGTTACTGAGCTGGCCGAGCACGGTGTTGACGCCGATGCCGGAGATGAACCCGACCATGACCGCGCGCGGCACGAACCGCAACACGTTGCCGAGGCGGAGCAGGCCAGCGGCGATCATGATCAGTCCCACCATGACCGACAGGGTGTAGAGCGCCCGCTCGGGATCCGCCATCCGGTTGAGCCCGGCGTCGGCGACCATCACGCCGGTCGCGCCGGTCACCTGGACCGCCAGCAACGGCGTCGCCGTGGCCAGGGCCCCGCCCATGGTGCCGAACATGTAGCCGTACAGCCCCGCCAGGGGGTTCACCCCGGCCAGCACGCCCAGCGCCAGGCCATCGGGCACGCTCTCCACGCCGAGGACGAGCCCGGCTATCGCGTCCCGCTTCGCGATCTTGCGGGAGGGCAGCCGCCGTGCCACCCAGGATATTGCCGTCATCTGTCTGTCTCTCTCCGCCGGTTCGCGTCGCACTGGTCGTTGTGCCGCATCCGGATGGGAGGGATTGTCTCGCACTCCACGCGTCAGAGCGGGAGATTCCGCCGAACTTCTCGACGCAATCCTCGGGCGCGCGCCGGAGCGGGGTTCACCGCCTCGACGCTGCGCCTTCTCTATAGCGCCTTCTATACACTGTCCGGCATGACTCAGGCCTTGGACTTCTCCCATCTCGACGCAGCCGTCCGCCCGCAGGACGACCTGTACCGCCACGTCAACGGGAGCTGGCTGAGCACAGTGGTGATCGACTCCGACAAGAGCGCGGCCGGCGCGTTCATCGACCTGCGCGACCAGGCCGAGCGCGACGTGCGGGAGATCGTCGAGTCGCTGAGCGCCGACGAGGCTGTCACCGAGCAGGGCAAGATCGCCACCCTCTACCGCGACTTCATGGACGCCGAGAAGATCGAGCGTCTTGGAGCCGCTCCCCTGGCGCCCGTGCTGGAGCGGATCGAGGCCATCGACGGCCCCGAGGCCCTCTCCGCGCACCTCGGCTGGTCGCTGCGACACGGCCTCTCGTCGCTGATCGGCTTCGGCGAGGAGGCCGATCCCGGCAACCCCGAGCGCTATGTCCTGTTCGCCGGGCAGGGCGGCCTGGGCCTTCCCGACGAGGAGTACTACCGCCTCGAGGAGCACGCGGAGATCCGCGACGCCTACCTCGCCTACCTCACCCGCACCTTCGAGCTGATCGGCTCCGGCGATCCTGCCGCCGAGGCGGAGACGGTTCTGGCCTTGGAGACCAAGATCGCCGCCCACCACTGGGACAAGGTGAAATGCCGGGATCTGCGCGCCGGCTACAACCCCATGAGCTACGACGAGCTCGCGGCCTCGGCGCCCGGGCTCGACTGGGAGGCCTTCCGGACCGGCGGCGAACTGCCCGCGGACAAGGTGAGCACCGTCGTCGTGGGGCAGCCGTCCTTCGCCACCGGGGCCGCCCGGCTCATCGCCGACGAGCCGCTGGCGCACTGGAAGTCGTGGGCTCGCGCCAAGGCCGTCGCCGCGCTCGGGGCCTATCTCTCCTCCGACTTCGTGACCAACCGCTTCGACTTCTACGAGAAGACGCTGGGGGGCGTCGAGGAGCAGCGTCCGCGCTGGAAGCGCGGCGTCGCCTTCGTGGAGGGCGTGATGGGCGAGGCCATCGGCAAGGTCTACGTGGAGCGGCACTTCCGGCCCGAGGCGAAGGCCGCCATGGACACGCTCGTGGCCAACCTGCTCCAGGCCTACGAGAACTCCATCCGGACGCTCACCTGGATGTCGGAGGCCACACGCGCCGAGGCCTTGGACAAGCTCGCGAAGTTCCGGCCCAAGATCGGCTACCCGGCGACGTGGCGCAGCTTCGAGGCGCTCACGGTCGTGCCCGGCGACCTGGTGGCCAGCGTGCTCGCCTCGAACTCCTTCGACGCCGACTACTCGCTCAGCAAAGTGGGCGGCCCCGTCGACCCCGACGAATGGCTGATGTATCCCCAGACGGTCAACGCCTACTATCACCCGCTGCGCAACGAGATCGTCTTCCCCGCCGCCATCCTGCAGCCCCCGTTCTTCAACGCGGAGGCCGACGATGCCGTCAATTACGGCGGCATCGGCTCGGTGATCGGGCACGAGATCGGGCACGGCTTCGACGACAAGGGCTCCACCTGCGACGGCGACGGGCGGCTGCGGGACTGGTGGACCGAGGACGACCGCACCGCCTTCGAAGGGCTGACCGCGGGGCTGGTCAAGCAGTTCGAGGCGCTCTCGCCCGAGGGCGCCGACGGCCAGAGAGTCAACGGCGAACTCACCCTGGGCGAGAACATCGGCGACCTCGGTGGTCTCGGCATCGCCTACGACGCCTGGCTGCTGGCGGGCGGGGACCCCGACGGCGAACCCGTCGACGGCCTCACCCCCGCCCAGCGCTTCTTCCACGGCTGGGCCCAGGCCTGGCGCTCCCAGCGCCGCCCGGAAAGCACCAAGATGCTGCTCGCCGTCGATCCGCACTCCCCCGCGGAGTTCCGCTGCAACCAGATCGTGCGCAACCTCGACGCCTTCCACGCGGCCTTCGGTACGCAGGCCGGAGACGCTCTCTGGCTCCCGTCGGAGGAGCGCATCTCCATCTGGTAACCGCGAAGCTCGGTCTTGGAGCCCGCTGCTCCGACCAGGGACGCCGGGCGCAGCGCTCGCACTGCGACTCCGGTCTCGCCCTGATCCGCCCACAGACCGGAGCGGGGCTTACACCGTCGCCGAGCGTCGACGACGCCCCTAGGCTGACCGGCATGAAGAGGATCGCGATCATCGCCGGAGCCTGTGCCGTCGTCGCCTACGCCCTGTGGGGAACCGTGGCAATCAACGACCTCGGACTCGTGGCAGGAAGCGGTCTGTCCCGCGACGCCACCATCGCCGCGATGAAAGCGGCGGGGCAGCCGGCGTCGATGATCCCTGGCTTCCTGTTCCTCGCCGCAGGCGTCGCCATCGCGGGCGCGTGGGCGCTGTTCGCGCACCGCCGCTCCGAGATCACCCCCGGGTGGATCGCCGCAGGATGGTGCGTCGCGCTGGTGCTCGGCACCCCGGCGTACTTCTTCGCCAGCTTCTGGAACGTCAACGCGCTGGGCGACACCTTCTACGACTGGCATGCGGAAGCCGTGGCGGACCTGGCCCGCCCGTTGCATCTGATCAGCGCGATCGCGTTGATCGGGTTGAGCGCCCTCGCGGCCCGCCGCCTGGCGACGCGACCCGCCTCCGCGTCGCCGCGCGCTCCGCGTCGATGAACCGGCGACCTCACGGGTCACGGCACGGGCGTCTCGTCGCCTGACCCCGTAAGACGGCCACCGCTTTCTCGATGCGTGGCACCGAAACCCTTGACTTTGCCCCGCGCCCACGATTAACGTGGCGAATCGGCAGCCGAGGTTGAGAAAGGAGGCTCCGACATGATGATCACCATCACCAGCACCGCCGTTCGTACCGCGCGCACCGGAGCCGTCTCCTTCGACGTGGCCAGCCGCATCCGCGCGGCCGTCTGATCCTTCCGCACGAGGACTCCGCCCTCTTCCGGGCACCCTTTTCGAACCCGCCTGGCAGCCTCCCGCACGGAGGCTTCGCCGGCAACATCCCCTTTCCAGGGCCGCGTCTCTGCGCGAGCCCGAACCAGCTGTGAGAGAAGAACCCCACCATGGGAAATATCCAACTCCGTCCGCTCGTCATCCCGACGAGCATGGACTCCCCCGATGCCGCGGATTTCGCGGCGATGGCCGAGATCCGCAACGCGATCTATCGCGAGATCAACGGCAATACCGACGAAGACATGACCCCGGCCGAGCTGCTGCCCTACTGGAAAGACACCCCGGATTCGGTCCACCGGGGCTGGCTCATCCTCGAAGACGACCGGCCGATCGGCCGGATCAGCGTCGACATTCCGCTCGACGAGGGCTCGCGGAGCGCCTACTGGGAGGTCGAACTCCTGCGCGCGTATTGGGGCCGCGGCATCGGAAGCTCCGCGATGCCACTGGTCGAGGATGCGGCGCGGGAGTACGGCCGCACGCTCCTGCAATCGTGGGCGCAGCACATCGAGCCGGAGCCCGGCACGGTCGACGCCGGTGCCGAGCGCATCGCCTCCCCCACGGGATTCGGCACGGTGCCGCGCGACCACATCGCCCGGTTCTATCTGCGTCACGACTACGAGCTGGGGCAGATCGAACGCAAGAGCGGCCTCGACATCGACGCGGCCACCCGACCACTCGTCGAGCGGATGCTCGCCGAGTCTCGGCCCGCCGGGTACAGCCTCGTCAGCTGGCGGGTCCCCACCCCGCCGCAGCACGTCGACGGGTACGCCCGGATGAAGAACCGGATGTCGACGGACGTTCCCTCCGGCGCGATGGAGTACGACGAGGAGGCCTGGGACGCCGACCGCGTCGCCCGGCACGACCAGCGAACGCTCGACGGTGGGCACACGATGCTGGTCACCGCGGCCCGTCACGACGCCACCGGCGAGCTGGTGGGCTTCACCGAGTTGTCAATCGGCGAGGACAAGACGGCACCCACGAGCCAGGTCGACACGCTGGTGGTGCGCGAGCACCGCGGCCGCAAGATCGGCCAGTGGATCAAGTGCGCCAACCTGCTGGCGTGGCAGGAGATCGCACCGGAGTCGTCGCGCGTGCTGACCTGGAACGCCGAGGAGAACCGCCACATGCTGGACGTCAACGAGGCGATGGGTTTCGTCCCCGCGGCCTACATCGGCGCATGGAAGAAGCTCCTCGACTGACCGTTCCGGACGCCGAACGTTCCTCCAGTGTCAGGGTTTCCACCGTGGATGGTGGAAACCCTGACACTCCAGCCCACCTGACGGTCTTGACTGTGTCCTTGTCAGTGGCGGCGCGCAGGATGGACGCATGAACGGCGAGCAGGCCAGGCGACTTGACGCAAATTCGCGACGCGCGGGTGGAGGCGGACTTGCCCCTGGCCACCGCGCAACCACAGATGGTCGACGAGATCCTGGCGACTGCATCCTGGCTTGAACCGGCAGGACTCAACCTGCCACCGCAGAGGCCAAGCCCCCCTCGGCCCTTCCAGATCAGGGCTCAGCGCGGTTGCCGTCGTCCGTAGCAATGCGTTCTGTCCAATGCGCGATGGCCTCGCGTGTGGCCTGGGTGTCGGGGTGGTCCGGTCCGAGGACACTGGTGCGGTCGGGAAGAAGTTCGGTGAACAGGCGCAGGGCCTCGGTGGGGTTGCCGGTTTCCCCGGTGCAGGAGGCGATGTTGCTGCGGGTGCGCAGGATGTCGGGGTGGTCCGGTCCGAGGACACGGGCCCGGTCGGGAAGAAGCTCGATGAACAGACGCAAGGCCTCCGCGTAGTTGCCGGTATTGCCGGTCCAGGAGGCGATGTTGCTGCGGATTGTCAGGGTGTCAGGGTGGTCCGGTCCGAGGATACGGGTGAAGTCAGGAAGGAGTTCGATGGACAGGCGCAGGGCCTCCGAGTAGTCGCCGGTTCTGCCGGTCCAGGAGGCGATGTTGCTGCGGGTGATCAGGGTGTCGGGGTGGTCTGGCCCGAGGACACGGGCCCGGTCGGGAAGAAGCTCGATGAACAGACGCAGCGCCCCGGCGTAGTCACCGGCTTCCCCGGTCCAGGAGGCGATGTTGCCGCGGGTAGCGAGGGTGTAGGGGTGGTCTGGCCCGAGGGTCCGGGCCTGGTCGGGAAGAAGCTCGGTGAACAGACGCAGCGCCCCGGTGTAGTCACCGGCTTCCCCGGTCCAGGAGGCGATGTTGTGGCGGGTTCTCAGGGTGTCAGGGTGGTCTGGCCCGAGGACGCGAGTGATGTTGGGGAGGAGTTCGGTGAACAGGCGCAAGGCCTCGGTGGGGTTGCCGGCATTTCCGGTCCAGACGGCGATGTTGTTGCGGGTGGTCAGGGTGTCGGAGTGGTCTTTGCCGAGAACGCGGGTGCGGTCGGGAAGAAGCTCGGTGGTCAGACGCAGGGCTTCGGCGTAATCGCCACCCTCTCCGGTCCAGAACGCGATGTTGTAGCGGGTGTCGAGGGTGTCGCGGTGGTCGGGGCCATGGACGGCGAGTTGGTCTTCCAGCAGTGCGGTGGCGACGCGGATCGCTTCGGCGTAGGCGCGGTGCTTGGCGAGTTGTTCGGCCATCCTCTTGCGGATGGTGATGCCGGCGATGGATGCCGGCAGGGGGGCGGTGCCCAGCGCCAGGAGGGTGTCGATGCTGTGCTGGGTGAGGTCGTCGCGGCCGGGCAGCAAGGTGCGCATCACCCACACCGCGCGCTCGGCCTCCGTCTGAAAGGTGACCGCGCCCGTGTCGGTGACGACACCCCACATATCGGCAGCGCAACGGGCTTGGATGTTGGATTCGGTCCACCGATACTCGGCGAGCGCGGCGTCGATCCAGCCGGTGAGCAGGTCCTTGGCCCTCGCGTGAAGAACACGGATCTCGGAGGCACCGAGGGCGGTGGTGCCGCGGGTGGCGTGGTCGCGCACGGCCCGCCAGAGGTGCCGGTCGGGGAAACCGAGGCAACCGTCCGACACGGTGAGCCAGCCGCGGCGGATCACCGACGCCAAGGCGTCGCGGATGTCATCGGTGCGGTGCCCGCGGATGGCGGTCGCGGCGCCGATGGCGATGTCCTCCAGCACCAGTGCGGAGGCACTGTCGTCGGTGAGCGCCAGGACCATACGGAGAGCGTCTTGCTCCGGTATGGACAGGCGTGCCCATCTCTCCTGGAGCCATTCGTCGATGGAGGACGGGATCGTGGCCAGCAACTCGTCGGTGGGTGTGAGCGCGTCGGAGAGGTGGAGCAGGTTGGTGACCTGCGGGCCGGCCAGCCAACTCTGGATGAGCAGCGGTGAGTAGGGTTCGGGAAGGTCGGCGCACAGTTGCACGGCCGCGGTTTCGGTGGTGCCCGGGGCGTGGTCCCGGATCAGCGTCACCGTGTTGTGCAGGGTGAACTCCGGCAGCGCGATGATGCGCACCAGGCCGTCCTTGGTCTGCTCGTGGAGCCAGCGATAGAACACTGATCCGGGTGCCTGCTTCTCGGGAACAGCGGTACACAGCAGATGGATCGGAGCGGTGTCGCCGCCGAGACTGACGAGGCGGTCGAGAAGCGCCAGCGTCTGGGAGGTGAGGAGATGCGCATCCTCGACCGCGACGATCCCGGGCATACCAAGCCGGGTGACCGAGGCGATGTAGGCGGCGGCATCCTTGATCTCGTCGCCGAGATACTTATCGACCGCGATATTGGTGTCAATGTCGGTCAGGAAGCTGCGCCGGGCATCGAAGGCTTGTTTGCCCCAGCGCAGGGCGCGGACGCTCCAGGAGATCCACACCCCGGCCAGCGGGATGTCGCCGAGCATGCTCTCCAGGGCGCCGATGAGGTTGTCGGTGACTCCCTCGGTGATCCCCTCCGAGAGCAGGCCCATCAGAGTGTCGCGCTTGGCGACGAGCTTGTCGGGAACGTTGCTGCCCGACAACCACGCCCGCTGCAGCGCCGTGCGATGCCGCAGCAACTGGTCACGCAGGGCATCGAAGGAGCGCGCTGCATCATTGTCGAAGACCGGCAGCGACCACCAACCGAAGCCGGGCAAGGTGCGCCCATGCCACACCAGCCCCTGAACCGGCGGGCCGGGCAGCTTACGTGCGGTGAGATCGCCGGGATCCAGGACCGGCCAGTAGCCGTCGTCGGCCTGGGTGCGGAGCCACTGGTAGACCTCCTGGACGATCCGGGTCTTACCGGCCCCCTCGTCCCCGGTGATCACCGTGACCGGCCAGACCGGCGCCTTGCCCTGGCTCTGTCGGGTGATCCCCCCCGTGATCCGGTTCACGATCCCGAACCGGTCCTCCACCAGCCGATTCCGCGCGCCCTCATCCTCGGACATCCCGCCCCCTTCGCCGAAACCCTGCCGCCCATCCTAGATGAATGAGTCCAAGGGTTTCGGTGGTCGTGGGCGGTCAGGTAGGCGGAT
>DAOLFC010000083.1:0-15848 GCA_035326505.1 Arachnia sp.
CGCGCTCCACCTCGCCGCCGAAGTCGGCGTGGCCGGGGGTGTCGATGATGTTGATCGTCACCTCCTCGCCGCTGGGGCGGCGATGCTTCACGGCGGTGTTCTTGGCGAGGATGGTGATGCCCTTCTCGCGCTCCAGGTCCATCGAATCCATGACCCGCTTGTTGACGTCGGACCCTTCCCGGAAGGCACCGGACTGCCAAAGCATGGCGTCGACGAGGGTGGTCTTTCCGTGGTCTACGTGTGCGACGATCGCGACGTTTCGCAGGTCATGACGAATGGGCATGGGCATCTCTCCAAGGTCTGTGCCGGGGAACTCGGGCCTGAGGGCACCGGTAGGGCATCACCTCGGAGGGGACCGAAGGACGGAAGTCCGGGGTCAAGTGTAGGACCCGTGGGGCGCTCGTCCTAACCACGCTCCTCCTGATTCGGGTGACGGGAGGTGGATGTGAGCGCTTTCTCGTGTGTGATCAGAGGAACTGGGGAGGAACTGCGCGTATGGCTTCCGCTCGCCTGTCGCCGAATCCGGCGGGTAGCGCCGTTGAGCCTCAGTAGGGACGAAGACAGAGTCGAGTTCTACCCGCAGGTAGAATCAGGCCATGACGACCATGAACATCAAGGACCCGAAGGTCCACGAGCTGGCCCACGAGCTGGCGCGTCTTCGGGGGTCCAGCGCGACGGCAGCGGTGCGCGTCGCTCTGGAGGAGGCGCTGGCCCACGAACGTCGTGGCAAGAACTTGACCGAGAGGCTGGCGCGTCTGCAGCAACGCGCGGCCACCACACAGGGAGACTGGGCCGCCGACGACGACCTCTACGACGAGCATGGGCTCCCGAGATGATCCTCGATACTTCCGCGGCGGTCGCCATGCTGCGCGGCGAACCGGAGGCCGAAGAGTTCCGGGAGATCGTGGAGCATGCCCGGACGGTCCGCATGTCCGCCGCCTCCGTGTTGGAGTTGGCCATGGTCATCGGTCGCGGGGACCCTGGCCTGGTGGATGCGTTCGTTCAGGAACTCGGAATCGATGTGGTGCCAGTTGATGCGGAGCATCTTCGTTGGGCGCGGATCGCCTTCGAGCGCTTTGGCAGGGGCTCTGGATCGCCTGCCCGCCTGAACTACGGCGACTGCTTGTCCTACGGTGCTGCGCGAGCGCTGGGCGAACCGTTGCTGTTCAAAGGCGAAGACTTCGTTCACACAGATGTGGCGGTGGGGTCCTCGTAGCCGAGACCGCGACGGACAGCGTCGGGACCAAGGCGATGGGCGTCCCTCTCAGTTGGAGAGCACCTGGAAGGCCGTCTCCGAGGAGTCGCGGAGGAACTGGGCGCAGCGCTCCTGTTCCTCGGTCTCGTCGATTCGGCCGGCGGCGACGCTCAGCGCCCAGAGGGAGCGCAGGAACCCTCGGTTGGGTTCGTGTTCCCAGGGGATGCTGCCCGAGCCCTTCCAGCCGTTGCGACGGAGCAGGTCCAGTCCGCGGTGATACCCGGTGCGCGCGTAGGCGTAGGCCGCGAGTGAACTGCCCAGGTTGTCGTCGCGCAGGCAGGTCTCAGCGAGCAGCGCCCAGCACAGCGACGACTCCGGGTGGCGTCGCACCACCTCAAGGAACTGCTCCTTGCCGTGCTCGGCGATGTCTGCCCGGGCCGGATCCTCGGGCAGCTCCACCGCGACCGAACTAGCCAGCAGATTGGGGTGCGTCTCGCTCATGCGTCCACCCTAGTGGAAGCCTCGCGCGCTCGAATCCCTGCGAGCCGATCTGTTTGTCCGCAGATAGATCGCAGATAGATCACTGCCTGCCGATGTGCTTCGTCTTGGACACGAGCGCGTTGCTCGCGTCCTTCGTCACCTGGTCGAGCGAGCCCCCCAGGGCGGCGCGCACCAGCCCCGCGACCAGTCCCTCGACGAACGGTGCCGGCACGATCCGCAGCGCCTCGGGATCGCCGTCGAGCAGCTCGATGGCCAACTCCGCGCTCATGATGGCCGACCCCAGATCGGTGAAGATCGCGACCCCCTCGCCCTGATCGACGGTGTCGATGGCGTTCATCACCCGGGTGGCGTCGGTGCCGAAATCCCCGTCCGGAGTGCCGGCGGCGATCTCGACGGCGGGCATGCCGGAATGCACCATCTGGGATGCGAGCGCGAGGGCCGCCTGGGCCAGAGCCAGGCTGTGCGAGACGATCACGATCCCGACGCTCATGGCCTACCCTTCCAGCGCCTCGGCCAGCGCAGCGAAGAGCAACGCCGTCGACGCCGCTCCGGGATCGGTGTGGCCGGCGGAGCGTTCGCCCAGGTAGCTGGCCCGGCCCTTGCGCGCCACCAGCGGGATGGTGGCGTCGCGCCCGGCCGCGGCGGCCTCGCGAGCGGCGTCGGCGGCCTCCGTCGGAGAACCGCCTGAACCCGCCACGCGGGAAAAGGCCTCGACCGCCGGCGACATCGCATCGACCATGGTCTTGTCGCCCAGCTCCGCGCGCCCCCGCGCCAGCACCCCGTCGAGGCCGGAGAGCAGCGCCTTGGTGAGTGCGGTCGCCTGGAGAGCGGGATCGCTCAGCGGGGCCGCGGCCTTCATGAAGAAGGTGCCGTAGAGCGGACCGCTGGCGCCGCCGACGGTGCTCACCAGGGTCATGCCGGCCTGCCGCAGCAGATCCGTGGCGCTCGTGAACTCCTTCGTGTCGAGCTGGGTCGCGACGGCGGCCATTCCACGGGCCATGTTGGCGCCGTGGTCGGCGTCGCCGATGGCGGAGTCCAGCTCGGTGAGCAGATCCTTGTTCTCAGCAACATGGGCGGCGAAGCGCCTGAGCCATTGCGTGGCGACGGCGAGCGTGGAGGTGGTGTCAGTCACGCCCCCCACCTTAGGCCTGAGGTGTCCACAGGGGCATCCCACAGGCGCAGCAGTTCGTCGTCGGCCTTCGTGAGGGTGAGCGAGCAGCCGGCCATGTCCAGGCTGGTGACATAGTTGCCGACGAGGCACCGCGCGACGCTCACCCCGGCGGTATCCAGGAGGGCCTTCACCTCGCCGTACATCAGGTAGAGCTCGATCAGCGGCGTGCCGCCGAGTCCGTTCATCAGGACGATGACGGGAGCTCCGGTGAAGTCGAGGTCGGCGAGGACGGGGTCGACCAGTTGCGCGGCGATCTCCGCGGCGGTGCCGAGCGGCACGCGGTGACGGCCGGGCTCGCCGTGAATGCCGATGCCGATCTCCATCTCGTCCTCGGGAAGGTCGAATGTCGGGCGGCCCGCGGCGGGCACGGTGCAGGAGGTGAGCGCGACGCCCATCGAGCGGCTGTTGCCGGCAACCAGGCGGGCGATCTCCGCGACCTCTGCCAGCGGCTTCCCCTCCTCGGCGGCGGCGCCCGCGATCTTCTCCACCGCCAGGGTGCCGCCGACGCCGCGCCGACCAGCGGTCCACGTCGAATCCTCGACGGCGACGTCATCGGCGACGAGGACCGTCTCGACGTCGATCCCGACATCGATGGCCATCTCGGCGGCCATCTCGAAGTTCATCACGTCGCCGGTGTAGTTCTTCACGACATGCACGACGCCCACGCCGGCATCGGCGCGCTGCGTGGCGGAGAGCACGCGGTCGGGGGTGGGAGAGGTGAACACCGCGCCGCAGCAGGCCGCGTCGAGCATCCCGGGCCCGACGAAACCGCCGTGCAGCGGCTCGTGGCCGGAGCCGCCGCCGGAGACGAGCGCGACCTTGCCGGCCTTCGGCTCCGCGCGGTAGATCACCTGCGTCTCGTGATCGACGCTGAGCCGCGGGTGTGCGGCCTCGACGCCGAGGAGCGCCTCGGCTACCACGTCGTCGGGGGAGTTGATCAGCTTCTTCATCGAAGACTCCTCTGCAAGTCGGGCCGGCGGGGCATCCTCCGGATGGCTCCAGCTTGCCGTATCCGACGGCGCCGCGACAGGGCGACGCAGGGCCGCGGAGGGCGCGAGGGCCTGCGCATGAAGATCCTCGATAGCACATGCACCATCTCTCACGTAGACTGCGGTTGCAATGCCCCGATGCGATGCGCGGGGCTTCGTCCATGTGTGGAGGTAATGGAGCTCATGCCCAGCGTGATCGTCGTCGGTTCTCAATGGGGGGACGAGGGCAAAGGCAAGGCAACCGATCAGCTTGGCGACAAGGTCGACGTGTGCGTGCGCTACTCCGGTGGCAACAACGCGGGACACACCCTGGTGGTCGACGGCGACAAGTTCGTGCTGCACCTGCTGCCGTCCGGAATCCTGAATCCCGACACCATCACGGTGATCGGAAACGGCGTCGTCGTCGACCTCGATGTGCTGGCCCAGGAGCTGGAGGAACTCACCTCCCGCGGGGTGGATGTGCCGCATCCGCTGATCTCCGCCAACGCCCACATCATCACCGAGTACCACAAGGTGATCGACAAGGTCACCGAGCGCTTCCTCGGCAAGCGCCGCATCGGCACCACCGGACGCGGCGTCGGGCCCTGCTACTCCGACAAGGTCAACCGGCTGGGGCTGCGGATCCAGGACATCCTGGACGAGTCGATCCTGCGGCAGAAGGTGGAGGCCTCTCTGGAGCAGAAGAACCAGCTGCTGGTGAAGGTCTACAACCGTCGCCCCATCGAGGCGGAGGAGATCGTGCAGGGTCTGCTCAAGCACGCCGACACGATCCGTCCCCACATCGTCGACTCCGGCCGCTACATCAACGACGCCCTTGACGAGGGCAAGGTGGTGCTGTTCGAAGGCGCGCAGGCGCACCACCTCGACGTCGACCAGGGCACCTATCCCTACGTCACGTCCTCCAACCCGACGGCGGCCGGCGCCACCACCGGCGGTGGCGTGGGGCCCACCCGCATCGATCGCGTGATCGGCATCGCCAAGGCCTACACCACCCGCGTCGGCGAGGGCCCGTTCCCCACCGAACTGTTCGACGAGGACGGCGAGCGGCTGCGTCGCGAGGGCGCGGAGTTCGGCGCCACCACCGGCCGCCCGCGCCGCTGCGGCTGGTTCGATGCGCTGGTGGTCGAGCAGGCGGTCAAGATCAACGGCCTCACCGACGTGTTCCTCACCAAGCTGGACATCCTGTCGGGCTGGGAGAAGATCCCCGTGTGCGTCGCCTACGACGTCGACGGCGTGCGTCATGAGGTGCTGCCGATGACGCAGTCGGACTTCCATCATGCGAAGCCGATCTACGAGTACCTCGACGGATGGGCCGAGGACATCTCCGGCGCCCGCGTCTTCGACGACCTGCCGGCGAACTGCCAGGCCTACGTCAAGCGGCTGGAGGAGCTGGTCGGCTGCCGGATCAGCGGCATCGGTGTCGGCCCCGGCCGCGAGCAGTCGGTGGCCATCCACGACCTCATCTGAGAGCTCCCGGCGTGTCCCGTCGGCTGGTGACAGCGCTGACCGTGCTGATCGTGGTGTTCATGATCGGCACGGTCGTCGTCGCGGTGTGGCAGGAGGATCTCGGCTGGGGCTGGTGGTGGGCGGTGCCCGTCGGCGGCGGCTTCGTGCTGGCGATCCTCGGCTTCCGGCTGCTGGTCCAGCGCGCCCAGGAGGCCGAGCGCCGCGAGGATGCCGAGGAAGACGCCGCCTGAGGATCGCCCATCTCGGACGAGGTCGGGCTCTGGCAGAATGTTGAGATGTCGAGTGCCACTCTGCCGGTTGTTCCTACTCCGACCGCCTTGCTGCTGCCGACCTTGCGGGCGGTGGCGCGCCTGGGCGGGTCCGGCGGGGTCTCGGAGATCGTGGCGGGTGTGATTGAGCTGGCGTGGCTCACGGAGGCGCAGCAGGATGTCCTGCACAAGGACGGTCCCCAGACCGAAGTCGCATACCGCATCGCCTGGGCGCAGACGCATCTCAAGCGGCTTGGTCTCCTCAACAACTCGGTACGAGGGGTGTGGGCGCTCACCGAGGAGGGGGACCGGTTCCTGCGGGATCCGCAGATGTCCGATTCAGACCGAGTTGAGGAACTGGCTCAGTTGCGCAGAGCGCTGAGGAAAGAAGACCGGGAACGACGTGAAGTACGGGTCAGTGTGGGGACCCTCGTCGAAGGCGACGACATCGCGATCGAGACGGATCCCTTTGAGGATGGACGCCACATGGTCAAGGCGACGACCTGGAAAGAGGATCTCATCGCGACCCTGACGGCCTCAGAGTTCACCCCGGCCCAGTTTGAGCGACTCGCGCAGCGATTGCTTCGCGAGGCTGGTTTTGAGTCGGTGAAAGTGACCGGCCAGTCGGGCGATCAAGGGATCGATGGGGTCGGGGTCTATCGGCTGGGCCTGCTCACCTTCCCGGTGTTCTTTCAGTGCAAGCGCTACGCAGGAAACGTCGGAGCCGGCGCGGTACGTGACTTCCGTGGTGCGATGCAGGGCCGTGGAGACAAGGGACTTCTCATCACGACCGGTACGTTCACGAAGCCAGCCAAGGAGGAGGCGGCGCGGGATGGTGCAACTCCCGTCGACCTGATCGACGGTGATCGATTGTGTGACCTGTTGAGACAGTATGAACTGGGTGTCGTCACTCGAGTGATATCTCGGGAGGAAAGCAGTATCCGGCCGGATTTCTTCGCCGATATCTGATTTCTTCTGGTGCGCTCACGTTGTGCGCCGATCATATGCGGAGGGTAGTCCGCTCGGCTGCCACCTGCGGGAGTGTGCTGGAGGCGGCGACCCAAGCACCGGCATCTGGGTGTATCCATTGGCACAGTGAGATGATGCATGCGAGATCGTGCATGAGATTTCGGCGGTGAATCGGCTCATGGTGGGCAGCGCGGTTGCGAACAAAGCCGATGCTGCTCAATGTTCGTTCGACCTGCGCGCGACGATGGCCGATGTTGGGATCGCCGTGGGGAAAGGCGTCCTTCAGTGCCGGGAGCCAGAGGGTGGTGAGATACCTGCGTGCGACCATGTATCGCCAGAACCCGAAGGAGAATTCTGCAATCACCTTGCCCTGAACCTCGGTATACCTGCCTTTGTTCGTGGCGCGCAAGCGGGCCGCCGAGATGTCGGCGAGTCCTCGAGGGTCGAGTGGGACGGTGCTCAGCCAGGATGCCTGGACTGGTCTGCGCTGAGCCCATTCGGTGAGTCGTTCATCCATCGCGTTGCGCAGCAAGACCTCGGCAAGAGCAACCGTCTGGATGATAGCGCCGGCCGCGCGAGCGTTCCACTCGTACAAGAGAAGTGCGCTTTGCAGGTCTCCCGAGGATGCCGCGAGATAGGACCCCCAGACGGTCGTTGGTGATCATCTTGGCGATCCTCGCGTCGCTCCATGGCCGCGACACCCCTCTGCTGCTGCTTGACTGAGCATCCTCCGCGTAGAGTTGAGCGTGAAGACCCCGGAACGATCACTGGCATCAGCTACATCGCCGGGGTTACGTTTTCCGACTGAAAAAAAGCTACCTGTGGGCACCGACACTCCTCGCGAGGCAGCAGCAGACGCGCTTGGATGCGTGATGCGTGGCCGCAGGCGTAACAACTAGGCTGAGGGCCGTGAAGATCCTCTTGCTTGGCTCCGGGGGGCGCGAGCACGCGCTGGCCCGGTCGCTCGCCGCCGATCCGTCCGTCACCGCCCTCCACGCCGCCCCGGGCAATCCGGGGATCGGGGAGCTCGCCGAGTTGCACGCCATCGACGCGAATGCGCCGGATGCGGTGGTCGGCCTGGCGCGCTCGCTGGACGCAGACCTCGTGGTGATCGGCCCCGAGGCGCCGCTGGTCGCCGGTGTGGGCGACGCGCTGCGCGACGCCGACTTCGACGTCTTCGGGCCCGGCCGCGAGGCCGCGGTGCTGGAGGGGTCGAAGGCCTTCGCCAAGGACGTGATGCGCGCCGCCGGGGTGCCTACCGCCGACTCCCGAGTATGCGAGACCCCTGAAGAGGCGGCCGCGGCGCTGGACGAGTTCGGGGCGCCCTATGTGGTGAAGGACGACGGGCTGGCCGCGGGCAAGGGCGTCGTCGTCACCGGCGACCGCGAGGCCGCGCTGGCGCACGCCGCCTCCTGCGGTCGCGTGGTCATCGAGGACTTCCTCGACGGGCCCGAGGTCTCCCTCTTCGCGATCTGCGACGGGCAGCGGGCGGTGCCGTTGATGCCCGCTCAGGACTTCAAGCGCGTCGGCGACGGCGACGCCGGCCCCAACACCGGCGGCATGGGCGCCTACGCCCCGCTGCCCTGGGCGCCGGAGGGGCTGGTCGACGAGATCATGCGGGACGTGGTCGACCCCACCGTCGCGGAGATGGCGCGTCGCGGAACGCCGTTCGTCGGGCTGCTGTACGCGGGCCTGGCGCTCACCTCGCGCGGGCTGCGGGTCGTGGAGTTCAACGTCCGCTTCGGCGATCCTGAGACGCAGGCCGTGCTGTCCCTCCTCAAGACGCCGCTGGCCACCGTGCTGCGGGCTGCCGCGCGCGGCGAGCTGGCCTCGCTGCCCGCGCTGGAGTGGCACGACGGAGCGGCCGTCGTGGTCGTCTCGGCTGCGGCCGGCTACCCGGGAACGCCGACGGCGGGCGGCCGGATCGTGCTGCCCGAGGACACCGACGAGGCGTACGTGTTGCACGCCGGCACCAAGCTCGCAGACGGGGACCTGGTCGCGGCCGGGGGACGGGTGCTCGGCACGGTTGCTCGCGGGTCCGACCTCGATCAGGCCAGGCAGCGCGCCTACGAACACCTCGCGCGAATCGACTTCGCCGACGGATTCCACCGCTCGGATATCGGGATCCCGCACTGATCCCCCACCCCCGCCGCACACAAATCTCGCTATAGGGCGAGGCCTCCTCTATATAGCGAGGCCTCGCCCTATAGCGAGACTTGTGCGCGGGCCCGTCAGAGGAGGGGCGGGATGCCGTCGGTGGGGAGCCAGCCACGGGGGACGCCGAGGCCCTCGGCCAGCGGCCCGGCCTTCTTGCGCAGGTCGCCGCACAGGGCGTCGACGGTGCGGGTGATCGTCTTGGAGCGCTTGGGGCCGAAGGCCTCGTGCTCCAGGTACCAGGCGCGGTTGGCCTCGATGGTGGACAGCGCATACAGGTCGCAGACCTTCACCAGCAGCGCCCGGACGTAGTCATCGGCGCAGTCCTCGATGCCCTGGATGAAGGCCTCCAGGACCACCCGGTCGATGTGCGCCTTCGCCGACTCCAGCAGGTGGCTCTGACACGCGTTGATGGCGGACCACTGCGCGTCCCCCTTGAGCTTGCCCGCGGCGCGCATCCGCTGAGCGAGACCCTCGATGAGGTGCCGTTCGCGGAACTCGAACTGCTGGACGTGCCAGCCCCGGGTGAGGAGCTGCCGGTCTTCCGGGGCGCGCGAGGCCGTGGCGATCAGCCGGTCGATCACGGAACGCGCGGTGGTGCGCTCCATCACGGTGCCGCCGAGCAGCTTGGCGGTGGCCTGCGCGGTGCCGCGCAGGTCCATCTCGCCCCAGGTCGTCTTGTAGTCCAGCAGGAGCGCCTTCGCGACGAGCTGCAGCAGGACGGTGTTGTCGCCTTCGAAGGTGGCGAAGATGTCGGCGTCCTGCCGAGGCAGCGTGATGCCGTTGGCGCTGATGTAGCCGGCGCCGCCGCAGGCCTCGCGGCAGGCCTGGAGGGTGTCGTTGGCGAACCGGGTGAGTGACGCCTTGATGCCGGCGGCACGGGTCTCCAGCTCGCGGGCCGCGTGCGGATCGGCACCCTCCGCATCCTGGACCCGCTGCAACTGCTGGGCGAGCTCGTTGACCGCGAAGCCGTAGGCGTAGGCCGCCGCGAGCGCCGGAAGCAGCCGGCGCTGATGGGTCAGGTAGTCCAGCAGCGGGATCTCCTCGCCCAGGCCGGGGGCGCGGAACTGCCGGCGTCGCAGGCCGTAGTCGACGGCGAGGGTGAGGGCCTTGCGGGTGGCGGACGCGGCGCCCGCGCCGACGCAGATCCGGCCGCGCACCAGGGTGCCGAGCATGGTGAAGAAGCGGGCGTTCTTCGAGGCGATGGGGGAGTGGTAGGTGCCGTCCTCGTCGACGCCGCCGTAGCGGTCCAGCAGCATCCGACGCGGCACCCGGACACGATCGAAACGGATGGTGCCGTTGTCGATGCCGAGCAGGCCGCCCTTGTGCCCGTGGTCACCGCAGGTGACACCGTCGAGGGGGCCGCCGTCGTCGTCGCGGATCGGCACCAGGACGGCATGCACGCCGTGATGCTCGCCATCGACGAAGAGCTGCCCGAAGACCACGGCCATCCGGCCGTCGCGCGCCGCGTTGCCGATGTAGGCCTTGGTGGCGTACGGGGTGGGCGAGTCCACCTCGAACTCCTGCGTCCCCGGCAGGTAGGTGATCGTCGTCTCCAGCGACTGCACGTCGGAGCCGTGGCCGATCTCGGTCATGGCGAAGCATCCCGGCAGGCTCACATCGACGGCGCCCGGCAGGAAGGTCTCGTGGTGCCATTCGGTGCCAAGATTGGTGATCGCGCCGCCGAACAGCCCGTGCTGGACGCCCGACTTGATGGTCAGCGACAGGTCCCCCATCGCGAGCATCTCGAAGTTGGCCACCGACTCCGCCGCCGTCCCCGTGCCGCCATACGCGCTGGGGAAGCCGGCCGTGACGAACTTCCGGCGGGCGATGCGGACGACCCGGTCCAGCGTCCAGTCGCGGGCCTCCTCCAGGGAGAGGGACGGGTCGCGCACGACCTCGTCGGCGGTGACCTCGTCGCGCCACCGCTGCTTGATCTCGTGGAACGGTCCGTCGAGCGCCGTGCGCAGGGCGTCGCCGGTGGGGGAGATGGTCATCGGATGCTCCTAGGGGTGAGGGAGGAGGAGAAGGTGGCCGAGAACATGTCGTCGATGAAGCCGACGACGTCCTCGCGGGGGCGCTTGTGCTGGGTGAGGATCCACCGGTCCGCGACCGCGTAGACGAAGCCGACGACGCCGTGGCCCCAGGTGTTGGCGGCCTGTTCGTCGTGGCCGTTGCGTCGGAGCCACGACGCCATGGCGCGCGAGATCTCGTTGCCGATCCGGGCGGTGAGGGCGAGCACCGGGTGCTCGTCGGTGTCGTCGCCGCCCGGCCGGGTGATCACGAAGGCGTAGATGTGGGGGTCGCGCTCGACGAGGGAGAGGTAGGCGTCGGCCAGCTCGTGGATCAGCGCGCGCGGTTCGAGCGATTCGACGTCGTCCAGGGGGAGGCTGGCGAAGATGAAGGAGTGGGTGGCCTCGACGATGGCCTGATGGAGGCCGAGCCGGGTGCCGAAGTGCCGGTAGAGCACGGTCTTGGAGGTCTTGGCCTGGGCGGCGATCTCGTCCATGCCGACGCCCGGGCCGTGGAGGCGGATGGCGCGCAGCGCCTCCTGGATCAGCTCGTGACGACGCTCCTCGTTGTGCTGTTCCCATCGGGCCGTGCGCCCGTCGACCTCTTTGCCAAAGTTCACGACACTTACAGTATCGGATACGTCAAGTATCTGGTACCTTCGGCAGTGGATCATAGACAGTGGATTCAGCCGATCGAGAGGACCCGAAGATGAGCTGTGGCACCGCGGTGGTGGTGGGCGGCAACCGCACGCCCTTCGTCAAGGCCGGGGGCGCGTACGCCTCCGCGTCCGCCCAAGACCTGTTCACCGCCGCTCTCGACGGCCTGGTGGCGCGCTTCGGGCTGTCCGGGGCTGTCCTCGGTGAGGTGGCCGGTGGCGCGGTGCTCAAGCACTCCCGCGACTTCAACCTCACCCGGGAGTCCGTGTTGGGATCGGCCCTCTCGCCGCTGACGCCGGCGGTCGATCTCGCCCAGGCCTGCTGCACCAGCCTGGAGGCGACCGTCTACATCTCGAACAAGATCCGCCTGGGGCAACTCGACGTCGGCATCGCCGGCGGCGCCGACTCCGCCTCGGATGCTCCCATCGTCGTGACCGAGGGGCTCCGCCACGCCATCCTGGCCGCCAACCGCGCCCGCTCGCTGGGGGCGCGGCTCCGCGCGCTCGCCGCCATCCGACCCGGCGACCTCATGCCCGTTCCGCCGGGTGTCATCGAGCCGCGCACGGGCCTGAGCATGGGCGAGTCGCAGGCGTTGACCGCGAAGCGCTGGGAGCTCACCCGCGAGGAGCAGGACGAGCTGGCCCTGGCCTCGCACCGGGGGCTCGCCCGGGCCTGGGATGAGGGATTCTTCGACGACCTGGTCTCGCCCTACCTGGGGGTGACCCGCGACGGCGTCCTCCGCCCCGACACCACCCTGGAGGCCCTGGGGGCGCTGCGCACGGTCTTCGGCGACAGCGACTCCGCGACGATGACGGCGGGCAACTCGACGGCCCTCACCGACGGGGCCGCGGCGGTGCTGCTGGCCGAGGAGTCGGTGGCGCGCGACAAGGGATGGCCGGTGCTGGCCGGCGTCGTCGACGCGCAGGTCGCCGCCGCCGATTATGTCTCCGGCGCCGACGACCTGCTGCTCGCGCCCACCCGCGCGCTGCCGGTCCTGCTGGAGCGCAACGGCCTCACGCTCCAGGACTTCGACTTCCTCGAGTTCCACGAGGCCTTCGCCGGCACCGTGTGCGCGACGCTCAAGGCCCTGGAGCAGGCGGGCCTCGGCCCGGTCGATCGATCGAAGCTCAACGTCAACGGATCCTCGCTGGCCGCCGGTCACCCCTTCGCCGCCACTGGCGCCCGCATCGTCGCGAGCCTGGCGAAGATGCTGCACGCGCAGGGGCCCGGGTCGCGGGGGCTGATCTCGATCTGCGCGGCCGGCGGCCAAGGCGTCGTCGCGATTCTGGAAGGGAAATGACCATGTCCTCCTTGCTGGAGAACCTCTATACCTCTCCCGCCGGCAAGTTCCTGGCCGGCAAGGCCGGATTGAGCGAACCTCCTTTGCTGCGCCGTGGCCGGCGGATGCCGGCCGGCCCCGTCGTGCTCGGTGAGCTGGACGGCGGCGGGATCGCAGCCTCCACCCTCGCGCTGCTGGAGGTGCCCCACGACGAGGCGCTGCGCGATGTGCCCGAGGCGCGCACGAAGGACGAGAAGGGGCGCGAACGCGCGCCGCGCTACCTCGTCCGGCCCGGCGCGCTGATCGTCGACGCCACCGGGGTGCGCACCATCGACCAGCTCGAAGGCCTGAGGCAGCTGATCCGACCGGTCATGCGGGGCCTGGAGCGCTCCGGCCGGATCGTCATCCTGGCCACCGACGCCTCGGCCGTCGAGGGCCTGGAGGCCAAGGCCGTCGCGCAGGCGATCGACGGGATCAACCGCACCGTCGCCAAGGAGCTGCGCGACGGCGCCACCAGCAACCTGATCTTTCTGCGGAAGGGCACCACGGCCGAGGACCTCGCCTCCACGATGTGGTTCCTGCTGCACGGGCGCTCGGCCTTCGTCGACGGCCAGGCCTGGCGGGTGGGGCCGTCGAAAGACCCGCACCGCAGCGTGACCGTGCCGTTCGCCGGGCGGATCGTCGCGGTGACCGGGGCGGCCCGGGGCATCGGCGCCGCGATCGCCCGGATCTTCGCCCGCGACGGCGCCACCATCGTCGCCATCGACGTTCCCGCCGCGGGCGAGTCGCTGGCCGCCGTGGCCAACGAGGTGGGGGGTTCGGCGCTGCAGCTCGACATCACCAGCGCCGACGCCGGGCGGCGGATCGCCGAGCACGTCGCGCACGTCCACGGCAAGGAGGCGCGGCTGTGGGCCGTGGTACACAACGCCGGCATCACCCGCGACAAACTCCTGGCCAACCTCGACGAGAAGCGCTGGGCCAGTGTGCTGGAGGTCAATCTCCGCGCGGAGATGGGGATCAACGAGTACCTGCTGGCCAACGATGTACCCGGCTCCTTCGGTGGCGGCGGCCGTATCGTCGGCATCGCGTCGACCTCCGGCGTCGCGGGCAACCGCGGCCAGACCAACTACGCGGCGTCGAAGGCCGGCGTGATGGGGCTGGTGTGGGCGATGAAGGACGAGCTCGCCGATCGACCGATCACGGTGAACGCCGTGGCGCCCGGCTTCATCGAGACGGAGATGACCGGCGCCATCCCGTTCGTGCAGCGCGAGATCTTCCGTCGCACCAACTCGCTCAGCCAGGGCGGCAAGCCCGACGACGTGGCGGAGACCATCGCCTACCTCTGCGGTCCGTGCTCGGGCGGCGTAAACGGCCAGGTGATCCGGGTCTGCGGTCAGAACCTGATCGGAGCGTGAGATGCGTTCTGCGCGATTCCCGCAAGATCGGCCACTGGTCCATTTTCCAGGATTGGCGGGGGCCGGTCTGACGGCGGACGGGAGGGATGACCATGGGTGAGGTGCGTGCCTATTCGCAGTCTCCCAGCGTCAACAAGCTGTTCGTGACGGCGATGCTGAGCGGCAAAGGCTCGGCCCGCCCGGGCGAGCTGCCCGACCGGGCCGCCCTCGTCGACGACCACCCCCTCGAGGCGGAGGCCTACGCCCGCTACGCCCGGGTGACCGGTTTCACGGTGCGCGACGCCCTCCCGCCCACCTGGCTCCATGTGCTGACCTTCCCGCTGCACGCGGCGCTGATGGCGGAGCGGGACTTCCCCTTCGGGCTCGCCGGCCTGGTCCATGTGCGCAACGACATGGAACTGCTCAGGCCGGTCCTGCTGGGCCAGAAGGCGCGCCTGATGGTGCGCGCCGAGAACGCGCAGCCGCATGCCAAGGGAAGCACCTTCGACATGGTCGGCACGGTGCATGTCGGCGATGAGCTCGTCTGGCGCGGGGTGAGCCGGTACCTGAGCCGCACGGTCACCCTTCCCGGTGAGCCGCCCGCGGCGGTGCGCGAGACGGCTCCCGACGCCGTCGATTCCCAACGGTGGCGGCTGCCCGCAGACCTGGGACGGCAGTACGCGGCCGTCAGCGGCGACGCCAACCCCATCCACCTGAGCCCGCTCACCTCGCGGGTCTTCGGCTTCCCGCGCCCGATCATCCACGGCATGTGGACCCACGCGCGGGCGCTGGCGGCCTTCGACGGCCACCTCCCTGAGGCCTACCGGGTGGGGGTGCAGTTCACCAAGCCGATCTTCCTGCCCGGCGCGGTGCGCTTCGCCTCCGCGGTCGACGGCGAGACGATCCGCTTCGTCGTGCGCAACAAGGAGGGCAAGCCGCACCTGATCGGCCGCATCGAGCGGTGACGATCCACCAGCCGCAGCCGCAGCCGCCGGTGTCTGCGGCATCGGACTCGCCGAGGTTGACGCTAGACCAAAGGCGTCCTCGGGGATGGTAGCCTCGACCCATGCGCACAACCATCGACTCCGGTGGGCGAGTGGTGATCCCCAAGGAGTACCGCGATGCCCTGCAACTGACGCCCGGCCAGAGCGTCGACATCGCCATGCTCGACGGACGGATCAGCATCGACGTGACCGGCGTCGGCATGCACCTGGAGATGCCGGACGGGGTTCCCGTGGCGGTGCCCGATGAGCCGATCGAGCCGTTGACCTCCGACGCCGTGCGCTCCGTGATCGAGCGACTGCGTCGATGAGGGTGCTCGACACGGGGGTCATCGTCGCGGCGTTCGCGTCGTGGCACGAGGCCCACGATGCGTCGCGGGCGGAGCTCAGGAAGCAGCCCCGCGTTGCAGCGCATTCGCTCGTGGAGGCATACAGCGTGCTCACGCGGCTCCCGGCCGCGCATCGCGTTCCGGCGGAACTGGCCGCACGATTCCTCGACCTCGCCTTCCCGGCCGACGCGCTCTCCCTCGATCCGCCCCAGGTGCGGCCGCTGGTGACCGCGCGCTTGCCCGTGCTGGGAATCTCGGGCGGCGCCGTCTACGACGCGGTGATCGCCGAGACCGTTCGCCTCGCGGGAGGGACGCTGGTGACGCTCGACCGGCGCGCGCTGTCCACCTACGAGCGGATCGGTTGCCCGGCGGAACTGCTGTACGGCTAGGGCGTGTTGCGAAAGTGGAGATGGCCTACTCCGCGACGCCCTGGCACGCCACCTGCTTCGTTGCACTCGTCGTCGGGAGGACAAACTAGCGAC
>DAOLFC010000200.1:0-3001 GCA_035326505.1 Arachnia sp.
CGAGCTGCCCGGGCAGTTCGCGCAGCTGAGCGGCGCCCTCGGGAAGCTGGCGGACGGGGCCGGGCAGCTGTCCGACGGCGCGGGGAAGCTCACCGACGGCGCGTCGCAGCTCGCCACCGGCGTCGCCCGGTTCGACGACGGCCTGGAGACCTACGTCGACGGGGTGGCCCGGTTCGCGGACGGGGTCACCCAGGCGGCCGACGGCGCGCCCGACCTCGCCGACGGGCTGAGCCGGCTCGCCGACGGCGCCGGACAGCTCCACGAGGGGCTCGGCACCTTCGCCGACGAGCTGGAGTCCGGGGCCCAGGACCTGCCGAGCTACACCGAGGCCGACCGGGCGCGGCTGGCCGAGGTGGTCACCAACCCCGTCGCGGCGCCCGGGGGAGTGGCCGGTGCCAACGCCACGGCGACCGTCGCCCTCCTGCTCGTCATCGGGCTGTGGCTGGGGGCGCTGCTGTCCTTCGTCGCCGTGCGGCCCGTCCCGTCGAGCATCGTCGCCTCGCGCGCGCCGAGCCTGGCCCTCTGGGGGCGGACGGTCGCGCTGCCGGCGCTCGTGGTGGGCCTTCAGGGGGTGGTGCTGGGCGCGATCGGTGGAGCGGTGCTGGGCCTGGGGATCTCCTCGACCGCTCTACTGGTGGTGTTCCTGGTGGGCCTGGCCGCGAGTTTCGTGCTGGCCAACCATGCGCTGACCGCCTGGCTGGGGAACGCGGGCAGGGGCCTGTCGGTGCTGCTCGCCGTCGCGACGGTGACCGTCGCGGTCTCCTCGGCGGGCAGCTGGCTGGGTTGGCTCGACGCCGTCTCGCCGGTGCAGAACGCCTTCCTGCTGGTCCGCACCCACGCCGCGGGCGGCTCCGGCCTGATCGGGCTCTGGGCCACGGCCCTCCTGCTCGGTGTGATCGCGCTGGCCGCGTCGATCCTGGCCATCACGTCGCGCCGGCGCCTGTCGGCCGCCCAGTTCCGGCGCCGGCTGGCCGCGTAGCGGAGAGGGTGGATCCGGGGCTATTGGGGTTGGATACGTCCGTATACGGACGTATCCAACCCCGCTGATCTCCTAGTTGACCGTCAGCGGGATCAGCCCGGTGGCCAGCGCCGGCTTGGTGGCGAACTCCACCTCCTCGGGAACGCCCGCACCCGCCCGCCGGTGCGGGTCATCGGCCCAGACCTTGGGCAGGTACAGGGCACGGTCGATCAACGCGTACCCGGCCCCGGTGGCGTAGCCCAGGTAGACCGCGACCTGGGCGTTCTCGATCCTCCCGGCAGTGCCCGTGTACTGGCGCTGCACCCCGACCGTGGCGCTGCCCTTCTTCAGGTCCCCGGTCTCGTCAACCACCAGCACCGCGTCGGGGTGGCCCAACTGTTCGGTGACGTAGGCGCGCAGGTCATCGCGCACTGGGCTGTAGTCGAGCACGCCCACGCCGTCGTCGCGCAGCAGGTTGCGGAACGAGTCGAGCTTGTCGACCAGGCAGCGGGAATCAGTCATTGCGGCCTCCTCGACCAGAACGGATCGTCGAACCAGTTGTCGGGAACCCCCATGCCCTTCAACGGCGCTTCGGGATGCGCCTCGAACAGCTCACGGAGCCTGACGCCCCATGTGGATCGCGGTGAGATCGTGTGCAGAATCGTCTGCAACGAAACGAGCACTGGGTAGAGGCGCTGCCTTCGCCAGGGCTCACCAGTGATCGTCGTGGGATTGGTGAGCCACACGATCGACCGCGACTTCGGGAGCGCCGGGTAGACACCGAGACCGCGGTTCCACAGACGACCGTGGTGGGCGCAGATGTTTCGTACGCGCTGGTAGCTCTTCAGCCAGGACGACAGGACGGGTGCAACGACTCCGAGCGAGCGCGCAATGTCGGCTTGCACCTCTCGCGGAGCAAGGGCGTCGAACACCGCCCTGGTGGTGCCGAAGTTGAGTTCTTCGAACACGATCCATGTCGGTGGGCGTAGCGGCTGGTCGTAGTTGGCAACGTAGTGGTCAAGAGCAGAGATGAACCGATCCCCGCTCAGCCCGCTTTCGGGACGCCGTGCGCGCTGGAGCCGCAGCATTTCGTCAACGTCGGCGAGGAGCTTCGCATGGGTACCACGGTTCTTGAAGTGATTGGGGTTCTCATACCAGTGCGGACCGTCGATGCGCGACAGATGGTCACTGATCGAGGCGCGCAGTGCGATTTCGACGCGCTCGATGGCGTCGAGAAGATGCAGGCGGAGCTTGCGGTCGAACACGTACAGGCCAAGGACATCATCGAAGGTAGTGCCGGGTCGCAGCACGTCCCGCTCGGCACCTTCGAAGCTTCGGACGTATGCCGAGAGCCGGTAGTAGCCGATGTGTCGGAGGTAGCGAAGCGCCCGCTGCTCGTCGGGAAGCACGAGGCCCTTCGAGCGCCATTGCTCCAGCAACTCGCTCTCGGTCAGGGAGCGTTTGGTATAGGTGCGGGGCGTCTCAGACATGAAAAAATCCCCCGGTTGCGCATCGTGGAGAGGCTCGGGGGATGTTGTGCTTCCACACTACACGACCTCCCTGATACCCGCCAGCAGATGGCCTACTCATCATCGACCCCGCGGGTCACCCACGCGCCGAAGGAGCCCTCGGCGCTCACCCGCTCCACACGCCCGTTGAACGTGGCTGCGCAAACGCGTCGCAACCACGTCGGCCTCGCCGACATAGCAACGAGTGTCACCGACTGCCTCTTCGTCTTCACCAAGCAGCAGACACATCCGGGTGTGCTCGGCTTCTTCGCGCCGCAGGAGTTCCGCGAGATCGGAGCGTCGGGCAGACAGCACGCTCCCCGTCCAGTTCGTGATCTCAGCAGTCGTCAGACCACCCGGAGCGCCATCGACGAGGAAGAGCTTGACCTGCTTACCGTTCATGCGCCCATCCTCGCAGCCACCACTGACATCTCACCCCAGGACCACGGGGGCCGGGGTCCAGGCGCTCAACGCGCCCCGGGACGGGGTCACGCTGCTGGCGGCGGCGGAACAGGTCGCGGGGGGTGCGGGGCAG
>DAOLFC010000002.1:0-65072 GCA_035326505.1 Arachnia sp.
GGGCGGGGCCGACAACGAAGTCAGGCGCCCGATCCAGGAAGCGACACACAGCGATAATTTCTGGACGGGCCCTAAGACGCGTTGCGGGCCGTCGTGGAGGTCTCGACGATCAAGGCCCCGGCGCCCGGGAGGACGAAGGCGCCGTCGTCCGTGCGTCGGGTAGCGTCCCAGGAGACCAGCACATCGACCGGGGCGCCGAAATCGACGGTGGTCTCCCGCCCTGTCGCCCGGGTGACGGCCACCGCGATCCGGCCCCGGCGCATGATCAGCGCGTCATCGCCGACGATCTCCACGACGACGGTGCCCAAGGCCGGGTCCCGGACCTCCGGGTGGGCCTGTCGGATGGCGATGAGCCGGCGATACCACTCCCGCATGCGCGCGTGCGGCGCTCGGGCGCGCTCGTCCCAGTCGAGGACGGCGCTGCGGAAGGTGGCCTCGGCCTGCGGATCGGGCGTCGGCTCCGCCCACCCCATCGCGGCGAACTCGTGCGCCCTGCCCTCGGTGACCGACGGCCCCAACTCCGCGCCGAGATCCGAGAAGAAGGGGAACGGCGTCGTGGCCGCCCATTCCTCGCCCATGAACAGCATCGGAGCGGTGGCGCCGAGCAGGTACAGCGCGGCGCCGGCGGCCTGATGGCCCGGCGTCGTCAGCCGGCCGATCCGGTCTCCCGCCGCCCGGTTTCCCACCTGGTCGTGGTTCTGCAGGAAGGTGACGAACGAGTGCCCGTCGTAGAGCGGCGACGACAACTCCAGAGGAGCGCCCCAGTCCCGCCCGCGGAAGGTCGAGAAGGTGCCGTCGTGGACGAAGACCCTGGTCAGCGCCTTCTGCAGCGTCTCGACGGCGCCGAAGTCGACGTAGTAGCCCTGGGTCTCGCCGGTGAGGAAGCTATGCAGCGCGTGGTGGAGGTCGTCGGCCCACTGGGCGTCCATGCCGCGCGCCCCCTCCGTCGACCCGATGGGGCAGACCATCTCCGGCTGGTTGAGGTCCGACTCGGCGACCAGCAGCAGCGGCCTTCCCGTGGCGGTCTCCAGGCTCGCGACGAGGTCGGACAGCTCGGCCAGGAAATGACGCGGCGAGTGGTCGGCCAGCGCGTGGACGGCGTCGAGACGCAGCCCGTCGAGCCGGAAGTCGACGAGCCACTGCCGTACCGAGCCCAGTAGGAAGGCGCGCACCTCGTCGCTGCCCTCGCCGTCGAGATTGATCGCCTCGCCCCACGGCGTGGTGTGGCGGGCGGTGAAGTACGGCCCGAACTGCCCGAGGTAGTTGCCCTCCGGCCCCAGGTGGTTGTGGACGACGTCCAGCACCACGCCGAGGCCGCGAGCGTGCGCCGCGTCGATGAACCGGATGAATCCCGCCGGACCGCCGTAGGCCGCATGGACGCCGTAGAGCCCCACGCCGTCGTAGCCCCAGCCCCAGTCGCCCGGGAAGGGGGCCACCGGCATCACCTCGACGTAGTCGATGCCGAGTTCCGCCAGGTCGTCCAGCTTCGCGATGGCCGCGTCGAAGGTGCCCTCAGGGGTGAAGACGCCGACGTGCAACTCGTACCCGACACTGCCCCGCAGATCGCGCCCGGCCCAGGCGGGCCGGTTCCTGAATGCCGCGGGATCGACGACCGCGCTTGCCCCATGAACCCCGTCGGGCTGAAAGACGCTGCGAGGATCCGGCAACGGCGCGCCGCCGTCGACGCTGAACGCGTAGCGAGTGCCCGGTGCCAGGGGGTGGCCGGCGCTCCACCAGCCGCTCCTGCCCTTGACGCGTGTCATGGGTTCCGGCGAGCCTGCGATGACGAGCTCGACCCGCGACGCCCCCGGCGCCCACACGTCGCCGACGGGAGGCGTCAGAGAGGTGGGAGGAGGGCCCCCGCCGAGATCCGCGGCGGACCCGTCTTTCCTGGTGTGCATGTCAGGCCTGGGGGACCAGCAGTGCGATGGGCAGCTCGGTGAGAATCGTGGCGAGCGGGGTCTCGCCGCCGGGCACCGTGCGGCCGGTGAGAAGGTCGCGGAACGCGCCGTCGGGAAGCAGGAGGCGATGCTCGGCCCAGCCGTCGGGCATCTTCGACACGAGCCGGCTGACCACGGTGATCGCGGTGGGGCGGTCGGCTCCCGCGATGCCACGGGCGAAGGCGACGACGTGACCGGTGGTGGTGGCGACGGGACGGTAGTCGGCCCGCGGCCCGCGGAAGGCGTCGGGGTTCTCCCGCCTCAGGCGCAGCGCCCGGCTGGTGACCAGCAGCAGCTCGTGGTCGAGGGAGGCGACCACTCCGGAGTCCACCTCGCCCAGGAGCCAGCGGCGCAACTCGTGATCGACCGGGCGCCGGTTGTCGGGGTCCACCAGGGACAGATCGACGATCTCGCAGCCCTGGTAGACGTCCGGCACGCCGGGCATCGTGAGCTGCAGCAGCTTCTGGCCGAGCAGGTTCGCCCGGACCGAGGCGGTGACCACCGCAGTGAACTCGTCGAGCGCGGCGACGCAGGACGGATCGGTCAGCGCCGTCGTCGCCAGCGCCAGGACGGCTTCCTCATAGCCGGGGTTGGGCTCGGTCCAGGTGGTGTGCGACTTGGCCTCGCGCATCGCCTTGGTCAGATAGTCGCGGAGCCGTTGCTCGGAGAGCGCCTCGGCCGCGGCGCCCGGTAGCTGCCAGGTGCCGGCCAGGGTCTGCCAGACGAACAGCTCGGTGGCACCATCGACGGTGTCGCCGCGCGCCTGCGTGGTGGCGGCGCGCAGCTCGGCGACGCAGGCCTCCCACTCCTTCGGGAACTCCGTCAGCGCCGACAGGCGCGCCCGCACCCCTTCGGAGCGCTTGGTGTCGTGCGTGGACAGGGTGGTCATGGTGGCCGGCCACTCGCGACCGAGTTGTTCGGAGAAGGCGTGGAAGGAGTCGGGGTCGATGCCGACGATGGTGGGCTCGCTGCCCACCTCATTGACGCCGATGAACCGGTTCCAGCGGTAGAAGGCCGTGTCTTCCTTGGATTTGGCCATGACCGGTCCGCAGGTCTGCGCGAACCGGACCATGAACTCCGCCCTCAACTCCGCGACGCCCGGCTGCCGGCCGGGCAGCTCGGTGGTCACGTCGCCGGAGCCGGGCTCGGGCAGGGTCTCGGCACCACGGCCCTCATCACCGGATCCGGGATCGCCGCACGCCAGCGCGACGATCAGGTCCAGGGTGTCCAGCTCGTCGGACTCCAGGGCCGGGCGCGCTCGGCGCGCCGCGTCGACGATCACCTCTCGTTCCGCGTCATCGGCCGGCTCGCCCGGCTCGACGTAGGCGCGGTAGCGGTCCATCTCCACCAGCAGGTTGCGGATGGCGTTTCGCAGTTGACGGCGCGTGTGGTCGCGCAGCCGGATGTCACCGTCGCAGATCGCGACGGCGATGGAGGTGAGGCGGTCCACCTCGGTGCGCAGCGTGAACCGCACTACCTCCTGCTTGGCTTGGGTGAGCGTCGAGGAGAACCACTCCGCCGAGCCGGAAACCCGCTCCCACAAGGCATTCAGACGCGGAAGCCCGGCCGAGTCCTGGAAGAGCCCGCACACCCGCAACAGTGCGTCGTAGCCGGTGGTGCCGGCGCATTCGAAGGAGGAGGGCAGGGTTTCGTCTGCCTCCAGGATCTTCTCGACGACCACCCAGCAGCCGCCGGTGAGACGCTGCAGGTCGGCGAAGTACTGACGCGGATTGGCCAGGCCGTCCGGATGGTCGATGCGGAAGCCGTCGATCAGCCCTTCGGCATGCAGGTCGGCGAGGAGACGATGGCTCGCCTCGAACACGTCGTCGTCCTCCACGCGCACCGCGGCGAGGGTGTCGACGTCGAAGAAGCGGCGGTAGTTGAGCTCCTCGCTGCCCACCTTCCAGTGGGCGAGCCGGTAGTACTGCCGTTCGAGGAGCTTGGCCAGGGGGAGATGGTCGGTGCCGGGGCGTACCGGGAAGACGTGGTCGTGATGCACGATCACCGGTTCGGTGACGCGGGAGCCGTCGGGGCGAGGCACCTCGCGTTGCTCCAGGACGATGGTGCCGGCTTCGAGTTCTTGGCCGATCCGACTGCCCAGCACCGGCATCAGGATGGCTTGCGACTCGGTCAGGTCGATGTCGAACCAGCGCCCGAAGCGGGACTCGGGGCCGAGCTTCAGCACCTCCCAGAGCGCGTGGTTGTGGATCAGGGGCGTCGGCACCGCCATGTGGTTGGGAACCACGTCGACGACGATGCCCAGCCCGTGCGAGTGGGCGGCCTCGGCGAAGCGCCGGAAGGCGTCCATCCCGCCGAGGTCGTCGGAGATGCGGGAGTGGTCGACCACGTCGTAGCCGTGCGTCGATCCGGGGGCCGCCTGGAGGATGGGGGAGCAGAAGAGGTGGCTGACGCCGAGGTCCGCGAGGCGCGCGATCTGCTCCCTGGCGTCGTCGAAGGTGAACCCGGCGTGCAACTGGAGCCGGTAGGTCGAGGTGGGGAGTTCTCGCATGCTCATCGCCCAACACTCTATTCGCCAACGAGGCGCGGACGTAAGGTTAGGGCATGTGTCGCAATATTCACACCCTGCACAACTTCGCGCCGGCCGCCACCTCCGATGAGGTGCATGCGGCGGCCTTGCAGTATGTCCGCAAGATCGCCGGCACCACCAAGCCCTCGAAGGCGAATCAAGAGGCGTTCGACCGGGCGGTGGCCGAGATCGCGCATGCCACCCAGCACCTGCTGGATGACCTCGTCGCCACGGTGCCGCCGAAGAACCGGGAGGCGGAGGCTGCCAAGGCCAGGGAGCGCGCGGCTCGCTCCGGCCGGTACGCCAGCGCGGCGAGCTGAGGACCGGTTCAGCTCGTCGCCGACGCCGCTTGTTCCGCCATCCGCCGCGCTCTTCCCTCCGGAAGGCCCGTGGGCAGGCCGTCGAGGCTGACCCTGTTCTTCTCCTGCTGATAGGCCGCGACCCCGATGTCGCCCTTCTTGGCGGCCCACTGGGACATGGTCTCGCGCTCGGACCGGAAGTCCATGAGGGGGACGCCGAAACCGCAGGAGCTCTGAACCAGATCGACGTCGAGGTCGAAGATGTTGCGCGAGCCCTGCATCGGCGGAAATACGGCGAGCAGTTCCTCCCAATCGGCGTCGCCCTCGTGGATCGCGCGCGCCGTGCCGTAGAGACGCAGGATCAGCGGCTTGGGGCCGAAGGAACAGAACATGACGGTCATGCGCGGCACGTCCAGCAAGTGCGCCGCGGTTTCGTTGCCGCTGCCCGTGCCGTTCAGCCATACCACCCGGTTGGGCCCGAGCACCCGGAGCGAGTCCAGGCCCTTCGGTGAGATGTTCACCCTCCCATCGCGCGCGGCCGTGCCGACGAAGAAGAGGTGCTGCGCCTCGATGAAGGCCTTCAGTCGGTCGGTGATCTCGGGAAACTTCGTGCCCATGCCCCTATCTTGCCCTGGGCGCGATCGGGTGCGGACATCGCGGGTTCCATGGAAGTCGTGTCCTGCGTGCGCGGTCAGAGGAGAACACCGATCCGACAAGTGGAGCTTCCTGAAGCCCTCACCGCAGCATCGGGATCCCACTCTGCCGAGAGGGGAATGGGGAACAGGGATGGGGTTTGCGGCGCCACGCGCAGGGGCGGTTGGCCGCCCGGTAGCGTCGGCGCTCGCCACCGATCTGCGTTCACGGTGGGGGACTTGGAGAGTGACGGAAATGGAATTCGACTACACCGCCGCGCAATGGGCGGGTTTCTCTCTCGTCGTGCTGGCGATCATGTTGCTGATCGCCACACGTCTGCGTCGACGTGTGCCGCTGCTGCGGTCGCTGTTCATCCCGAGCGCGGTGATCTCGGGGTTCGTCATCCTGATCCTCGGCCCGCAGATGCTGGGCGCGTGGACCAACACCCAGGGGCTGATTCCCGAGGAAGTGCTCAGGGTGTGGGCGGTGCTGCCGGGACTGCTCATCAATGTGGTGTTCGCCTCGGTGATGCTCGGGAAGACGCTGCCGCCCCTGCGCCAGATCTGGGACACCTCCGCGCCCCACGTCATCATGGGCAGCGCCTTCTCCTTCGGCCAGTTCGCCATCGGCGCGCTCGCGGTGGCCTTCCTCCTCGGGCCGGTCTTCGGCATGAGCGAGATCGCCGCGTCGATCGTCGAACTCTCGTTCGCCGGTGGTCACGGGACGATCGCGGGCATGGGCTCGATCCTCGTGGACAAGGGCGCTCCGGAGCTGGTGGACATCGGTCTGGGACTCGCCACGATCAGCATGGTGACGGGCATCGTCGGTGGTTCGATGCTGGTGCGCTACGCGGTGAGCAACCCCCGCATCCCGGTCGCACGCACCGCCGGCTCCCCGCTTACCGCCGACACGGTGCCGGACCTCGGCGAGGTTCCCGTCGCCCCGGTCGATCACCCCAAGACGGAGGCCGGCAAGGACGACATCGGCATCAAGCCGGTGACGATCGCCTTCATGATGATCGGCGTCACGATCGGCGTGGCGATGCTCATCCTGGAGGGCCTCAACCAGCTCTTCCTGCTGTTCGGGTCGGACCTGTTCGACAACTTCCCCCTGTTCCCGTTCACGGTGATCGGTGGCTTCATCGTGCAGGCCGTCGCGACGAAGCTGAAGCACGATCGCCACATCGACAAGCGTGCCGTCGACGGCATCTCGGCGATCTCGCTCGACGTGCTCATCGCGTGCGCGATCGGCACCATGTCGCTGGCCGCGCTCGGCGCGAACATCTGGGTGCTCGTCATCCTCACGGTGCTCTCGGTGGCCTGGAGCGTCCTCGGAATGCTGTACCTCGGCCCCCTGATCCACCGCAAGAACTGGTTCGAGCACGCGATCGCCGACTATGGGCAGTCGCAGGGCAATGTCGCCACCGGCTTCGTGCTGGCCGACATGGCCGATCCGCAGCGCACCACCAACGTCGCCAACGCCTACGGCTACAAGCAGCTCACCTACGAGCCGTTGCTCGGCGGCGGCATCATCTCCGCCTTCTCGGTGACGGTGGTCGCCCAGTGGGGTGCGCTGCCGTTCGGCATCGCGACGGCGCTGATCACGGTGCTGCTCGTCGTCTGGGGCGCCCGTCGCTCGGGCGGAAGCCGCGCCGCCGCTGCCCAGTAGACGCTGCCGAAGGCTCTCAGATGAGGCCGTCGCTGAGCTGGTTCGGGGTGCCGAAGCGGTGGGCCGTGATCGACACCGACTGTTCGCGCAGGTACGCAAGCATCTCGACGCGGCCCGCGGAGACCACCTCACCGCCGTAGACGGCCACGTCGGGCGCGCCGCCGGTGGCCTCGTACGCCGCCGCAACCGCTGCGACGCGCGACGGACCGGCGACGATGCGCACCCTGGCGCCGGCCTTCGGCCCCTGCTCGGCAGCAAGCCGGCCGAGCTCGGCCCGCCAGGCCGCATCGTCGTCGTAGCGGACCGTGACGCCAGCCGCCTCCATCGCCGCGACGACGGGGGAGGGCAGGGCGATCGGCGTGCTCAGCCGGGGCGGAGCGCCCGCCGCGATACCGCCGGCCACCGCCCGTACGACGTGTGCCGGCGGTGCGTCGGAGGTGATCCGGAGGTGTACCGGCACCGGGAGATAGCGCAGCAGGTTGCGCTCGACCCCCAGCTGGGACACGTCCCGGACAACGCCGAACTCGTTGTCCCAGGCGACGGCATCCGACCCGAGGGCGGCCCTCAGCCACGCCAGTTCCGTGCCGGACAGCCCCGCTTCCGCGGCGGCCGCGAGCAGCGGCGCGACAGCCGGGCGAGGAGAGCTCGTCTCGGCGGAGACCGGGGCATCCCTCCAGTCGACCAGGCCGTACAGATAGCTGGGGCCACCGGCCTTGGTTCCCGCGCCGATGGCCGACTTCTTCCAGCCGCCGAACGGCTGACGACGCACGATGGCGCCGGTGATGCCCCGGTTGACGTAGAGGTTGCCGGCTTCGATGCGGCTGAGCCACAGCGCCAACTCGTCGCGGTCGAGGGAGTGCAGGCCGCTGGTGAGGCCGTAGTCGGTCTCGTTGACGATGTCGATGGCCTCGGCGAGGGTCTTGGCGGTCATGATGCCGAGGATCGGGCCGAAGTACTCGGTGAGGTGGTACTCGCTGCCGCGGGCGACGCCGTCGCGGATGCCCGGGCTCCACAGCTTGTTCTCGCCGTGCCGATCCCGGGCGAGCGGGCTGTCGCTGGGGAGCGGGCGAGGTTCGAGCAGCCACCACTCGCCGGCGCCGAGCTGGGTGAGACCCCGCAGCAGTTTGCCCGACGGGGCCGCGATGACGGGACCTATCTGGCTGTCGAGTCGCTCGGGCGTGCCCACCTTCAGCGAGCGCACCGCATCGAGCAGCTGTCCCCGGAAGCGCTTCGAACGGGCAACCGACCCGACGAGCACCACCAGCGACGCGGCCGAGCACTTCTGTCCGGCGTGCCCGAAGGCCGACAGCGCCACGTCCTTGGCCGCCAAGTCGTAGTCGGCGTTCGGAGTGACGATGATCGCGTTCTTGCCGCTGGTCTCGGCTAGGAGCGGCAGATCCTGGCGGAGTTCGCGGAACGTGACGGCGGTCTCGTAGGCGCCGGTGAGGATGAGGCGGTCGACGCGCTCGTCGGCCACCAGCGCCGAGCCGAGAGAGCGGTCGGCGAACTGCACCAGCTGCAGCACGTCGCGCGGCACGCCCGCCTCCCAGAGCGCTTCCACCATCACGGCGCCGGAACGGGCGGCCTGGGCGGCGGGCTTGATGATCACCGACGATCCCGCGGCCAGCGCGGCGAGGGTCCCGCCCGCGGGGATCGCGACCGGGAAGTTCCACGGCGGGATCACCGCGGTGAGCATTTTCGGCACGAACTGAGCGCCGTCGACGCGTCCCAGCTCCTGCCCGAGGGCGGCGTAGTAGTGAGCGAAATCGATGGCCTCGCTCACCTCAGGGTCGCCTTGGTCGAGCGTCTTTCCGGTCTCGCTGCCCATCACCTCCAGCAGGTCAGCCCGGCGCGCCTCCAGACGCTCGCCGGCTCGGTGCAGGACGCGGGCGCGCTCGTCGGCGCCCAGGGCCTGCCATCCCTCGGCCGCTGTGATGCCGCGCTCGACGGCGGCGTTCAGCGTGTCTTCGTCGGCGATCAGCGACGCGGCCACGGTGTCGCTGCCCAGCGTCGAGCCCACCATGCGACCGGCGATCTCGCGGCCCCACTCCCGGTTGCCGGGCAAGTCGGGATCGGTGTCGGGGGTGTTCCGGAAGCCGTCGTGGCCGGCCGCGACGAGCGCCTCCACCCGAGCCTCGACTCCGGCCTCGTCGACGTCCCGGCGATCCTGGCGACGGTGGGGCTTCGGCACGTCGCACGAGGCCTGGTCGCCGTCCCCGGTGATCGCGCTCAGGGCGTCCAGCGAGGCCAGGAAGCGACTCTTCTCGCGCTCGAACAGCTGAGGGTCATCGTTCAGCTCGAAGACGGCCGACATGAAGTTCTCGGTGCTCGCGCCCTCTTCGAGGCGTCGGATCAGGTAGGCGATCGCGACGTCGAACTCCTCCGGATGCACGACGGGGGTGTAGAGCAGCAGCGAGCCGACCTCGCGCTTGACGGCCTCGGCCTGGCCGGTGGCCATACCAAGCAGCATCTCGAACTCGACGCCCTGCTGCGCGCCCCGAGCCTTGGCCAGCAGCCACGCCAGCGCCACGTCGAACAGGTTGTGCCCGGCGACGCCCACCCGCACGTTCCTCACCCGGTCGGGGTGAAGGGCGTAGTCGAGCACCGCCTTGTAGCTGGCGTCGCTGGCCTGCTTGGAGCCCCAGGTGGCCGCGGGCCAACCGTGGATGGCCGCATCGACCAGTTCCATCGGCAGGTTGGCGCCCTTGACGACGCGCACCTTGATGGGCGCGCCACCATCAGCGACCCGGGCCGCCGCCCACTCCTGCAGGTCGATCATCGCGCCGAGCGCGTCGGGCAGGTAGGCCTGCAAGGCGATCCCAGCCTCGAGGTTCGTGGACTCGGGCCGATCGAGGATGCGCCTGAAGACGGCGATGGTGAGGTCGAGGTCCTTGTATTCCTCCATGTCGAGGTTGATGAACTTGCGCGGGGAGGAGGCCGCGGCGCGGGCGAAGAGCGGCGCCAGCTTCTCCTCGACGTTGCGTACGGCCTCGTCGAAGGCCCAGCGGTTGTGCGGCGCGACGGTGGAGGAGACCTTGATCGATACGTAGTCCACGTCGTCGCGGGCGAGCAGCGTGTGGGTGCCGGCCAGGCGACGGGCGGCCTCACCCTCGCCGAGGATCGCCTCGCCGAGCAGGTTGACGTTGAGGCGGACTCCCTCGCGCTTGATCCGAGAGATCGCCGAGCCGAGCCGGGCCTCGCCGGCGTCGATGACGAGGTGGCTCACCATCCGGCGCAGTACCACGCGGGCGATCGGCACCACGACGCGGGGGAGTGGCATGGCGAGCTTGCCGCCCATACCGAGAGCGCCACGCATCGTCGCGGGGAGGAACCTGGGGTTGATTCGGGTGAGCTGCTGAAGATTGTGGGCGGCGACGCCGAAGTCTTCGGGGCGCACCACTCCGTCGACGAAGCCGACGGTGAAGTCGAGGCCGGATCTGTCGCGCAGCACGTCCGCGAGCAGGGCCGCCGAGGACTCGACCTTGTGCTCCGCGGCCTCGGCCAGCCAGCGACGCACCAGGGCGACGGCCTCGTCGGCCAGGTCCTGTGGACGGGCATCTGGGGACGTGCTGGTCATGTTCGGCCTCCCTGCGTGTGCGCTCTACGGATCCAGTCTCCGCCGCTCGCGGAGCGAAGTAAATGAGCCGTCCAGCGAAATCGGGCTGCGCCCGGAGATCGAGTGTCAGAGGTCGTCGCTAGCGTTAGCTGCAGATCCCTGATGGAGGAGTGAGTGATGACTGGCGAGGTCAACGTTCCAGGCCTGGTAGGCCGCGCTGCGGAGGCCGCCGAAGCCCCCGATGATGCGGCTGAAGCTGCGTACGAAGCGATCAGAGAGACCCTGACGAGCGCACGCCAGCAAGTGAAGACAGCGGTCAACACGACGATGGTCTTTGCGTACTGGGAGATAGGACGGCAGATCGTTGACGCAGTGGGCGAGCGCGCGGAGTACGGTAAGAACCTGCTGCGCTACCTCGCTCAGCGGCTGACCGTCGAGTTTGGTCCAGGTTTCACGGAGTCGAGCCTGCGTAGAATGAGGCTCTTCTATCGGGCCTTCCCAATTCGTGCGACGCTGTCGCACGAATTGAACTGGTCCCACTACACGCTGCTCTCCGGGGTCACGGACAGACGTAAACGTGACTTCTACACTCGCGAAGCAATCGAGTCCGGCTGGTCTGTGCGCCAACTACGTCGTCAGATCTCCACCCTCTATTACGAGCGCCTCCGCGCCACGAGCGAGGAAGGGCGAGCTAAGGTGGCAGGCGAAGTCATCGAACGCGAGCCTCGGACGACGGCTGACGATCTCCTCAAGGATCCCTACGTATTCGAGTTCCTCGGCATCCGAGAACCACGCGAGATTCTCGAGCGCGACTTGGAGCAGGCTCTGATCGACAAGCTTCAGGATTTCCTCCTCGAACTCGGCAGGGGCTTCTCTTTCGTCGGTCGCCAAAAGCGTGTGACCGGCAGTGACAAGCACTATTACGTCGACTTGGTCTTCTACAACTACATCCTCAAATGCTTCGTGCTCATCGACTTGAAGGTCGGGGAGTTGACCCACCAGGACGTCGGTCAGATGGACTTCTATCGCCGTATCTTCGACGACAAGGTCCGCCCCGCGGGCGACAACCCTTCCATCGGAATCATCTTGTGCTCCACGAAAGACGACGCCATCGCGAGGTACTCCATCCTCGCTGACGACGTGGGCGTGTACGCATCCGGCTACAAGACCTATCTACCCAGCGAGGAGGAACTCCGCCGAGAACTACAGCGGGAACGTGAGTTCCTGGAAGCCGAGCGCACACAGAAGGAGCGCTGAACCGTACCGGCGTCCCATCACCGCAGTTCGCGTCGCAAAATGGTTTCGCCGTAGTCGCTATGCTCGCCGTTTTTTCTGTACCGAGGGACTGAATGGTCTCAGCCCCAGGATCTTCGGCCGTCGTTGTCTTCGACGGTGGTCCCGTTCACCGCGACGTGCTCGCGCCTTCAGCCTTATGCGGTGAATTCCAGGTAGGCCATCGATCCGCGACGTCGCCAGGTCTGCCCCGTGAGACGTGCGAGATCGTCGGCCGTGCGAGGGGCGGCGACCTCTCCTGCGCCATGCAGCAGACGCAAATAGCGTGTGCCTCGCGGCGTGGCCATGACGAGGGAGCTGCAGAAGAGGGTTCCACCTGGACGCAGTCGAGCCCGCAGGCTATCGAGGAAACCCGCGACATCATCGACGAGGTGGAGGAAGCCGAAGCAAACCACGGTGTCGAATCCGTCGACCTCTTTCGGGAGATCAAAGGCGTCGGCTTGGAGAAACCGGATGCCGGGACGCACGCGATCACGACCGGCAATACGGCGCGCGGCGCGCGCCAACATGTCGCGGGAACGATCGGTCACCGTGATCGGACGGCTGCTCCTGCGATAGGCCTCAGCGGTGGCGGTCGCCGTGCCGGCCGCCACGTCCAGAAGAGGCCCGTGCGCGGAGTCGACGGCCCGCTGGGCGAAGGCCGCGTAGTCGCGTGGGGATGTCGACCACGCCAGCCGGTTGTAGAACTCCCGCCCGATCAGCCAGTCGTATCCCGCGGCCCGTCCGTCGTAACGGGCGCCCGGGTCGAGCCCTGGCTGGGTCTCGATGACGACGCCCTCAGGCAGCTGCGATCCGAACACGATCAGGATGCTACTCGTCGATGCCGTCGCCCCGTGGGGGCGATCACGTCCTCGGCCTCAGGTCCGTAACTCCGAGCGAGCCTCACGAGGTCCACGGCCTACGAGGAACCTTCAAAGAGCGTCGAGCGAGTCACGCCTGAGTTGCTATGCGGTGATATGCCGTTCGTTGAGGGAAGGCTCCCCGTCGAGCGCCCGCAGCATCCGCTCCAGCGTCTCACGTAGCTCTGATCGGGCCGGCTCCGGGAGGTCCGTGGTGTATTCCACTCCTGCGGGTACCCATGACATGCCGTACATGGTCTCGCGGAAGTCCGCCCCACCGACGGGCCAACGCGTCTTGTCGTCGCCGACCGGCTCGGCGCCTTGTCCCCACTGGCCGAAAGAGCTGCGCATCTCGTCGATCGGCATCTCTATCACGACGTTCGCCTCAACGGCCTGGCGCACCCAGGAGCGGGCGACCAGGATGAACTCCTCGACCTCCTCGGAAGTGAGTGGTCGGCGAGTGAACGTGACGTGTGTGTGCTGCACGCCCTCCAGCCGGTCGACCCGGAAGGTACGCCAGTCGTCCTTGTCGAGGTCCCAGCACAGCAGGTACCAGTGCCTCTCAGCGGGAGCGAGCGCGTGCGGCTCCACCCACCGCTGTGTCACGGCGCCAGAGGCGGAGGTGTAGCTGAATCGGACCCGCTCGTTGTCCCGGCAGGCCAGGGCCAGTTCCGTCAGTACCTCGCTGGAGACCGGGGCACCGGCCTGAAGGCCCGCAGGCTGCATCGCTTCGGCAATGGCCGAGACCCGTCGCCGTAGTGGTGAGGGCAGGATCTTCTCCAGCTTCGCCAGCGCGGTGACCGTCGTCTCGGGCCCGGACACCAACCGCTGCGACGCCGCCACCCGCAGCCCGACCGCGATGGCGACGGCCTCGTCGTCGGTGAGCAGCAAAGGAGGCAGCGCGCTGCCGGACTCCAGGCGATAGCCGCCGGCCAAGCCGGGAACCGACGCGATCCGGTAGCCCAGCTCGCGCAGCCGCTCCACATCGCGACGCACGGTGCGTTCGGTGACGCCGAGTCGGTCGGCCAGTTCGGAGCCGGCCCAGTGACGGTGGGTCTGCAGCAGGTTCAGCAGGGCGAGGGCTCGGGAGGTGGTGTCAGCCATGAATCCAGCCTGCCATTCATCGCGGACAGAATCTGTCCGCAACCGGTTTTACGGTGATTCTCATGACGAACCAACCCATCATCGAGGTGCGCGGGCTGACCAAGCACTTCACCGTCGGAAAGAACACCGTCGAGGCCGTCACCGACCTCTCCTTCGAGGTACAGCCCGGCGAACTCGTCGCCTGCCTGGGCCCAAACGGTGCAGGAAAGTCGACCACCCTGCGCATGCTCACCACCCTCATCCCGCCGACCGCCGGCAACGCCCGGGTGGTGGGCCACGACATCCACAGGCAGAGCGCCGACGTGCGGCGCCGCATCGGCTACGTCGGCCAGCTCACCAGCGGCAGCTTCGCCCAGCGGGTGCGAGACGAGCTGCTCAGCCAAGGTGCGTTCTACGGCATCGCGAAAGACGTGGCTCGGCGGCGTGCGGATGAGCTGATCGAGTCGCTCGACCTTGCCCCTTTCGCCACCCGCACCGTGCAGCAGCTCTCGGGCGGCCAGAAGCGACGCCTCGACGTGGCGCTCGGCCTGATGCACGCGCCGCCGCTGCTCTTCCTCGACGAGCCGTCGACGGGCTTGGACCCGCAGAGCCGGGCCAACCTGTGGCAGCACATCATCGACCTGCGCGAGAAGCACGGCACCACTGTCTTCCTCACCACCCACTACCTGGAGGAGGCCGACCGCTACGCCGAGCGCGTCATGGTGATCGACCAGGGCCGGGTGATCGCCGACGACACCGCCGAGAAGCTCAAGGCCAATCTGGCCGGCGACGTCATCACCCTCACCTTCACCAGTGCGGATGACGCCAACCGCGCCACCCCGATCGTCGAACGCCTGTCCCAGCGCGAGGTCCGTCCCGCCCGCGAAACTTCCACGACGACGGTGCCCAACGACAAGATGGCATTCGCAACGAAGGTCCGGGATGGCGAGACGGCGTTGACGCTGACCGTCCCGGATGGCGCCCGCCTACTCCCAGCTGTGATCCGCGAGTTGGATGCGGCGGGCATCCACGTCGACCGCGCAACAGGGGTGCCCCCGACCCTCGACGACGTCTTTCTCACCTTGACCGGCCGCACCCTCCGCGAAGCCGACACCACTGAAACCGCGGTCCCCTCCACGGGTCCCTGAGGGATCTCCGCCCCGCAGGCAAGAAGTGTGACGAACAACCAGGTAGCGGAGATCGCCTCGAAGGGCGCGACCGCATGAACGCAACATTCCGCAGCAAACCGGACCACAGAAACGGAACCCCAATGACCACCACCAACACCACCCGACCCACCGTCGCCCGCGACACCTGGCACGTCCTGATCCGCGAGCTCAAACCCGTCGCCCGCGACCCGTTCACTCTCATCTTCAGTCTTGTCCAACCCCTCGTCTTCCTCGGCCTGTTCGCCCCGCTCCTCGTCGCCCAATCTGGCGCGCCGACAGGCGAGACCCTGCGCTGGTTCGTGCCCGGCGTGATCGTGATGATCGTCCTGTTCGGCACTGGGGCAGTGGGCTCCAACCTCCAGTACGAGATGATGACCGGCTCCCACGAGCGCACCCTGGTCGCTCCGCTCTCCCGCTCATCCCTCCTCATCGGCCGGGCGCTCAAGGAGATCGTCCCGATCCTCGTCCAGGCTCTCCTGATCGTCCTGCTTTCGATGATCTTCGGCTTCCGCTTCAATCCCCTGGGCCTACTGGTCGGCCTGGCGATGCTGGCCGTCTTCAGCGTCGGACTCGGCTCCCTCTCCTACGCCCTGGCGCTGGCCACGAGAGACCGCGAATGGCTGTTCTGGGGCGTCCAGCAGACCCTCCTCTTCCCGCTGCTGATCCTCTCCGGAATGCTCCTGCCCCTCGACGGCGGCCCGGCCTGGATGCGCGCCGTCTCAACGGTCAACCCGGTCAACTGGGTGGTCCAGGCCGAGCGCGCCCTCATCGCCGGCGACTTCACCAACACCGCAGTTCTCTGGGGATGGGTGGCTGCGGGCGTCCTCGCGACCGTTGGCCTCACAGTCGGCATCCGAGGCATGCGCCGCAGTGCCTGAGACGGCAGTCGCTGAGATCGGGCAAGTCGCCGGGTAAGCTGTAGGGCAACTCGATCAGTCGTCGAAGGAGGTGCGGTTCGATGGGAACTCAAGTCATTAGTAAAGAGGCGCTTAAGCGCTCCGTTGCCCGGTCGACGAAAGCATCGGCGCAGATTGAAGGACGTGCAGTGCCATCCGGTTTCGTACGCACTGCGCGAGTTGAGGAGTTTCTGGCAGAGCGCCGTCAGCGCGGCTGATGTCTATCACTCCGGGGTATGGCGAGACGAGCCTCGCCCGAGCTGGGAGTCTGCGATCTTGCCCCCCTCGTAGGCTGACACCGGACATCGGGACGGCGCCTTGCGACACGTATCCCGTGAATCGCGCCGAGACTCGTTGATAGCTCGGACACAATGGACCCATGAGTTCCACCCTGCTGACCGACGAGGTCTCTGCCGCTCTCGGCCAGTTCTTTTACTCAGGTGACGGGCCCAGCCACGCCACCCTTACGCGCTGCTTCACGGCGTGCGGCCTCGCTGACGTTGCTCCGTATGAGGCGTCGACCGGGACGCCGAACAAGCAGCAGCGTGTGCTCACCGTCTGTGCGGCGGCCCGCCGACGGCCACACGGCGCCGGTGACAAACTAATGGAACAACTCCTTACGGCTCTGCGCATCGATCGCGTCTTCCATTCGACCGATCCCCATATTGTGGGGCGCGTTGCCACCCTGCGCAGCGCACTCGCCGCCAACGGCGCGGGACTCGACCCCGAAGGGCGACTTCAACGCACTAATCCCATCGACCTCGCGACTGGTGGCCGCGCTGCTCTCGACGAACAGCTGGCGCGGCTTCGTCACAACGCTCAGGATCCAGGCGTCCTGCTCGGCGGCGCCAAGGAACTACTTGAGTCAATTTGCAAGTTCGTCTTGGAGGAGCAGCAGATGCTCCCGGACCGGAAAATGGACTTCGACGAGTTACTTGCCCTTGCACTCGATCGACTCCAGTTGCAGCCCCAGACCGTCAACGCGACGGTCCCTGGTGGGAAGCAGCTGCGCGCCATCTACCAATCCGCCAAGACCACCGCATCGACAATCAACGAGTTACGGAACCTCCAAGGCACAGGCCACGGCCGTACCCTGCCGACCGGCATTAGCAAGGAGACCGGCCGGTACGTGATACGCGAGGCCACGCACGTCGCGGAGTTGCTGCTGTCTACACACGACCGTCAGATGGGCCGCACCACTTGAGTTGGCGGAGGTGGCCGGTTTACCGTTCCCGCTGCGGACGGGACGAAGGTGCTAGTGCCGTAGGCGATAGCCTTCGACGCATCCGCGTTGGTGCTCCTACTAGCATCTGATGTCCCGCCTTGGGTCTAGGACACAGGGATCCTGGACTGCGGTCGTCTCGATCATGTCGGGGCTCATTGCCTCGAGTTGTGCCTTGCGCGCTTCGGCACCCTACTCTGACGCTGCGTCACTGTTGACGCGCACTGCATGTTGCGCATCCAGTACTATAGCTGCACATCGCGACGCCTCGGGAGGAGCGTTCGGTGCAGTTGAAGATCTGGGAAGTTGATGGGCCGACATCCCCGAGTCGAGGAGCACGGATCTCTACCTGTCAGTGCGGCCTGAGATAATCAGTGAGCAGCGACGGCATGGTTGTCGTGAATGCCAAACTGGCTGAAGGACGGCGAAGGGAGATATAGGTCTTGATCAGTTATGAGGGCTTCAAGAACGCGCTGAGTAGTATCGAGGGAACGCGGTGGCGGTCGTTTGAAGAGCTTGCGAACGTGTTTCTGGCAGAGGAGTTCCAGAGCCTTCGCCCCATGTCCACGCCGGGTGGGGACGACGGTATGGACGCGCTACTCTTTCGTCCGGTAGACGGTAGCGACGTAATCCTGCAGTTCTCACTCCGCAAGGACTGGGACGCAAAGATCCGTCAAACCTGCTCCCGGCTGAAGAAGACGACCCCCGACGTGGGCGTGTTGGTCTACGCGACGAACCAGATCGTCGGCGCAGCTGCGAACGACCTGAAGCGGAAGATCAGGCAAGAGCAGCAGATCTTCCTCGACATTCGAGACCAGGAGTGGTTTCTGACCTCGCGTAACTCTAGTGCAGCTCGACAGGCGGAGGCTGAGCGATTCAGCGAACCGTTCCGTGAGGCCAATCGCGGATCTAGTATCGAGCGGCAGGCGCAAGCACTCGACGACCTTGAAGCGAAGGCCGCGTTCGTCTATCTAGGCCTGCAGTGGCAGGATGACACGCGTGAAAAGGGGCTCACAAAAGTCTGCTTTGAGGCGATTGTGCGGTCTGTGCTAAGGGACACAGATCCTGGGAACCGAATGGCTCGCCAAGAGATCAAGCAGCAGGTTGCGACTCTTCTTCCAGCTCAGCACTACGAGACCAGGGACCAGCAAGTCGACGGCGCGCTCAAGCGCTTGTCCAAGGTGTTCATTCGGCACCATCAGAAAGTAGATGAGTTCTGCTTGACCTGGGATGAGCGAAAGAGGCTCGCTGAACGCCTTTCCAGTGTGGACGAACACAACAATGCCCTTGAGCGTGAACTGCGAGCGATGGCTTCCCGGCTTGCGGATGAAGACGGCGCTGACCTTTCTCCAGAGGGCCTTGACGAGGCCGTGCTCCGGTGTCGGTCGGTGCTTGAACGTGTCCTCCTCGATCGCGGAGCAGTCTTCGCGGAGGCCGTCGTTCACGATCGAGGAACCGGCATCCGCTTCGAGGACGTGGAGGCTGTGGTCTACGCAGACTTCGTTGCCAATCCAACCAAGACCCTAGTCGAGCCCCGCATCGTCGCGGCCGCCGTAGTCTCGCTCATGGCTGACCCACCGGATGACGTACGCGCCTACCTTCGTAACCTGGCCGATACCTACACGCTTTTCGCTTTCATGCGTGAGACACCAGACGTGCAGTCGGCGGTAGTGAAGATATTTGCCGAGGGAGACATTTGGCTCGATGCCTCGGTGGTGTTACCACTCTTTGCTGAAGATCTGTTGGATGAGGGTTCCCGCTCCCACGGGTTGATGCTTGGAGCGGCACGAGAGGCCGGTTTGCGGCTCTACGTAACGCCAGGTGTCGTCCAGGAGCTTGCAACTCATGTAACCCGCTCTCGGGGGTACTATGCAGCTCTTGCGCGAGGAGAGGCGCACGGTTCCGAACCATTTCTGCTCAGTGCGTGGCGGCTCAGCGGATCGTGTCAGGAGTTCATGTCGTGGCTTGAAACCTTTTGCGGTCCTCACCGCAAGGAGGATGACATCGCCGACTATCTGAGTGCGGAGTTTGGCATCCAAGAACAATCACTCGAGGAGGACCTTGCTAGGGCCGACCCAGAGCTCGTCGCACAAGTTGGTGAGATCTGGCACGAAGCCCGAGATCGGAAAGATGAACTACGCGAGAAGAACGGCCTTCCGCCTATGGATTCGGGCACGCGTGCTCTGTTGGTCGGTCACGATGTCGAGAACTATGTTGGCGTACAGATGCGGCGTCAGGCGAGGAACGAGAGGCGGTCGGCTTTTGGTTTCAAATCGTGGTGGCTCACTCTTGACGGCACGGCGTTTCGACTGGCAAGGCAACTGGAAGATCGACTGGGACGACGACCTGATCCGAGTCCGGCGATCAGCCCCGACTTCATGCTGAACTACCTCGCTATTGGACCTGTGAGAGCAAGGCTTCGTCGTAAGACTGAAGCGGCCCTGCCGCTGATGCTGAACATGTCAATCCTGGACGCTGTTCCGAAGGATCTTCTTGAACTGTCAGATGCGCTTCGGAAGGAGCTGTCAGACCTCAAACCTCACGTTGTGCGGCGTAAGATTCGCGACACGTTGGACGAAGCACGCCTGCTCATGGGAGAACATGCCCGTGCAGGAACACAAGGTTTGACCGAGGAGGTCAAGGTCCGGCTGATTCGCGCGGCCCGAAGCCGTTGAGATGAGGCTAGGCCCAATGCCACGTAGCGTAAATGGGTGGTCTGTCTGGTGCCTGGGTGTCACTGGCCGGTGTGAGGGGCCGATGGCCGTGTAGCGCTGGATGGTTTCTGTATCGGCGTGGCGTTGGCTGTTGTGGCTGGTGTGATCAGTGGTCATGGGTGTGGATGTGGCGGTGCGGCCGGATCAGGTCACGATCGGGGTGTTGGTCGATTCGGTCCTCAGGGACGCGGTCGATGAGGCGGTCGCGGTGTGCGGGGTGCGTGAGCGGCGCTCGGATGGGAAGCTGCCGGCGCATGTGACTGCTTATCTGACGTTGGCGCTGTGTCTGTTCCCCGACGATGACTATGAGGAGGTCGCGGCCAGGGTGACCGGGACTTTGGACCGGTTCGGGGTCTGGGATGCCTCGTGGACGGCGCCGACCGCCAGTGCGATCACCCAGGCCCGTAAACGGCTCGGCAGGGAGGTGTTTCCCGAGTTGTTCGAACGGACCTGTGGCCCGGTCGCCGGTGGGGCCTCGCCGACCGCGGGGCTGGTGATGCTGGGCACCGCGCGGGGCTCGTTCCTGCGCGGGTGGCGGCTGCTGGCGATCGATGGGTTTGTGGTCGACCTGCCCGACACCGCGGCCAATGCTGCCGAGTTCGGGTATGCCGGGTCCGGGCCGAACCGGTCGGCGTTCCCCAAGGCACGGGTGGTTGCGTTCGCCGAGTGCGGTACCCACGCGTTCGTGGCGGCCGAGGTCGCCGGTTACTTGAGCGGGGAGAAGACGCTCGCGCAACGGCTGTATCCGCGGCTGCGGGCCGATGAGTTGCTTACCGCGGACCGTGGGTTCTACTCCTGGACCGGGTGGGATGCCGCCGCCGCTACCGGGGCGGCGCTGCTGTGGCGGGCCCCGACCCAACTCGCTCTGCCCGTGGTCTGGGTGCTCTCGGACGGGACCTACCTGACGGTGGTGATGGATTCCAGGATCCGGGGCAGGCGCCGCGAGGCGATCCTGACGGCCGCGAGGCAGGGACACGACCTGGCTGACCCGAACGAGGTCCCCGAGTCGTTCAACGATCGCGGGCAGGAGGCCGCGCGGCTGGTCCGTGTCATCGAGTACGACGTGCCCGACCGGGCCGGCAACGGCACCGGTGAGCTCATCGTGCTGCTCACCAATGTCCTCGACCCCGCCGACGCCCGTGCTGACGAGCTCGCCGCCGCGTATCACCAGCGATGGGAACAGGAAACCGGCCACGACCAACTCAAGACCCATCTGCGCGGACCCGGGCGAGTGCTGCGATCGAGGTTGCCCGATCTGGCCTATCAGGAGATCTGGGCCTACCTGATCGTACATCACGCGATCTGCGCGCTGATCGCCAAGGCGTCGGCGGCCGCGGACCTGGATCCGGACCGGCTCTCCTTCGCCAAGACCCTGCGACTGATCCGCCGAACCGCGACCGGGACCGCTAGCATTCCCCCCTCAGGACTGGGCTGACGCCCTGCCCGGCCACCTCGCACGGATCGCCGGGCTGCTCAACCCCGAGCGGCGGGAGCGGACCTGCCCCCGAGCGGTCAAACGCGCCCGGCACAACAACTACCGCGTCAAGAAACCCGACGAGCCTGCCAGCACCCACCACCCCAGCCCGCCCACCATCCACCTACACACGCTCAAACCAAGAGCCGCATGACCAACCGACCTACGCTACGTGGCATTGCGTCAAGGGAGGGCCGCTGACAAAGAGATCATCAACGAGGAGGTGGTCTTCGAGATCGAGCTGATCAAGCAGGTTGAGATTAACGTCGACTACATCCTGATGCTGGTCGAGAAGTATCGCGAGCAACACGGAAACGACCAAGACAAGGAGATCCGGTCCGAGATCTCCCGTGCGGTTGACGCCAGCCCGAGCCTACGCAACAAGAAGGATCTCATCGAGGCATTTGTTGACTCTGTCTCCGTGGACAGGGCGATCGACCAGGAGTGGCAGGCATTCATTGCAGCGAGACGCGAGGCGGAGTTGGCGGTGATCATCGAGGAGGAGAGCCTTCGAGCCCAGGAGGCGCACGCCTTCGTCGACTCGGCCTTCCGTGACGGCGAACTCCGCACGAGCGGCACGGCGATCACGAAGGTTCTTCCGCCGGTCTCGCGCTTCGCAGGAGGGGGAGGCGAGGGTGAGAAGAAGCAGCGCGTCATCCAGAAGCTCGGAGCCTTCTTCGAACGGTTCTTCGGCCTGAGCGCGGGAGGCGAGAGCCGATAGCCGATACAGGCAACGGCCAGGGTCGGGTGGGGCCCGGGGCGCAAACCCGGGGCCACCCGACCCTGGATTGGCCGCCAGCTGACGGAGAAGGTCAGCGGAGTACGTGCGGCATTCCGCTCATTCGTCGACGAGGCTAGGTGGGGATCCGTGGAGTCGACGCCGAGGTGGACATGGGACCGACCCTCTGTCAGTAGCCCTGGGTCCCTTGAGGGGCCTGGTAGGCGTCCAGTTGGGTGAAGTTGCCGCAGTATGGGGAGTTGAGGTCAGCGACGATCTGGCCACGATCGTGTCGGATGGGTCCGGCTGGTTCTTCGAGCGACTCGGCGACGGTCCCTAAACGACGCGCCGTCAAGTGCGTGCTTTGCTTCCTCAAATGAGGTACAGTTTCGCGCAGCGGAAGGAGGGCTCCATGTTCCAGCCCCAAACCTATCAAGGTGTCGAGGCCGTCGATCGGCTGGCCGGGCTTGGCTTGTCGACCGAACTGCTGATTCGGACCGTCCAGCGAGCCTACGCCGAAGCCGCGACATGCACGAACCTCGACCCGGTGGGGACTCGCGGCACTCTGCTCTGGGCCCGCATGACCCGGTTCCTGCGTGAGGAGCTGATCCCCAGCGGGTGGGTGGCTCGACGCCCCAAGAACCAAGAGCTGACCCTTCATTTCGGTCTCGGCTTCAAGCTCCTCGTCGTCGGCGGCGACAAGGGTACCGGCCGGGCTGATCTGATCCCACAGCCCAAGAACCCCAAGGGCCCGACGTTCTACCAGGCCGTGGTGGACAATCGCATTCCGTTTGACTTCGGCCCTGAGTTTGAGGGGCCCGACGAGTACGTCGAACCGGCTGTGCTGGAGTCTCTCCAGACATGGATGGTCCTCTACCGGGTCACCAAAGGTGGGCAGCTCTTCCTGGAGGTGTCCCTGCCAGACGAGGCCGGCCCCGCTGGCCAGGTATCTTGGGCAGAGCGGATCATCGTGGAGGTCCCAGACGCCGGGGCGCCCATCGGTGGCATGGTCCAGCCGGACGACGATGACCTGGAGCCCTACCGGTTGACTGTGGAACGTTTGGGTTAGTCCGATGGAGCCGGAGTTCAGCCGGCAGCGACTCACCCTGGCGCGGAAGCGGTTGGGGTGGAGCAGTGCTGCCCTTGCACGAGAGTCGGGTCTATCGGCCCGAACACTGTCGAACTACGAGAACGGACATGCCGTGCCGAGTGCCGAGGCACTGATTGTGCTCTCTAGCGTGCTGCGTGTCACGCGCGAGTTCTTCTTCCTGCCAGAATCGGAGGAGGTGCCTGTGGAGGCAGTCAGCTTCCGGGCCCTCTCGAAGATGACCGCAAAGCAGCGGGATTCAGCGCTGGCTGTTGGCTCCCAGATCGTAGAGTTCGACACTTGGCTGTCTGCGCACTTCCGGTTTCCCCAGCCGAACGTGCCCACGCTTCCTGGGTACGTGCCGGAGGTGGCCGCCGCCACAGTTCGTGCAAAGTGGGGCCTGGGCGAGCGACCGATCCAGAATATGGTCCACCTACTCGAAGCCAACGGCGTGCGGGTCTACTCGTTACCCAAACACCTGTCTGAACTTGATGCCTTCTCCTTCTACAGAGAGGAGTACCCCTTCGTCTTGATGTCCACGCGCAAGTCTGCCGAACGGTCACGGTTCGATGCAGCCCATGAGCTCGGGCACCTGGTACTTCACTGTGAGCATGAGAGCCCGCGCGGTCCCGAGGCTGAGACGGGGGCCAACCAGTTTGCTGCTGCGTTCCTGATGCCAAGAGCTTCTGTCCAGGCAGCAGGTCTGGTCAATGCTACTGTGCCGATGATTCTCCATTCGAAGTTGAAATGGGGTGTGGCGGCCATGGCGCTGACGCATCGACTCAAGGAACTCGACATGCTGACCGAGTGGGGATACCGCGACCTTTGCGTCCAGCTGTCCCGGCAGGGGTTTCGTCGATCGGAGCCTGGAGGCATCCCGCGAGAGCAGTCTGAGCGTCTGCGTCAGGCACTGGCGTTGCTCCGACAGGAGGGGGCTTCGCCCTCAGTACTGGCCGAGAAGCTAGGAATCCGAGCAGGTGAGTTCAGGTCATGGCTGAAAGGGATTACCCTCCAAGCTGCCTAGCAGCCGGCAGGTGAAGTCAGCGCTGCTCCGGTGGGGAGACTTGCTGCGCCAAACTATCTGGACTACCGAACTCTCGAATTTCGGCGTCGACGCAGCTCGGGATCTTCTCCGTGCCGTCGCGGGGAAGCCCCTCCGATGAGTCGCTGGGGCGCACGATCACGGGATCGGATGCGCTCGTCATGACTACAAAGCGTTCCGTGAAGGAGCTGCCTGCCCTCCTTGCTGAACTGCTCGTTGCCTACGACCCGACTTGGGCCAGATTGGTCAGGTTCTCGCCGAGCACCGCGCCACGGGGCCGACGCGTAGCACTCGAGAACGCGAGCCGCCAAGCCAGCAAACGCTGGCTGGATGCCCCGCACGCCCGGCATTGACCACTCACAGGGGGCGACCACTCACCCGACCAGCCCGACGGGACCGCCGCCGAGCACCTCCAGGGCGTGCCTGTTGCCAATTGGGGGCTGTGCTGCCGGGAATGAAGCCGGTCGAGCTGTCTCTCGCCCTCCATATCACCGCTGCCGCGCAGGCCAACTACGCCGTCGGCGCCACGCGATGACAGGCCGCGATGCGCCGAAATGAAGCTCAGTGCCTCCGGATTAGTCAGGAAAAGGCGGCTCTCTGCTAGGCGTCGTTCCAAGTCAGTTCCATTTGAGCCCGCTAAGGCCGCAAACGTGGCCCAAGTCGGGTACGAGGAAGACGCCGACAAGGAGCGCTTCGAGCGGATCGACCACCTCGCGGAGGTGAAAGACCCGAGCAGCATCACTGCGCTTGACAAGCTACTCGTCGGTCAACTTCGCGCTGGCGACACGACAAGGACCCACCTCGCAATGCCAGAGAACTTCGGCTGGGACGAGATATTGGACTTCAAGCTCGGTGGGCGGGGCGGCACCAGTTCGATGATCTCGACCTCGACGAGTACCTAGACGTGCATGGCGACGACCGTGGCGACATCGGCCGGGGCCACCTCAAATCCCGCCGAGTCCAGGTGGGTTGGGTCAAGTCCGGCAATTTCGACACTCGTTGGAGCCTCTACAACGCGCTCGCCTCGGTGCAAGACCACGACGGCAAGCTGTATGCGCTGTTCGAAGGCCGATGGTTCGAGATAGCGCCAACGCTGGTCTCTGCGGTCGACAAATACCTCGAAGCTCACCGACTACATGAGCGAGGACGGGAACGCCCCCTAACAGTAATGATCTCCACCAGGAAGGAGCAGTGCTACAGGAGGCGGGAAAAGCCTCACCGGCCTTCAGCGCCCTCCTACGTGTGGTGGAGGTCCTGGAGACCGACCCAGGGGCCGTAGTGCTGCTGGTCGACGAGTTGCTGAGCACCCAGGAACCCGGGGAGCCGCTGGGGGTTAGCCGTATGACGGTCGTGCGGCTCATTCGCAAGGGCGAGCTTGTTGCTGTCGGCGGAGGGGTGTGGAGGCTTCTGAGGTCGCGCGCTATCGATACTGCCGCGACGAAGCGTAGGCGAGCACTTCAAGGACTGACGCACAAGATCAGGGACGACCCGCCTCTCGATCAGGTCATCCGTACGCGATGACAGATCCAGCGCTCGTTCGTGACGCCTGCGTCCAGATACCGGCCAGATTGGCCACCACCCTGTTGTGGCTTGACGAGGCAGGCTCGGTCCGACCGCTTTGGTCGGCTCTGTAGCGCCGCTGGTTCGCCACAGATGGCCACGTGCCAGATAGGTAGGCGCACTTCAGGCGCGTCAATAGCCGGCGAAGGCGTCGGTGTGGACGCCATGGGCGCAAGATCTCAGGCCACGGCGGAGCCTTGAGACGAAGCGCGGGGTGCCGGAAATGTAGGCGTCGCGCTCTGGGAGGTCCGGGAGAATGTCGGCGACGCGTTCGCCGTCGAGGCGGATCGGCCCGGCCCAGGTTTCTTGCGGGTACAGGTGGGAGGGTGCCGTGCGGCTGACCAGGATCACCCTTGCACCGAGTTCGGCAAGTTCGTCACGGAAGTGGGCGGACTCAGGGTCACGTACCGCCCACACCAACACGGCGTCCTGGTGACCGCCCTGTGTGTGAGCCTCCCGCAGCCAGCTGATGAACGGCGTCACGCCGATCCCGGCGGCGAGCATCACGACGGGTTGGTCGTCGGAGGGTGGGATGAAGTCGCCGGCGACGCCGGTCGCCCGGATCTGGTCTCCAGGCTTCATGCTCACGAGCCGCCGCTTCGCCGCGCTGGGGTGCTCCGGCAACACAAACGCGACGCGCACCTCCCGTCCGTCGGACGGAGCGGAGACCAGACTGAACACCCGCCGGCTTCCACCGCGGCTCCCCAGGCCGACGCCGGGAACGTGCAGTTCGATGGCCTGACCAGCTCGGAAGCGGATCGGCGCGGCAGCGTCGAAGGTCATCTCGACCGTGCCGTCGGCGGAGCGTCGCGTCTCGCGAAGGGTCAGGCGGATGGCGCGGCGCTGCCCGAAGGCGAAGCCGATCACGTTGCCCACCAGGAGCGCCAACTGCGGGCTCATACTGAGGACGCCCAGCGGGATGGGCGCGGCGAACAGCGCTCCGGTCACCACCGCGACCATCATCCGCTGCCATCGTCGCGGCGGCAGCGTGAGGGGTTCGGTCACCATGAACGCCGCGAAGAAGATCAGCGCCGTCGAGGCCACTGCCATCTGCAGCGCCTCCAGCGCCCCGGAGCCCCAGGTGATCGCGCTGACCATGTAGACGACGAGGCCCGCGAGCACCGCGACTAGCGCCAACAGCGCCTGCCGCAGCCGGATCACGACGACGGCGGCCACCGGGACCACCGCCCACACCAGGACGGAGCTGCCGATCCACCAGTAGCTGGCGCCGATGCCTGTCGCGGTCACGACGAACGCGCCGGCGGCGGCCGGGTTGAACAGATGCCGTCCACGCCAGGCGAGGACGAACTTCGACAGTCCCGCGACCGCGGCCCCGACCGCAGCGGCGATCAGGTCGCCCGCCTCGAGGCCGGGCTTGAGAATGAAGAACAGCAGCAGCGCCGTGATCAGCGACGACTCGTCGTGCGATTCGGCGCGCCAGAGGCGAGCAGCCAGTCGCGAGGCGCCGACGGTGACGACGACCACCACGCCCAGCAGGGCCGCCAGCTCGGCGGGGGAGTAGTACAGCCATCCCACCGCCGAGGCGACGAAGGACGCACCCGCCAGCACCGCCAGGGCACACAGCACGACGCGGTACATCGGGGCTCGGCCGATCGCCGCCCACGCCCGGGCGATCACGAGAACACCGTTCCCGGGAAGGCGCGCGTGCGTTCGAGCATCCCGTCGCCGGTCATGCGCACGCCGTGCACGCCGAAGCGCTCCCACAACTCGGACGGTGAGAGGAAGAACAAGGCGGTCGCGGCGCCGTCGGCGAGCATCGCCGTGTCGGCCACCGCCCAGGTGGCGACGACGTCATGCACCGGTCGCCCGGTGCGCCCGTCGAGCATGTGGTGAAGTCCGTCGCCCCAGGTGCGCCGGTTGCCGGCCGAGGCGCAGATGGCCCCGTCGGAAATCTCCACCAGCCCTACCGCACGACGGGGGTCGTGCGGGTGCTCCAGCGCGACGCGTACCGGTCGCGCGGCGCGGCGGATGCGGAGGTCGCCCGAGGCGTCCACGATGGACGATCCGGCGCCGAGCTCGTCGAGCACGTCCCCGACCAAGTCCACAAGCAGGCCCTTGCCGGCCGCGCCGATGTCGATGGTGACGGGGCGCGTCGTCTGGACGGTGTTGCCATCGACGCGGGCCACGTCGTCCCAGGCGGGTGGGGTTTCGACCGACATCAGCCCGGCCGGGCCGTACCCGAGGGTGGCCAGGGTGTCGCCCACGAACGGAGTGACCGCGCCGTGCGTCGCCTCGTACAACTCGCGATAGAGCGCGAAGAGCCAGTCTGCCTCGTCGGGGAAACGGGTGGTGCCCGCCGACCGTGCCGCCACTGCGACGAGGGAGTCCTCCCGGAAGCGCGACCAGATCTGGTCGAACAGCGCGATCCGCTCGCGTACGGCGCCTCCAGCACCGGCGGGGAGTGAACCCACAGCCTCCACGCGCCAAGGAACGCCGATGGCGTCGAAGGAAAGATCGAGAACGGAGGGCGTGCGGGTCGCCGACGCGGCGCTGGATGCGGACATGGCGCCCTCCTTAGGCCTGGGCCTCGGCGGCGATCCGGCTGATCGCGTCGTTGAAGCCGCCGCTGGTAAGCGACGACCCGGCCACCTTGGAGACGTCGAGGTCGTCGATCGCGACGCCCACCACCTCCGAGGCGATGTTCTCGATGAACTCCGACTGGTAGCGCAGCGAGTCGCCCCGCTCGGCGCTGCCGTCGACGGTGAGGGCGGTCACCACGTCGTCCACCAGGGTGACGGTGACCGTCACCGACTCCCGGCCGCCCGGGGTGGTGTACGAGCCGGAGGCCGTGTACTCGCCGTCGGCATAGGCGGACGACGAGTCGGCCTCGGTTTCCGTGGTGGCGTCGTTGGTGGTTTCGGTGGTCTCGCTCGTGGCGACCTCAGTCGAAGCCGATGAGGAGGCGGACGATGAGGTAGAGCTGGTTGCCTGGTTCTCTGCGGCCTGGGCGGTCTCTTCGATGGGTGAGGTGCAGGCGGCGAGGGTCGCGGTGATGGCGATGCCGGCGAGGAAAGCGCCGAGGATGCGGCGGGGTCGAGATGTCATGGTCGGTCTCCATCGTGAATGGTGGGCTGTTGTTCCATTCCTGACGCTACGGAGCGCCACTGTGGGGTCTCTATGCAGTTTCTGTGAGTCCGTTGTGAGCCATATCCTGAGGACGCGCAGCACCATCGGCGCGTCGTCGCTTGGTCGCACCTCGGCGGATACTCGACTACCAGTAGGCGAGGGACGATCGACACCGCGGGCAGTGGGGCTGCAAGGATGACCAGTGATTCGCGCGCACAACAGCGCCTGTCTTCATCGACACCTAGCTTCATAAGATACCCTTATGAGCCTTCTGCTTGAGTACGAGACAGCGCGTCGCGAGGAGGATCTCGCCCGGTTGCGCCGCGTTATCGCCTTGCGCGCGCTGATCGCTACAGGTGCGACCCAGCATCTACTAGGCCTGATGAACCTCCATGGGGTGGTCGTGACCGCGGACGCGATACACACCCAAACCGAGACCGCACACTGGTGTATTCCGCTCCTGCGGGTACCCATGACATCTTGAACCAGGAAGTTGCCCGTGGGGCAGCTATCGCGTGACGAGATCCCAGAGCACAAGCCCGACCACGCGGAGACAACCTAGCTAGCGACTGAGCGCGAGGAACTCCGGGACCGTCTGCTTGGGGCGGCCGATGATGGCGCGATCGCCATCAGGATCATGGCGGATGAGGATGGGGCGCTGCAGCAGTTCGGGGTGCTCGGTCAGCACGGCGACGACCTGGTCAGCGGTCTGCACGTCAGCGTCGGTCAGGCCGGCCCTTGCAAAGTTCGGGTCGCGACGCACCAGATCAGTGACCGCGCCCTTGAACAACGCGACCAGGTCGCGCAGTTGGTCGACGCCGAGCGGCTGCTTCAGATACTGCACCACCTCGAAGGACCGCTCCGAAGCCTCGACGACACCGAGCACGGCGCGAGGTGGAGCAACGGGGATTGTGCAGGATCGTGATGTCGGCGTTCATTCACCCATTGTCGCCAATAGCCAGGACAGAGGAGACATTGTCAACGGGAATCCTCACCGGCAGCTTTCGCCATTGCACTGGTTCACTGTTGGCACGCCACCGCCGTGCAGTCCATAGACTGCCGCCATGGCCAAGACACACCCCCACGTCGAGTCCCCGAGCCTTGAGCAGCTGGCTGTGCTCATGATCGGACGGCCCGAGCCGTTGGCGGAGGTGTACCTCGGGCTCCATCGACTGATCGTCGAGGCGCTACCCGACGTGGTGAACTCCGTCGACACCGTTGACTTGAGCATTGGATACGGCGCCCACCAGTACGGGTACAACGGGTGGGGTATGGCTGCGGTCACGCCGTTCACGAAGTGGGTTTCACTGACGCTGCTGCACGGTGCGGACCTCGCCGACCCGAACGGACTGCTCACCGGCACAACCAAGATGCGGCACCTGAAGCTGAAGCACCCCCAAGAACTTGCCGGCAACCGCGGGGCCATCGTCACGCTGGTGCTCGCCGCGTCGAGGTTGCATTAGCGCTGCCCGTGCTCCCAGGGGCCGCCAACGTCGTGCGTAGTGGGGTTTGACTAGGTGACTTATAGGGTTCGCGGCGTGGTGGGACGCAGGGGACGCGGCCCCCGAAAGCTCGGTACTTGGTGGTGAATGAGAACGCGGCTCGCCGGTTCACCCCGGCGCGGTCACCGCCTGGGTCGCCAAGCACGAGAAGCCAGACGAGAATGACCCGGACGAGAATGGCACTGTCGCAGAGGAGATCCCGAGTGAGTTTCGCACGTAGTCCCGCCATCGGGGTCGCCGGTCGGCTGCCCCGATGGCTGCAGATGGCCCTGGCCGTACTCGCCGTCCTCCTCGGCGGGTTCCTCATGATCCGCCCGACCCTCTCCCTGGGCGTCCTCGCGCTGCTCGTCGGTGCCGGCTTCGTCGTCCACGGTGCCCTGGTCCTGATCGGCGACCGCGATGAGGACGCAGAGCAGGCGACGTGGTGGCGGCGCGTGCGGATGGTCGAGGGTGTGCTGTGGATCGCGGCCGGCGCGTTCGTGGTGGCCTTCATGGGGTTGACGGTGCGGCTGCTCGCGATCGTGATCGCCGCAGGGCTGATCGTGACCGGTGTCCGTTCCCTCGTCGAGGCACTCCGGCGCGGCAGCAGTGGGGACACCCGGATCGCGTCGGGCGCGCTCGGTCTCGCCTCGGTCGGCCTCGGGCTTCTTGCCTTGCTGTGGCCTGATATCACGCTCCTGGTTGCTGCGGTCGCTTTCGGCGCGCGCCTCCTCCTCATCGGCCTCGTGCAGGGCCGAACGGCTCTGCTCGGAGAGACACCACGAACGATGCCGCGCCCCGCCGGGCGGTTCCGTCGTCTCATGCGCATGACCGGTGCCATCGTCGCGCTGCTCCTGGTGGTCGGCGCGGGGGCGGTCAGCGTCGGATTGCATGAGGGATCGCCGGTCGTTGACGACTTCTACGCCGCACCCAGGGGTGTGCCGGACGCGCCCGGTCAGCTGATTCGCTCGGAGCCGTTCACGCGAGGGGTGCCCGAGGACGCGATCGGGTGGCGCATTCTCTACACGACAACCCGGGGCGACGGCTCGCCGGCCGTCGCAAGCGGCCTCGTCGTCGTGCCGAAGGCGGGCGACGGCGACTGGCCCGTCATCGCCTGGCATCACGGGACGACAGGATTCGGGCAGCAGTGCGCCCCGTCGCTGCTTGACGAGCCGTTCGCGTCGGGGGCGCTATTCACGCTGCCCGAGATTATCGACCAGGGCTGGGCGCTCGTCGCCCCCGACTACATCGGCCTTGGTGCCGCGGGCCCGCACCCCTATCTGATTGGCGAGGACTCTGCACACGCATCCCTCGACGCGGCCGGCGCCGCGCAGCAGCTCGCACCCGCCAGGATCAGCGCGGACACGGTGCTCTGGGGGCACTCCCAGGGTGGGGGAGCCGCGCTCTGGTCCGGCGCCCTGGCCGCGGACTATGCGCCCGGACTGGAAATCCACGGCGTCGCCGCGCTCGCACCGGCCGCGAATCTTCCCGGCCTCGTCGACCACCTCCCGAACGTCACGGGCGGCAGCGTCTTCGCGTCCTTCGTGGTCGCCGCGTACACCGCCACTTACCCGGACATCACCTGGCGCGAGTACATCAGGCCCGGCGCCGAGCAGATGATCCGGTCCATGTCCGAGCGCTGCCTGTCCGAGCCCGGCATGCTCGTCTCCGTCCTCGACGCCCTCGCTCTGAGTCGAGACCCCGAGGTCTTTCGGAAAGACCCCGCCACAGGCCCCTTTGGCGTGCGCCTTCAGCAGAACGTACCGCCCGCGACGATACCGGTACCCGTGCTGATCGGGCAGGGCGCGGCCGACACCCTCATCATCCCCGCCGCCCAGCAGGACTACGTCGAGCAGGCCCAGGCCAACGGCGAGCAGATCGACTACCGCACCTATCCGGGGCTCGACCACGTCCCCCTCGTCGAGGCGGGTTCGCCGCTCATCCCCGAACTGCTTGCCTGGACCCAGGACCGCTTCGCCGACTCTTGAGTGGTGAATCGGTACTCTGCGCTTTCTGGACAGGCCCGTAGACCCGATTGGACTCGGGAAAGCTCAGATGGCGCTCGGCGAGGCCTTCGTCGGTCACGGCTTCTCCGATCCCGGCCCCAAGGCGGCTCTGTTGCGCGCGACCCACACCGGCTCCGTGCCGTAGCGCTGGCTCGGGATGAGACGGCCCGCGGCCGAATCGTCGATGAGCTGCATCATCCGGCGGTCTCGGGTGGCCTGCTGCTTGGCCCCGGAGACCCAGTTCATCGCGACCCTCCGGTAGCTCTCCGTCGCCGCATCCCACCACCGCTGGGCATCCGGGTTGGCCGCCAGCAGCGCGGCGTGTTCAGGGGTGAAGGCATGGTCGTCGCGCTCGAAGCTGTAGATGCCGGTCTTCGCCGGGTCTCGGGACTCGTAGGCCGCGAGGCCGGCGGGTGTCATCCGGCCTTCGGTGATGAGCCGCTCCACATGAGCAACGTTCACGTTGCTCCAGGTCGAACTCTTCTTGCGGGGCGTCCAGCGCTGACGGGTGGCATCGTCGTCGATGCGCTGGGCCACGGAATCGATCCAGCCGAAGCACAACGCCTCGAGAACGGCTTCCTCCCAGGCGAGACCACGATGGGGGACATGCTTCTTGTACAGCCCCATCCAGAGCTCGGTGGCCGTGGCATGGTTGGCCTCCAGCCATGCGCGGAACTCGGCGGCGTCGGTGAAGAAGACGGCGGGTCGATCCGGCGTGCCGCCCGGGCGCCCGATCAAGGCCGCGACTCCGCGTCGCCGAAGGTCTCCCGCAGCCGCGCCAGATCGTTCGCAGCTTGGGCGCGTATTCGCTCCTCACGAGCGAAGAGCTCGGGGGTCTTGGTCAGCACCAGGGTGAAAGGACGCCCGGAGCGGCGGGTGACGTGGCGGACGGGCAGGCCGGCCTCGTCGATCAGCCGATGGATCACCCCGCGACGCTTTTCCGTCAACGGCCCGAAGACGCGCTGCTCGGCGGAGGTGAGGAACTCGGCCAGCCTGTCGGGATCGTCCCCGCCGGGACTGGTCCAGTCGATGTCCCACGCGTCGCCGCCCACCTGCACCTGCGCGGGCGTGAACTCCCCGGTATCGCGCACGGAGGCGTCGAGCAGGGTCTCCTCGCCCTTCCCGAAGTGGGCAGGCCTCGCCGCGGCGAGGAGCTTCTTCGCCTGGGCGGGGCTCACGGGCAGAGCAATGCGCCCGAGTCCGTCGACGCTCAACTCCAGGAGCTCGGCGGGAAGCCTCATCGAGGCGCTGTCCGACGTCGTGGGTTCACTGCCGAGAAGCAGCTGAATCAGCTTGTCGCGCGGGGGCTTCGCCATGGCGCCTACGCTACAGGCGCCCTCCGACGACAGGATAGGTCGCACTCAACTTCCGGGCTGACCGTCGCGGAGCGCGACCTCCGCGGGGAGACCGGTGTGAACGCCGGTCTGAACCACGGTGCCTGCCGAACGTATATCTGGCTATGTTGCCTGGGGCGTGCGATAGGTACGCGCCCTGACGGAGAGCCAGATATATGTACGAGACTCGCGTGGGACCGGTCAGGCGCCGGACCTTCCTGCCGGCTGTGCCACTCGCTCCTCCGACGGCCCGGAGGATGCCGAGGGTGTTTCCCGCTCGGGGATGCTCCTCAGTATGAGGAGGGCGGCGAGGGAGCCGAGTATCGCGCCGGTGGTGTTGGTCATCAGGTCGCCCACGTCGAAGTATCGATAGGCGCAGGGGTACAAGCCCCAAAGCGCCGTCAGCTGGGTGGTCTCGATGAACAGCGACAGCCCGAATGCCACCCCGGCGGTCGTGAACACCCCGCGCCTCCCGAGGACCCGGAGGAAGAAACCCAGCGGCGCGAACAGCGCCACGTTGAGGACCACCTGAACCATCGACCAGTGCGTCAGGGTGCTGTGCGGCGACGCAACCGCCTTGCGGATGTCGTCGACCACCGACAGCGGGTTGGTGATCATCTCGACGCACTCGATCGTGTGGGGATCGGGCAGGGGCAGGAAGGCATAGGCCCAGATCGCCCAGAAGTAGGCCAATGCGGACGACCACAGCACCAGCCGGCCGAAGGACAGCTCGCCTCGCCGACGCCGGTTGCGCGTGACGACCGCAGTGAACAGCGCGATGCCGATCACCACGCCGATACTGATCGCGAGGATGCCGAGAAAGAGGTGGGTCCTGCCCATGGGTCAACCCTAGGGCAAAATCTAACGTAACGTTAGGGAAAGTTTGGTGGAGGGGGTCAACCCCGCCGATAGACGCGAACCGCAGTGGCATCCACGAACATCAAGGTGGGTCGGCTATCGCCGTGACGGATGCCCAGATGGTGCCCGTCTCCGGGATCGGAGGCGCTGGTCGGAACCCGCACCCGGTAGACCGGCGACATCTGTCCCCGGTCGTGGATCCAGATCAGGCCGACGACTGTGCGGATGATGCCCGCGGACACCTCGACGATGCCGGTCAGCAGAATCCACAGCCGGCCGTCGGCGCCCATCACCGCCTCCAGCTGCGGGTGGACCGTGGCACCGGGATAGTCGCGCGAGAAGAGCTCCAGCCGCACTTTCACCCCAGGACGAGTGACGGTGATGGCATCGTCGACATCGATGATGAAGAGGCGTCCACCCTGCCCGCCGAAGGCCGGGCTCTCGCGTATGTCCCCGGTTTCCGGATCGAGGCGCACGCGCCGGTTCTCGTCATCGAACCCGTAGAGAAAGACGCCGTCTCCGACGACGATGTTCATGGGTCGCGCCAGTTCGACCCGGCGAAAGCCCTGAGACGGCGAATGCAGGAGGAGCGCGGCGGAGTCGATGGTGGTGCTCGTGAGAACGACGGTCCCATCGGCCAGCGCCATCGGGTTCGCCCATTGAAAATAGCCTTGCGGAAGGTGTTCGCCGGGCAACTCCGCCTGGCCGAGGAACTCGCCGGAGTCGCCGTAGTGGGCAAGGCGACGTTTGGCCGCATCCGCATACCACCAACTGGTATCGGGGACCTGCACGCCGTATCCCGGTCCCCAGAAAAGACCTTCGCCACCCTCGGAGGTGCCCAGCTCGGAGGGCGCGGCGCCGTATCCCAGGGACTGGAGGCGCATCCACCGAGGGTCGAGCGGGCGGGGGACCCCCAGGGGGATTCTTGCGGAGATCGTGCGGACGCCGCGCTGGGCCTGCGGATCCGCCACGGCCGTCATCGGCGCGACGGCGGACAGGGGAGCGCAGACGAGCGCCAGCGTCACGGTGCGTCGCGATACCTGAACCATGCTTCCTCCCCTCGACGATTCAGCCTACGTCCAGCGGCCTGTCATCCAGGACGACGGTAACGATCCCGGTGGGCAGGCGACGGCGAGGTAAGGTCTACCCGTGGCTGCACCGTGAGCCGGCCGCGTCGAGAAGGGGCGAGTCCATGACGGAAATCCGGTACAACGGCACGAAGCGGTCCGCTGCGGATCTCACCTCCGCGCTCACACTGGCCGGGATCCAGGTGCTCGCCTCCACCCCGAACTCGCCGAAGGCCGCCACCGACTTCTGGGTGCAGGCCCACGAGATGTTCGACGTGGGCGTCCTGCAGGCGGGACTGCCGAGGGACTATCGCGCCCTGATCCGGGGCCACGACCACGAGGGCAGGGCGCTCCTGGTGCGGGTGCAGCAGGGCGCGAGCCTGATCATCGAGGACGACGGACAGGTCTTCGCCACCCGACCCGCGAGCACTCCCGCGTCCCCCGGTGTCAGCGTCTGGCAGACCAAGAGCACCGGCCAGGCGTTCCAGGCGTTCACCTGGGACGGCACCGATCTCGGCTTCTCCGACCTGATCGCCTTCTTCCAGCTCCGCGGCAGCCTGCTCAACAAGCTGGCGCCGGCGCCGGGGTCCGACGGCTTCGGCGCGCTGCAGGGCACCGCCACCGTCGTGGAGAGCGGCCAAGTGTACACCTTCGAGATGACCCGCCAGTGCGTCTTCCTGGCAAGCGGCGACGGCACCGTGCAGACGGTTTCGCCCGAGCAGCTCCCGCTGTCCTACGACCAGGTGTCGTGAGGTCGGGCCGATGAGCGAACGCAACACGCCCTACGACGAGGACGATTTCTGGGCCGCCGACGGCATCGCCCGGCCAGACCCCGTGCGCCGGGACGACGAGGCCGTCACGGCCGCCGCGGGTGACGAGGAACCGACGAGCGTCATCGCCGGGCCCACCGTGGCGTCGAACGCCGGGGCGGAGGCCGGGGACCCCACCGAAACCAAGGTGCTCTTCGAGTCGATCTTCGTCGACGACGCCCCCGCACGGCCGTCCGCTCCTCGGGCGGGCGGACTCTCCTTCGCCGACCGTGTCTTCGGTGAAGGCATCGATCTCGCGCCGGTCGTCACCCGCGGGTTCCAGGACACGCCTTTCAGCGACTCGCTGTGGCGCCTGGGCATCGAGCTGAGCGCCGTCGCCGAACCGAAGAGGGATCCCGAGCCCGAGGAGACGCGCCCCTGGTACAAGCGGTGGGTGTCCTGGGTGATCGTCGGCGCGGTCGCCCTGCTGCTCTTCACCGCGGTGGTGTGGGCGACTCGCCCGCCGGAGGAGCCACAACCCACGCCGGAGCCGACGGCGCAGCCCACCGAGCCTCCGGAGGCGTCCCCCGAGCCGACGCCGCCCCCCACAGAGGAGGAGACGCCGGAGGCAACGCCTACCGAGGAAGAGACGCCGGAGGCGACGCCCACCGCCGAACCCACTCCGGATCCCACGCCGACGCCGACGGCAGAGCCCACGGCCGAACCGGACGAGGACGGCAGCGGCTGGACCTGGCCATGGGAGGGGGACGGCTGGACGTGGCCCTGGGACGGCGACGATGGGTGGACCTGGCCGTGGCAGGGCGACGACGATCCCGGCGCGGATCCGTCCCCCGAACCGGACGAGACGGAGAGCGCCGAGCCGGACGACGGTGACGGCTGGACCTGGCCCTGGGACCGCGACGACTGGGAGTGGCCCTGGGATCGCGAGGACTTCCGGTGGCCGTGGCAGGGCGACGGCGAGTAGCGAGAAGGCGAACGATGCAAGAGATCCGGTGCCCGCACTGCGACAAGGCGTTCACGATCGACGAGGCCGGCTACGCCGACATCGTGATGCAGGTGCGCGACCACGAGTTCGACAAGGCGCTCCACGAACGCATCGAACTGGCCGAGAAGGAGAAGCAGTCCGCCATTCAGCTCGCGGAGGCGACCGTGAGGCACGAGGCGGAGAAGGCCCAGGCCGGAAAGGACGCGGAGCTGGAACGGCTGAAGGCCCAACTCCAGTCTGCGGAGATCGCCACCCAGTTGGCGTTGCAGCAGGCCATCGGCGAGGCCGAGAAGCAGCACCACGCGACCACCCGCGCGCTTGAGAAGCAGGCGGCCCAGGCCGCGATGGAACTGGAACGACTGAGGGCGGAGGCGAAGGCCGCGGAGGTGGCCAAGCAGTTGGCGGTGAAGGAGGCGCTGAGCACCGTCGAGAAGCAACGCGACGACTTGGCCCGCGAACTGGAGGCCAAGGAGACCGAGCAGAAGCTGCGGGAGTCGAACCTGCGCGAACAGCACGGCAAGGAGGTGCAGGTCCTGAACGAGACGATCGCCTCCTACAAGGACTTCAAGGCCAAGCTGTCGACGAAGATGGTGGGCGAGACCCTGGAACAGCACTGCGAGATCGAGTTCGAGCGGCTCCGCGCCACCGGCTTCCAAAGCGCCGTCTTCAGCAAGGACAACGACGCGTCGTCGGGCAGCAAGGGCGACTACATCTTCCGCGAGTTCAGCTCGGAGGGCGTGGAGTTCATCTCGATCATGTTCGAGATGAAGAACGAGACCGACACCACCTCCACCAAGAAGAAGAACGAGGACTTCTTCCGGCAACTCGACAAGAACCGCGCCCAGAAGGGCTGCGAGTACGCCATCCTCGTCTCCCTCCTGGAACCGGAGAACGAGCTGTACAACGGCGGCATCGTGGACGTGTCGCACCGCCACCCCAAGATGTATGTCGTGCGTCCGCAGTTCTTCATCCCCATCATCACGCTGCTGCGCAACGCCGCCTTCGGCACGGTGCAGGTGCGGGGCGAGCTGGCGCGGATGCAGGAGCAGAACGTCGACGTCACCGACTTCGAGGACAAGCTGCTCGACTTCCAGGAGAAGTTCTCCCGCAACTATCGCCTGGCGTCGGAGCAGTTCCAGGAGGCGATCAAGCGGATCGACCTGGCCATCGAAGACCTGGAGAAGACGAAGCAGAACCTGCTCAAGTCTGCCAACAACCTTCGCCTGGCCAACGACAAGGCCGAGGCGCTGTCGGTGAAGAAGCTCACCCGGGGCAACCCGACGATGACGGCCAAGTTCGCGGAGCTGGAACGCCCCGCTCTCACCGACTGACCCCCTCTCGACGCCAGCGTTCGTGACAGCCGCCGGCGTTTTGTCGTGGACGCCAGCGTTATGCCGATCCGCCTGCCGTCTACGGCTGGCGGATTGCAAGAGCACTGGCGTCCAGGACGGAAGGCTGGCGTCGGCACTCGAAGGCTGGGACGCTGAACTAGAGTTTCGGCCAGCCCCCAACGTTCAGGAGAAGTGTCATGCCCGAGGTTGCCGCCTACGCCATCTGCTCACCCACCGGCCGCTACGAGAAGACCACGATCACCCGCCGCGAGCCGAGCCCGACGGAGGTCTACTTCGATATCCATTACGCCGGCATCTGCCACTCCGACATCCACACCTCGCGGGGCGAGTGGGGTCAGGTGACCTACCCGCTCGTCACCGGGCACGAGATCGCCGGCGTGGTGAGCACTGTGGGCTCCGAGGTGACGAAGTTCCAGGTGGGTGACCGCGTGGGCGTCGGCTGCTTCGTCGACTCCTGCCGCGAGTGCGAGATGTGCCAGCAGGGCGAGGAACAGTTCTGCACCGGCACCCCCGGGGCGGTGTTCACCTACGACGACACCGGCCGCGACGGCCTGCCCACCGCCGGCGGCTACTCGCAGGGGATCACCGTCGAGCAGGATTATCTGATGCGCGTTCCCGACTCCATGACGCTGGAGCACGCCGCTCCGCTGATGTGCGCCGGTATCACCACCTATAGCCCGCTCAAACGCTGGGGCGCCGGTCTCGGTAAGCGCGTGGGCATCGTCGGCATGGGCGGCCTCGGGCACATGGGCGTGCAGTTCGCCGCCGCCCTGGGCGCCGAGACCATCGTCTTCGGGCGCACGCTCGCCAAGCGCGACGACGGCGTGAAGCTGGGCGCCGTCGATTACGTCTCCACCCAGGACAAGACCCGCATGCGCGAACTGCGCGGCTCCTTCGACATCATCCTCAGCACCATCTCCGACGGCATCGATATCAATGCCATGCTGCGCCTGCTCAAGGCGCACGGCGTGATGGTCAACGTCGGCCTGCCGGAACATCCGTCGACGATCAATCTGGGCACTCTCACCGGCCAGGCCCGGGTGCTGGCCGGCTCGAACATCGGCGGCATCCGCGAGACCCAGGAGATGCTCGACTTCTGCGCTGAGAAGAACCTCAACCCCATCATCGAGATCATCCCGGCGTCACAGATCAACGAGGCCTATGACAACGTGGTGGCATCCAAGGTGCGCTACCGCTACGTGATCGACGCGGCCACCTTCAGCGACTGAGCGGACGCTGGCATCATGGCCCGCTGGGGAGGTGCGCCCATAGCAGCTACCGCTGGCCGGGCCTGCTCTGAGGAATGATACCAAGATGGTATCATTTGCTATGGCCATGACGCTGCGACTGACCCCGGAAGACGATCACACCCTTGCCCAACTCGCCGAAGCGACCGGCGTCAGCAAGCAAGAGGCCACTATTCGCGCCATTTACGAAGCCGCCGCCCGCCATGCGCACCAAGAGAAGGTGTCGCAGCTGTCCGCCGCAGCTCGCACACGGTATGCGGACCTTCTTGAGCGCTTGGGCCAGTGACCACCTACCTCACGCTCGAAGATCTCTTGGCTCTGGTCGGCGATCTGGACGTCGGCCCCGTGCGGGACGTCGGACTCTTGGATTCCGCGGCACACCGGCCACGGACCTCCTTGTTCGGCGTGGAGGCCTACCCGAGCCTGGACCAGAAGGCCGCGGTGCTTCTTGAGTCCATCGTTCGCAACCACGCACTTGTCGACGGGAACAAGCGGCTCGGCTGGTTGGCAACCGTCGTCTTCTACGGGCTGAACGGCCTCGACGTCGACGCTCCGGACGACGAGGCCTACGACATGGTCGTTGCCGTCGCCGGCGGTCGGATCGCCTACCGTGACGTCGCGGCGCTGTTGACGAACTGGACCACGCCGAGCTGATCGACGCGCTCCCGGGAAGACCTTTTCATTCGGGTCCGACAACCGAGAGAGGGGTGTCCACACCCGCTCCGGAAGCCCCTGTCCTCTTGACAGATTCGCTCTTGCGTTTGATTATGGATATGTGTTCACTCGTTCGAAAACAGCCGCTCCGCTGCCGGACCTGATCCGGCAGTTGCAGGGCTCTGCCGACGTCCGGTCGCGGCTGTTTCCGGTGCCGGACGGGGTGGCGGAGGTGCTGCCGGATGCGGGCCTGCGGCGGGGTTGCTCCTATGCGCTGGAGGCTCCCGGGGCGCTGCTGCTGGGCCTGCTTGCCGAGCCGTCCCGCGACGGGGCCTGGTGCGGGGTGGTGGGCATCCCGGAGCTCGGGGCCGAGGCCGCGCACGAGGCCGGCGTGGCCATCGACCGCCTGGTTCTGGTGCCCGACCCCGGAAGACGGTGGCTCTCGGTGGTGGCGGCGCTGGCCGAGGTGCTGGGAGTGATCGCGGTGCGGCCCAGCGGCTCGGTGAGTCCTGCCGATGCCAACCGGCTCGCCTCGCGGCTGCGTGATCGCGAGGCGACGATGCTCGTCGTGGGGCCGTGGCCTCGCGTCGAGGCGACGCTGCGGGTGGAGGCCTCCCTCTGGTCCGGGGTCGGCACGGGCTACGGACACCTCGAAGGCCGAGAGGCGACGCTGAGCGTCACCTCGAAGCGCTACCCCGTGCCGCGCCGCACCCGGCTGCTGCTGCCGGGGCCCGACGGCCGGGTCGCCGCCCTGGCCCGGCAGACCCCGGCCGAGATCCCGACGGGGCGCCACTTGCAGGCGGTGAGCTGATGAACGCGCCATCCGCCCTCCCCGTGCGCGGCGGCGTGCTCTGGTTTCCCGAGTGGCCGGTGGCGGCGTGGGCGCTGGCCGCGGGCGGCAGCGTCGAGGGCCCGGTGGCCGTGGTGGAGAACAACCGTGTCCTCTCCTGCTCGGCGCTCGCCCGGGCGGAAGGGGTGCGCCGGGGCCAGCGTCGACGCGAGGCGCAGGGCTTCTGCCCGTCGCTGCGGGTGGTGCCCACCGACGTCAACCGCGATCACCGCATGTTCGCGCCCCTCGTCGATCTGCTGGAGCAGGTGGCTCCGGGCATTCAGGTGAGCCGGCCCGGGTTGGTGGCGTTGCGGATGCGCGGCCCCGCGCGCTATTACGGCGGCGAGGAGCGCGCCATCGCCCAGCTGCTCGCCCCGATGACCGCCCATGGCATGGCCACTGTGCGGGCGGGGGTGGCCGATGGGCTCTTCGCGGCCGAGCAAGCCGCCTATGAATCGGCCCCTGTGCGGATCGTGCCGCCGGGGGAGGGCGCATCGTTTCTCGCTCCGTTGCCCATCAATCGGCTGGCGGATCCCGCGTTGGTCGGCCTGCTGCCCCGCCTGGGGGTGCGCACGCTGGGGGAGTTCGCCGCCCTCGACGCTGCGCAGGTGCGCGATCGATTCGGTCTGAACGGGTTGCGTCTGCACGCCCTGGCCGCCGGCAGAGATCCCCGAGGCGTGCAGCCGCGCACCCCGCCACCGGATCTGGCCCGCCAGATCGAGTTCTCCCCGGCCCTGGAGCTGGTGGAGCAGGTGGCCTTCGCCGTCCGCGTCACGGCCGACGACTTCGTCGGCGGCCTGGCCGAGAAGCAGTGGGTATGCACAGAGCTGCGGGTGGAGCTGACGGCGGAGGAGGGCGAGCGCTCGGAGCGGGTGTGGCTGCATCCGTCGGCCTTCGACGCGCCGGCGGTGGTCGACAGGGTGCGCTGGCAGCTCCAAGCGGCCGCCGGAAACCAGATCGACAGCGGCGTGGTGCGGGTGAGGCTGGAGCCCGTCGCCGTCGATGCCGCCGCCCACCACAGCCCGGGGCTGTTCGGAGCCGGTCCCGACGAGCGGGTACACCACGCGCTGTCCCGGGTGCAGTCCATGCTGGGCGGCGACGGGGTGCTCACCGCGACCATCGGGGGCGGCCGGTCGCTGGCGGAGCGCCAGGTGCTGGTGCCTTGGGGGGAGCGGGCGGTGCTGCCGCTTTCGCCGGAGCGGCCGTGGCCGGGGCGCGTCCCCACACCGCTGCCCTCCACGGTCTTCCCGGAGCCCCGCAGCCTGAGCGTTTTCGCCGCCGACGGATCGGGGGTGAGCGTCGACGACCGGGGAGCGGTGTCAGCCAGTCCGGCCATGCTGGTCGACGGCCCCCGGCGTCACCCCGTCGCGGCCTGGGCGGGTCCCTGGCCGCTGGACGAGCGCACCTGGGACCCCGAACGCCGGCACCGGGGATACCGGTTCCAGATGGTCGACGATACGCAGACCGCCTGGCTGCTGCTCTGCGACGGCGACGGGCAGTGGCGAGCCGAGGCCCGGTACGACTAGGAGGTTCCGTGGGATTCCAGAATCCGCCGCTGCGCTGGGCAGACCTCGAACGCACTCTGAGCGATCCCACGAAGCCGGCGAAGACGAACGAGGCAGCGGAGCGGGACGTCCCCTCCTCCCGCAAGCGCGGTGCCTACGTGCCGCCTCCCGTCGAGCGCCCGAAGGACGCGGTGCCCTATGCCGAACTGCATGCGCACTCTTCGTTCTCCTTCCTCGACGGCGCGTCCTCTCCGGCCGAACTGGTGGTGGAGGCCGAGCGGCTGGGGCTGCACGCACTCGCGCTCACCGATCACGACGGCTTCTACGGCGTCGCCCGGTTCGCCGAAGCCGCGGCCACCACGCAGCTGCACACGGTGTTCGGGGCCGAGTTGTCGCTGGGACTGCCGGCGCCGCAGACCGGCGAGGCCGACCCCACCGGTACCCATCTGCTGGTGCTGGCAGCGGGGCCGGAGGGATATCACCGGCTCGCCGGGGCGATCACCGACGCGCAGCTCACCGGCGGCGAGAAGGGACGACCGGTCTATCGTCTGCCCTCGCTGGCCGACAGGGCGGCCGGCCACTGGAGGATCCTCACCGGCTGCCGCAAGGGGGCGGTGCGACGGGCCCTGAACGAGGAGGGGATCGAGGCGGCGGGGAGAGAACTCGACGCGTTGATCGATCTCTTCGGCCGCGGACACGTCTACGTCGAGCTGACCGACCACGGCCACCCCCTGGACTCGACGCACAACGACGCGCTCGCCGCGCTGGCCGCCACCCGCGGCCTGCCGACCCTGGCCACCGGGAACGTCCACTTCGCCACGCCCGCGCAGCACCCCCTGGCCCAAACCGTCGCCGCGATCCGGGCCAACCGCAGCCTCGACGAACTGGACGGCTGGTTGCCCGCGGCAGGCACCGCCTTCCTGCGCTCGGGGGCGGAGATGCGCCGGCTGTTCGCCCGCTATCCCGGAGCGGTGGAGCGCACCGTGGAGGTCGCCGACGAGATCGCCTTCCCGCTGCGCCGCGCCAAGCCCGCGTTGCCCAAGCAGGAGGTACCGCCCGGTCACACGCCGATGTCCTGGCTCCGGCACCTGGTGTGGAGCGCGGTGCCGGAGAAGTATCCGCACCTCGACGACGCCGGGCGCGACAGGATCGAACGCGAACTCCAGGTGATCGAGACCAAGGACTTCCCCGGCTATTTCCTGATCGTCCACGACATCGTCGCGCAGGCCCGCAGGCTCGGCATCCTCTGCCAGGGGCGGGGATCGGCGGCCAACTCCGCGATCTGCTACCTGCTGAACATCACGGCGGTGGACTCCATCCGCTACAACCTGCCCTTCGAGCGCTTCCTCTCCGCCATGAGGGACGAGGAACCCGACATCGACGTCGACTTCGACTCCGATCGTCGCGAGGAGATCATCCAGTGGGTGTTCGCGCGCTACGGCCGCGACCGCGCCGCCCAGGTCTGCAACGTCATCCAATATCGCCCCAGGAACGCCATCCGCGACGTCGCCCGCGCGCTCGGCTACTCGCCCGGGCAGCAGGACGCCTTCGCCAAACAGGTGGAGCGGTGGGCCCTGCCTCCCACCGACGACGCCGACCCGCAGCTGGGCATCCCGTCGCTGGTCCTCGCCCTGTCCACGCAGCTCCTGAAGGCCCCACGGCACCTGGGCATCCACTCGGGCGGCATGGTGCTCACCGAACGCCCCGTCGGGGAGGTGGTGCCCATCGAGCACGCCCGGATGGAGAGGCGCACCGTCATCCAGTGGGACAAGGACGACTCCGCCTGGATGGGACTGGTGAAGTTCGACCTGCTCGGCCTGGGCATGCTCGCCGCGCTGCAGCACTGCTTCACCATCGTCGAGAACGCCACCGGCGAGCGCTGGGAGCTGGCGACCATTCCCAAGGAGGAGCCGGCCGTCTACGACATGCTCTGCCGCGCCGACGCCATCGGCATCTTCCAGGTCGAGTCGCGCGCGCAGCTGGGGCTGCTTCCCCGGCTGCAGCCCCGCCGGTTCTACGACCTGGCCATCGAGATCGCCCTGATCAGGCCCGGCCCCATCCAGGGCGGGGCCGTGCATCCGTTTGTGCGCCGCAAGCTCGGCCAGGAACCCGTCACCTACGCCCACCCCAAGCTGGAGCCGGTCCTGAAGCGCACCCTCGGGATCCCGGTGTTCCAGGAGCAACTGATGCAGATGGCGATGGCCGTGGGGGAGTGCAGCGGAGAGGATGCCGACCTGCTGCGCCGGGCGATGGGGTCCAAGCGGGGCATCGAACGGATCGAGTCGCTGGAGAAGAAGCTCTTCGAGGGAATGGCCCGCAACGGCCTCACCGGCGATACCGCCAAACACCTCTACGCGCAGATCAAGGCCTTCGCGGACTTCGGCTTCGCCGAATCCCACTCGCTGAGCTTCGCGCTGCTGGTCTATGCCAGCTCCTGGATCAAGCTGCACTATCCCGCCGCCTTCCTGGCCGGGCTGCTGCGCGCCCAGCCCATGGGGTTCTACTCCGGGGCCAGCCTCACCGCCGACGCCCGGCGGCACGGCGTCGAGATCCGGCGGCCGGATCTGGCGCGCTCGCAGGCCGGCGCCGACCTGGAGCCCGTGGATGCGTGCCGCACACCGACGGGTCGGGACGCCTGCCGCGATCCGGAGCAGCCGCCGGTGGGGGAGTTCGATCCCGGCGCCCCGGATGCCGGTGCGGATCATCGTCGCGACGGCAATTTCGTAGTGCGCCTCGGCCTGGCCGGCATCCGGGGCATCGGCGAGGAGACGGCCGAGAAGATCGTCGCGGAGCGCGATGCGAACGGGCCGTACACCTCGATGGAGGACCTCGCCCGCCGCGCCGCGCTCGACGAAGAGCACCTGTCCGCGCTCGCAGCCGCCGGGGCGCTGGAATGCCTCGGCTTGAGTCGCCGGCAGGCGCTGTGGCGCGCGGGCACCGCGGCTCTCGACCAGGCCGCCACCCTGCCCGGCATGGTGGCGCCGCTGCAGCCGCCGCTGTTCGACGATCCCACCAGCCTCGAGACGCTCGCCGACGACATCTGGGCCACCGGAATCGCCCCCACCGATCACCTGCTCGCCCACCTCCGGCCGCAGCTCGACGAACGCGGCGTGCTCTCGGCGGCCGCCCTGCGCACCGCCGAGCCCGGCCGCCGGGTATACGTCGCGGGGCTCGTCACCCACCGGCAGCGCCCGTCGACGGCCTCGGGGATCACCTTCGTCAACCTCGAGGACGAACACGGCATGATCAACGTGATCTGTTCGGCCGGCTTCTGGTCCCGCCATCGCCGGCTGGTCCGGGAATCCAAAGGACTGATCATCCGCGGCATCCTGGAGCGTTCCCCCGAGGGAGTCACCAACCTGCTGGCCGACCACGCCGAGCCCCTGCCCGTCGCGGTGCATCACACATCGCGCGACTTTCAATGATCCCCACGGCAGTAACCCGACCCCGGAGATTTACCCGAAAAGCTCGTGTGTATCCTCTTTTGAACAGGTTAGCCTTTCCTAATTTTCTTGGCGCTACCGCGCCCTACGGGAGGATCACATGCAGAACCCCTGGCAGATCTACGACGAACTGATCGACCCCATTCCCGCAGCGGTAACGGTCACCGCTGCCGCGGTGGGTCCGCGATGGTGCCGGGTCGCCTCATCGGACAGAGGCCTGGGCGCGGCCTACGCGCTGCCCGAGGGATCCCGCCCGGTGGTGCGCGCCGGGGAGGAGATCGTCGGGGCGCCCCTTCGTGAGATCGCCGCCCTCGCGAAGAGCTGGAACTTCGTCGAGGCGGGGATCGGGATGGCCGCAATCAACGCGTGGCACTGCCGCGCGGAGCTCACGGCCGCCCACGGATTCACCCCGTGCGCGATCAACGCCTGGGAGCGGGTGTTCCACCCCTACTCCGACGCCGTTGCGGGAAAGATCGTCTCGGTCATCGGTCACTTCCCCTTCGCGCCCGAACCGCTGGCCCGGGCGGCCGAACTGCGGGTCCTCGAGCGCAGCGCCCAGGCCGGCGATTACCCGGACTCCGCCTGCGAGTACCTGCTTCCCGACAGCGACTTCGTCTTCATCTCCGGATCCGCGTTCGTCAACAAGACGATGCCCCGCCTCCTGCATCTCTCACGCGAGGCGACGACGGTCGTGCTCGGCCCCTCCACTCCGCTGAGCACCACGCTGTTCGAGCACGGCGCCGATGTCGTCACCGGCTTCGTCCCCTCCGCGCCGGCCGAGCTGTTCGACGCCCTCGGCGGCCCTACCCCGAAGGCCATGTACGACCACGGCTACCGAGTGGAGCGGGCTCGTTAACCGACCCCGAGGGTCACGCCAGAAACCAATAATCTAACGTTTTCTTTGTCAAAATAACTTGGACGAAAGGGGTGCCGGCGTCCACGCCACGCGCCCCCGTCCCCCACGTGTGAGGACAACACATGAGACCCAAACTGGGTGTACTGATCAAACGGAGCTTGACCGCATTGACCCTGGCTGGGGCGCTGGCGCTGGCCGGCTGCTCGAACGGCGACGACGGGTCACCCCGAACCACGCCCAGCCCGGTCGCGCCGGAGACGAGCGCCAGCGCCCCCCAGGAGGCCGGCCCGCGCACCGTCACCGACCACTCCGATGCCCAAGTGGAGATTCCCGCCGAGATCACGGGCGTGGCCTTCGAACAGATTCCGCTGGTGTCCACCTACGTCGCCTACTTCGACGGGGAGGCGCCGAACATCGTCGCCACCTCGAAGGGCCTGGTCAACATGATGGACCAGACCATGCTCGCGGAGATCGCCCCCGAGGCGCTCGACGTCGACACTTCCTTCGACAACCAGGGCACCATCAACGCCGAGACGCTGCTCGGGCTGGGGCCGGATGTCGTGTTCAACAACGCTCGCAACAAGCCGAACCGCGAGGCCATGGAGGCGGCGGGCTTGACCGTCGTCGGCTTCGACACCATGGGCGCCCCCACCGATACCTATGTCCGGTGGCTCCGCCTGCTGGAGGACGTCTTCGACGAGCCCGGCAAGAACGACGCGAAGATCGCCTACGGCGACACGCTGATCAACGACGCCGAGGCGCGGGCCGCACGGGTTCCCGACGACCAGAAGCGCTCCGCGGTGGTCGTGATGCAGGCCAAGCAGGGCATGCTCGTCGTGGCCGGCGGCCTGGACGGCTGGTTCACCGAGCGCTGGGCGGAGACGATGAACTTCGTCAACGTGACCACCGACTCCGAGGAAGGGGCCATGCCGGTCAACGCCGAGCAGCTCCTGGCCTGGGATCCGGATGTGATCCTCGTCACCGGCAGGGGGATGAGCTCCATGACCGCCGCGGAGATCCTGAACAACGAGGTGGAAGGCATCGACCTCTCGACGCTGCGCGCCGTGCAAAACGGTGAGGTCTACACCACCGAGCTGGGCATGTGGAACTGGTTCACCCCCGGACCAGATGCCCCTGTGGTGGCGAACTGGATCGGCTCGAAGCTGTACCCCGAGGAGTTCGAGGACGTCGACCTGATCTCGATGACGCAGGACTACTACCGGCAGATGTACGGTCACGAGGTCAGCGCGGAACGCGCCGCCACGATCGTGGATCCGGATGCCGGCCTACGCTGAGTCGCGCTCCTCGGCACCCGCCCGGCTGCTCGACCGCCTGGTCTCCAGGTCTCGGACGGCAGCCGGGTCGGGGATGGCGGAGGGGTTGGTGAGGGAGGGCCGGCTCCGGCCGTGGTTCGTCATCGCGCTGTGGCTCGGGCTGGCCATCAGTGCGGCGGTCTCGGTGCTGGCCGGCCGCTACAGCATCGAGCTGTCCGAGGTGGCGACGGCACTCTGGGAGTTCGCGGGCGGCCGCGAGTTCTCCGATCCCAACGTGGGCTCCGTCCTTCTCGGCGTCCGGCTTCCCCGCACGGTTCTGGCGATCTTCGTCGGGTCCGGGCTCGCGGTGGCGGGCGCGGCCTTCCAGTCGGTCTTCTCCAACCCCCTGGCAACACCCGATACCCTCGGGGTGGCGGCGGGCACCTCGGTCGGCGCGGTGCTGGCGCTGCTGATGGACTGGAACCTGCTGGGGGTGCAGTTGCTCGCCCTTTTGTTCGGCCTGATCGCCATGGGGGTCACCGCCGGCATCGCCCGGCAACGAGGACGGACCTCCATCGTCATGCTGGTGCTGGCCGGGGTCATCGTCTCGGCGATCGCGAACGCCGTGATCTCGATGCTGAAGCTCGTCGCCGACCCCACCTCGAAGCTCCCGGAGATCACCTACTGGCTGATGGGATCCCTGGCGGGCGTGTCCTTCGAAGCCATCGCCTTGGGGGTGCCCCTCGTGGTGCTGGGCTCGCTCGCGATCTACCTGCTGCGCTGGCGGCTCAACGTGCTGGCCCTTTCGGAGGACGAGGCGAGGGCGGCGGGACTCAATCTCAAGGTCCTGCGCCCGGCCAGCATCGTCGCCGCCACCCTCATCACCGCCTCGGTGGTGTCGATGTGCGGCCAAGTGGGATGGATCGGCCTCCTGGTGCCGCACTGCGCCCGCATGCTGGTGGGCAACAACAACCGGGTGATCATTCCCGTGTCGCTGCTCCTCGGGGCCACCATGATGCTGCTGATCGACACGCTGGCCCGCACGATCACCGCCTCCGAGATCCCGATCTCGGTCCTGACGGCGTTGCTCGGCGCTCCCTTCTTCATCATTCTCCTCCGGCGCACCGGAGGGAACTGGCGATGACCTTCGCTGTGATCGACGGCGTCTTCCGGTACCCGCACGCCGGGTCGCCGATTCTGGACAACATCAATCTCTCGGTCGGCGAAGGGGAGCTGCTCGCTGTGCTCGGCCCGAACGGCGCGGGCAAGACGACGCTGATGCGCACCATGATCGGCTTGCTGCCCTGGAGTTCGGGGCGCACCGAGGTGGACGGCGTCGATTTGCGCGCGATGACCCAGCGCGAGGTCGGGCGCACGATCGCCTATGTGCCACAAGCGAGGTCGGCGGTCACGCTGTCCCTCACCGGGCTGGACATGGTGACGCTCGGGCGCGCGCCGCACCTGGGGCTCTTCGCGCAACCCGGCCGCACGGAGCGCACCTTGGCCCAGCGGACGCTCGCGTCCATCGGTGCCGATCATCTGGCCGAGATGCCCTGCGGAACGATGTCCGGGGGACAGTTCCAGATGGTGCTCATCGCGCGGGCCCTCATCTCGGAGCCCCGGATCCTCGTCCTCGACGAGCCGGAGACCGGTCTCGACTTCCACAACCAGTTGGTGGTGCTGAAGCTGCTGCACCGGCTCGTGCGCGAGAAGCGGCTGACCGTCGTCATGAACACCCACTATCCGGCTCATGCGCTGCGGATCGCCGACAAGGTGATCCTGGTGGATTCCGCCCACCGCCCCACGTCGGGATCGGTGGCGGAGGTGATGACCGAGCAGAGGCTCGGCGAGGTCTTCGACGTGGACGTGCGGATCTCCGGCATCGACTACGCCGACCGGCAGATCCCTACCGTCACCGCGATGGACGTGCGACGATGAGCCATGGCCCATGAACTCATGTTCGACCCGGATGACCCCACCCTGGCGCGCGTGCGCACCCTCGCCCTCGCGCTGCCCGGGGCACAGGAGAGGATCTCCGTCGGGCATGCGAACTTCGCCACGAAGAGGGTCTTCGCCTGGTACGGCATGTCCCACAAGGTCGACGGCGTGTGGCGGCGGAACCCGCAATCGGTCTCGGTGCTGCTGCCCCCGGACGAACGCCTGGCGCTGATCGAGCGCGCCGACGTCTTCGTTCCCGGCTACATCGGGCCCTCGGGGTGGCTCGGCATCCTGCTCGCCGACGACACGGATTGGACGGAGATCGAGGAACTCATCGAGGAGTCCTATCGCCAGACCGCGCCGGCGAGGCTGGTGGCGCAGCTCGGATAGGCTCCGCGGTTTCCGTCGTGCCCGCGGGAGCCGACACCAGGATCACCAAGACGACCGCGAGCGGGTCGAGACCGCTGAGTTGCTAACCCACCCCCCTTCATCTGCCCCAGAGCCCGGCTCCTATAATCACAACAAATTAGTTTCTATTTTGGGATGTGGCACGGATGAACGAGCAGATCGACGACGTGAAGCGGCTGCAAGGGCACTGGGTGCTGGCGAAGCTCGGGAAGCGGGTGCTGCGGCCCGGAGGCATCGAGTTGACCCGGCGTCTCGTCGCTGCCGCGGCTCCCACCGCATCGGATCGGATCGTCGAGTTCGGGCCCGGCACCGGGCGCACCGCGGAGTTGCTGCTGCAGCCCGGGCCTGCGTCCTATCGAGGAGTCGATCCCCACCGCAACGTCGCGCCTCAGCTGCTCGGCGTGCTCGGCGGCCATCCCCAGGCGGAACTGATCGAGGCGTCGGCCGCCCAGACCGGTTTGCCCGACGGCGATGCGACCCTCGTGCTCGGCGAGGCGATGCTCACCATGCAGCCCGAACACACGAAGCGGGCCATCATCGGCGAGGCGGCGCGACTGCTCACCCCGGGCGGCCGGTACGCGATCCATGAGCTCAGTCTCACCCCCGACGACTGCCCCGACGAGGTGGCCACCGAGGTCTCCCACGCACTGTCGCGCGGCATCAAGGTGGGCGCCCGGCCCCTGACCGCGCCCGCCTGGGCGGCGCTGGTCGAGGAGGCCGGCCTCGTCGTCGAATGGACCTCGACCAACCCGATGCGGCTTCTCGAGCCGTCGCGACTCATCGCCGACGAAGGCCTGCTCGGAGCGGCCCGCTTCGTATTCAACGTCGCCCGCAACCCGCAGGCCCGTCAACGGATCACGACGATGCGCGCGACCTTCCGCGCCCACGCCGACAACCTGGCCGCGATCGCCCTGGTCGCACGAAAGCCCCGATAAAGATAAAGAGGAGAACCAACATGGCACCCACAGAGGTCACCCAGTCCGTCAGCGTCTCGAACGTGCTCGCCGACCTGCCCGTCACCAAGGAGGCCACCACGTCGCGGGTGCTGGTCAACAACCCCCTGCTGCGCGTGGTCGACTTCGCCTTCGACGAGGGCCAGCTTCTCACCGAGCACACCAGCCCCCGCGCCGTCGTCGTCACCCTGCTCAGCGGCACCATGGACTTCGACGTGGAGAAGGAGACCCATCACCTGGTCGCCGGCGACGTGCTCTACATGGCGCCGGGGGCCAATCACGCGCTGCGCGCGACCAGCGCCTGCCACATGCAGCTGGTGATGGTCGACGTCGACGCGTAGGACGGTTCCCACGAGGGCAGCTCGGAGACGATCCGCTCCTTGTTCACCACGGTTCACCACGCCACGGCGATGGGCTCCGGTGCTGATCGTGGCGTGTACGTCGGCGGCATGCAGGTCGAACTCGACCACGCGTCCGTCGGTCGTCCCATCGATTCCGGAACCGTCGCTGCGGCGCCGTGTGGACAGAAGCCGTGTTAATATCTGCGTATGAACGCGGATAAAGAGGTTGTCGGCCTGAAACCGGACTCCGAGTACGTGAGTCTCGCCGCGGAGGTGCTGGGAATCCTGTCTGATCCCACCCGAATCCGGATCGTGCTGGCGCTGCGTCAGGCGGACGAACTGCCGGTGAACGCGCTGGCGCGGATCGTCGGCAAGAAACCCTCGGGGGTCTCGCAGCACCTCGCACGCATGCGCATGGCCCGCATGGTGACCACCCGGCAGGAGGGAACCAGCGTCTTGTACCGGCTCGCCGACGAGCATGCGCTGGCCGTCGTGGTGGAGGCGATCAAACAGGCCGAGCATGCGGTGGCCGGCGGACAGATCCCGCCCCACCATCACTCCCGGTAGAGCACGGCATCATGGTTGCCGTCCTCCGCAACCCCACCTACGCGATGCTGCTCGCCGCGCAGGTCGTCGCGCTGCTCGGCACCGGGCTGCTGACCGTCGCACTGGGACTGCTGGCCTTCGACATCGCGGGGGGCGACGCCGGCATGGTGCTGGGCCTCGCGTTGGCCCTCAAGATGGTCGCCTACGTGGCGGTGGCGCCGGTGATCGGCGCACTGGCCGCCCGTGTGCCCCGAAAGCCCCTGCTCGTCGGGGCCGACCTTGCCCGCGCCCTGATGGCGCTATCGCTGCCGTTCGTGACCGAGGCCTGGCAGATCTACGTACTGGTCTTCCTGCTCCAATGCGCATCCGCCACCTTCACCCCCGCCTTCCAGGCCGTGATTCCGTCGGTGCTTCCCGACGAGGACGACTACACGCAGGCACTGTCCCTGTCGCGCCTCGCCTACGACCTGGAGTCGCTGCTCAGCCCCATGGCCGCCGCCGCGCTGCTGACCGTCGTCAGCTATCACAGCCTCTTCGTCGGCACGGTCCTCGGCTTCCTCACCTCCGGCTTCCTGGTGCTGCGGGCGCGGCTCCCGCGCGTCGAGGCTCCGCGTCCTGCCCCGTTCTTCGATCGCCTCACCCGCGGAACCCGCGAGTTCTGGGCCGTGGGTGAGCTGCGAGCACTCATGGCGTTGAACGTCGTCGTCGCGATGACGTCCGCGATGGTGATCGTGAACACGGTGGTACTCGTCAAGGGGGAGCTGGGCCTGTCCCAGTCCGACGTGGCGGTCCTGCTCGGGACCTACGGGGCGGGGTCGATGGTCGTCGCGCTCGCCGTCCCGAAGCTCCTGACGAGGCTGCGCGACGGTCGCGTCATGCTGGCCGGAGGGATCGCACTTCCGACGCTGCTCGCCTTCGGGGCAGGCAGCATCGCCTGGTGGACCGGCGGTGCTCGGTGGGCGACCCTGCTGACGGTCTGGTTCCTACTCGGAGCGGCGACGTCAGCCGTCCTCACCCCGTCGGCGCGACTGCTGCGACGACACAGCAGCGAGCAGAGCAGACCCGCGCTCTTCGCGGCCCAGTTCTCGCTGTCCCATGCGTGCTTCTTGGTCGCCTATCCGCTCGCCGGAGCCGGCGGGACAACGCTGGGGCTGCCCGGCGTCGCGCTGCTTCTCGCGGGGATCTCCGCTATCGGCGCAGTGCTGGCCGTTCTCGCTTTCCGGACCGCATCGCACGCGCGATCCGAGGGTGAGAAGGGGAGAAGCCTGTGGCGTCGCCGAGTCAGCGCGATCGCAGAGGCCCCATCCGCCGAGGGTAGGCTCGGGAGCCATGAAGTATCGCTACCTCGGCAACTCCGGACTCAAGATCACCGAGATCACCTATGGCAACTGGCTGACCCATGGCTCTCAAGTGGAGAACGACGCGGCCAAGGCCTGCGTGCGTGCCGCCCTCGATGCCGGGATCACCTCCTTCGACACCGCGGACGTCTACGCCAACACCGTCGCGGAGGAGGTGCTCGGTGAGGCGCTGAAGGGCCGGCGCCGGGAGTCGCTGGAGATCTTCACCAAGGTCTACTGGCCGGTGGGGCCGCGGGGGGCCAACGACGCCGGCCTGTCCCGCAAGCACATCATGGAGGGCATCAACGGATCCCTGCGGCGCCTCGGCACCGACTACGTCGACCTCTACCAAGCGCACCGCTACGACGTCGAAACGCCGTTGGAGGAGACGATGTCCGCCTTCGCCGACGTCGTCCGCCAGGGCAAGGCGCTCTACATCGGCGTCTCCGAGTGGACCGCGGACCAGATCCGGGAGGCCGCTCGTCTGGCCAAGGAACTGCGCATCCCCTTCGTCTCCAATCAGCCCCAGTATTCGATGCTCTGGCGCGTGATCGAGGATCAGGTGGTGCCCGCATCGGAGGACGTGGGGGTGTCCCAGATCGTGTGGTCGCCCATCGCGCAGGGCGTGCTCACGGGCAAGTACCTGCCGGGCCGGCCGGCCCCGGAGGGTTCCCGCGCCACCGATACCAAGGGCGGTCAGCAGATGATCAGCCGCTTCATGAACGACGACGTGCTGACCCGGGTGCAGGGCTTGCGACCCATCGCCGAGGAGCTGGGGCTCAGCATGGCGCAGCTCGCCGTGGCCTGGGTGCTGCAGAACCGGAACGTGGCGGCGGCCATCATCGGGGCCTCGCGCCCGGAGCAGATCGCGGAGAACGTGAAGGCCAGCGGCGTCGAGATCCCCGCCGAACTCATGGCGCGGATCGACGACGTACTGGGTGACACCGTCGAGCGCGACCCGTCGAAGACCCGCGCCCCCTCCGGCCGCCCGGAGTAGCCCACCCGGCCGCGACGCTACCGGGCACCCTCAGGGGGCGTCGCAAGGGCCTGCTGCCGCCACCTGTCGACGAGCCCCGCGATGGCGACCGACTCGCGGTGGGGCATCTCCGGAGCCTCGACGCGGCGATCGACGAGGGCGGCGGAGACAGCATCGGCCTCCGCCGCCATCGGACCGACGACGGGGACCCGCACGTCGCGACAGGTGCGTCCCCTCCGGACCCGGATCAGACCGGGGCTGTGGGTTCTGCTGCCCCACCCGTCGGGAAGCTCGATGGTCCCCTCGGTTCCCTGAATGCGGACGCGACGCGTGCGGGGCGCGACGATCGACGTGCTGACCCGCGCCGTGATCCCCTCCAGCTCCACGACGGCGTCGGCGCGCACCTCCACCCCGCGCCGGAGCGCGGATCGCACCTGGGTGAGGCGCGACGCGTCCGGGTCGACCCCCTGGGCGGTGGCGATCCCGATGGCGAAGGAGAGGGGGTAGCAGCCGACGTCGAGGATGGCGCCGCCGCCGAGCGCGGGATCGAACAGCCGTCCGGTACGGGTGGGGGCGGCGAATCCGAACGAGGCCTCGACCTGCACGACATCGCCGATGTCGCCGTCGGAGACCATGGCGCGCACGCGCTGAAAGTGCGGCGAGAACCGGTACTTGTACGCCTCGACCAGCGGGAGCCCGAGCCGTCCGGCCAGGCCCGTCATCGCCTCGACGCCGGCACGATCCATCGACATCGGCTTCTCGCACAGCACGGCCTTGCCCGCACGCAGGGCCCGTTCGGTGAGATCGACATGGGTGACGTGGACGGTTCCGATGTACACCGCATCGACCTCGCGGCACCCGAGGATGTCCTCATAGTCGCCGGCGAGGGCGGCGCCATGGTCGTCGGCGAAACGACGGGCACGGCCCGGATCGGAGCTTCCCACGGCATGCAGACTGCCTCGTGCGGCGCCGTGCAAAGCGGTCGCGAAGTCGTGGCTGATGGCGCCGGGGCCGAGGATCGCCCACCTGATCGCGGTCTGACCCTCGGCGTCACCTCGATGAAGAAGATCCATGCCTGATCCTAACCAGGCCAAGCTCCGCGTGGTGGCCACAAAAGCCCCGCTTGCCTCGCTACGATTCCATAATCATGAAGCCCAACGAAGAGCTGACCGCGACGGAGGCCGTGCGCCGCGCGCTCTCCCACGAGTTCACCCAGGTGACCACGCTCGAAGCAGGCGTGCGCACCGACGAGTTCGATGCGGTACACACGGTGCGAGTGGCGCTGCGCAAGATGCGCAGCTTCCTCACCATCTTCGGCCCCGTTCTCGACGGCATGGCCGCCAAGCGGCTGGGGTTCGAGTTGCGCTGGGCTGGCCAGCAGCTCGCGGCGGCGCGGGATCTGGAGGTGCTGCGGGCGCGCTTCGCCAAGGAGTTCTCCGGTGCCACCAAACGCGGACGTCCCGTCCCCGACGATGTCCGCCGGCTCATCGACGCCGATCTCACGCGGCGCCACGAGGTCGCACTCGAGCGCGCCATGGAGGCCATCGACCGGCCTCGCTGGGCGGCGATGAAGGCGCAGGTCGCGGCCTTCCTGGAGCCCGGCGCCCAGCTCGACGGGGCGGCCCTGGCCGAGCCTGAGCTGAGCAAGCTGGCCCGGCGCTCCGAGCGGCGGGTCGCCCGGCGGGCCGAGCTGGCGGAGGCCGATCCCGGCCACCTCGAGCTGTGGCACGACGTGCGCAAGGCGGTCAAGAGCACTCGCTACGCCTGGGAGGCGGTGGCGGCGCTCGACGGCAGCACCGAGGCCGACGACGCGGAGGCAGCCCTTTGGAAGGATGCGGGCTCAGCGTTCGGAGAACTCCAGGATTCCTCCGTCGCGCTGGAGACGATCGACGACTACATCCGCCATGCCGAACTGGCAGGCAATGCCCCCGAGTCCTACCTCGCGCTCAAGAAGCATCTGAGCAGCACCGCGAAGCGCCAGCTCACCAAGGCCCGCACCCTCCTGGCCGCAGCCCTGTCCTGAGGAAACTCAGCGTGATCCCGAGCATTCCGCGGTGAAGCTCTCCACCACTCGGGTGAACGCCTCCGTGACGGTCTGAAGCTCCTCCGGCGTGAAGCGATCGATGAAATGGGAGCGGATCAAGGTGATGTAGGCCTCGCGGCGCTCCAGCATGAGTTCCCTGCCGGCGTCGGTGATCCGGGCGCTGACGGCACGCTGCCCGTCGTCGCCGCCGTCGCGAACCAGGAGCCCGGCCTTCTCCAGCTGCTTGGCCTGATAGGTGAGCCCGCTGCGTGAGACGACGAGCAGGTCGGCGAGTTCATACATCCGCAGGCCGTCAGGCGCCTTCGCCAGATGGTTGAGGATCTCGAACTGCACGCGGCTCATCTGACCGTGTTCGGACAGGTTGCGCTCGGCCGCCCGTCGCAGCAGGGCGAAGCTCTGCGCCACCGCCGCGAGAGCGGCCTCCTCCTGGGGCGTCAGTTCGTGGGCAGAAGCGTCCGTCACGCGCCCAGTCTAGTGGGTCACGGTCGGCTGTTTGAATTCGAACTCAACCGAGGTAGGGTTATTGAGTTTCAATTTGAACTCAGGCGACTCGGTGCGCCCCGAAGGAGAACCCATGAGCACGACCGTTCCCGACGCCCTGGCTGAACCCCGCCCCGACTCCGCGCAGGGGTCGGGGCGCAACACCATTGCCCTGCTCTTCGCGGGCTTGATGGTCACGCAGCTGCTGGCGTCGCTGAACCAGACGGTGCTGTCGACGGCCCTGCCGACCATCGTCGGGGAACTCGGGGGAGTGAACCAGATGAGCTGGGTGATCACCGGCTACATCCTGGCCTCCACCATCATGATGCCGATCTACGGCCGCATCTCCGATCTCCTCGGACGCAAGCCCGTGATCATCGCCGCGATCCTCATCTTCCTCGCAGGCTCCGTCGTGGGCGCCCTGGCCCCGGACATCTGGTGGCTCATCGTCTCGCGCGTGATCCAGGGGATCGGCGGCGGAGGGCTGATGATCCTCTCGCAAGCCGCGATCGCCGACGTGATCCCCGCGCGCGACCGCGGGAGGTACATGGGAATCATGGGCGCGGTCTTCGCGGTGTCCTCGGTGGCCGGGCCGCTGATCGGCGGCTGGCTCACGGAGGGCCCCGGGTGGCGCTGGGCCTTCTGGCTCAACCTCCCGCTCGGGCTGCTCGCGATCCTCGCCGCCGTGTTCTTCCTGAAGCTGCCCCGACGGCGCTCCGCCGCGGGCAGGATCGACTACCTCGGCATGGCGCTGCTGGCCGCCGCCACGACGTCGATCGTCCTGGTCTGCACCTGGGGCGGCCACCAGTACGCGTGGGTCTCCCCGCAGATCGCCGGCCTGATCGTCGCCTCCGTCGCGCTGGCCGCGCTGTTCGTCGTCGTGGAACGCCGGGCCGAGCAACCGGTCATTCCGATGACGCTGTTCGCCGACCGCAACTTCGCCCTCTCCACGGTGGCCGCGCTGCTCATCGGCGTGATGATGTTCGGGGCGATCGGCTATTTCCCGACCTATCTGCAGATGGTCACCGGCGTCGACGCCACCCGGGCGGGCCTGCTCATGGCGCCCATGATGGGCAGCCTGCTGGTGGCGTCGATCCTGTCCGGCCAGCTGGTCTCGCGCACGGGACGGTACAAGAAGTTCCCCTTGATCGGCACCGTCGTCATGGGTGCCGGGCTGGCGCTGATGGCCGCTCTCACCGTCGACAGCCCCATCTGGTGGATGTGTACCGTGCTCGGCGTCTTCGGCGTCGGCATCGGCCTGTCCAACCAGATCCTCACGCTGATCGTGCAGAACTCGGTGCCCAATCGGATCGTCGGCACCGCCACGGCGGCGAGCAACTACTTCCGGCAGGTCGGCGCGACGATCGGTTCGGCGATCGTCGGGTCGATGTTCGTCCAGCGACTCGGGGAGTCGATCGCGGAACGGCTGCCGGATCTCGGCTCCGACGGTGCAGGCGGCATCAACTCGCTCACCCCGGACGTCGTCTCAAACCTGCCCGACGCGCTGCGCCTTCCGATCATCGAGTCCTACAACGAGGCCCTTCTGCCGATCTTCCTCTTCATGGTCCCCCTTGCCGCGCTCGCCTTCATCGTGCTGCTCTTCCTCCGCGAGACCAGCCTCGCGACCAGGATCGAGCGCGAGCGGGAGCGTTCCTAGCTCTCACAGCTTCGCCATAGGTTCGCCACAGAAGGCCCACGAGAAGGGCCGGGAGAGTGGTGTCATGAGCGTGAGCAGCACCCCCGTCCTCGGAGTCATCGACCGGATCGCCCTCGGCCTGCGCGCCGACCGAGCGCTGCTGCGCCAGGTCTCCAGCTTCGCGGCGATGGGGCTGGCATCGTCCCTGCTGCAAGGCGCCCTTTACCTCGCGCTCCGGCTCGTCGCGACGTCCTCGATCGCCGCGGCCGTGTCGCTGATCCTCTCCACCGTCGCGAACACGGCCGCCAACCGGGCGCTGACCTTCCAGGTCACGGACCGCTCCGGCAAGGCGCGAGCCCAGGTTCTCGGGCTCCTGTTGCTCGGCGTGACGTGGGCGTTCCAGCAGGCCGGTCTGCTGCTCGTCACACCTTTCGCGCTGTCGGCGACCGGAGAGGCCGTCGCCGTCGTGATCTGCGGCTCCTTCGGAGGGATCCTGCGTTTCATCCTGATGCGGACCTGGGTCTTCGCGCCGCGAGGGACCGCAGTTGCTTGAGTGCGGGCGAGCGGGGAGGGAATCAGACGGCAGCCTGATTGGTTGTGAAGGGGGTGAAGGCTTTCGGTTTCCTCTCCTTCGGGCACTACTCGCCGGTGCCCGGTTCCCAGACTCGCACGGCGCGCGACATGCTCACGCAGACCATCGATATCGCCATCGGCGCCGACGAGATCGGCGTCAACGGCGCCTATGTGCGGGTGCATCATTTCGCCCGGCAGGCCGCCTCGCCGATCCCGGTTCTGACGGCGATGGCCGCGCGAACCTCCCGCATCGAGGTGGGCACCGGGGTCATCGACATGCGCTACGAGAACCCGCTCTATCTCGCCGAGGAGGCCGCGGCCCTCGACCTGATCGCGGACGGGCGCGTGGCGCTCGGCGTCAGCAGGGGATCGCCGGAGACGGCGCTGCGCGGCTACGAGGCGTTCGGCTACACCGGCTCCGCCGATCCCCGGGGAGCCGACCTCGCCCGGGACAACTTCGGTCGCTTCTGGGCGGCGATCAACGGCGCGCGGCTCGCCGACGCCGATCCCCGGATGGCGCCTGCCGGAAGCAAGCTGGCCATCGAGCCCCAGTCGCCCGGGCTGCCCTCCCGGATCTGGTGGGGGAGCGGCAGCCGCGCCACCGCCGAGTGGGCCGGCACCCAAGGATTGAACCTGATGAGTTCCACCCTGCTCACCGAGGCCACCGGGCAGCCGTTCCACGAACTGCAAGCCGAGCAGATCCGGCAGTTCCGCGACGCCTGGCGGGCCGCCGGCCATACCCGCACGCCGAGGGTGTCGGTGAGCCGCAGCATCTTCCCGATCGTCAACGAGCTGGACGACATGTACTTCGGTGATGGCCGCTCGACCAGCGACCAGATCGGTGTCATCGATGACCTCCGCTCCACCTTCGGCAAGACCTACGCCGACGCGCCGGACAAACTGATCGACCAGCTGAAAGCCGACTCGGCGGTGATGTCGGCCGATACTGTGATGCTCACCATCCCGAACCAGCTCGGCGTCGACTACAACCTCCACGTCCTGGAGTCCTTCGCCACCCATGTCGCCCCTGCCTTGGGATGGAAGCCGAACACCGAGGGCCCGGTCGAGGGGTACGCGGTGTGAACTGATTCTCGCCGCTCGGTAGGGTCGGGTACATGGTCAGCGGTCCCGCGCCCACGGATGAAGGATGGGTCTACGCGCCTGCGTCCGAGGAGGCCCGTGCTTCTACAGAACTCGGGTGTTTCACCGTGGACAATGAGACGTTCGTGGTGCGCCGGCGCGACGACGATGGTTCGACTCACTACGCCTGGATCTCGGGACCCAACCTCGGTTACGGCTTCAGCGCGTCCGGCGGAACTGAGCCACTCAGTCCGGAACAGCACCGAGCCTCCATCCGTGACTTCCTCGCGGGAATCGATCCCAGAACGGGATTCTTCTGAGAAAAGGAACCGAGTTGTGCGGGATCCCCGCTTCTGGTCACGTATACGGTATACGTGACCAGAAGCGGGGATCGTAGGCCACCTGACGGGGACTGGGGTCAGCCGCAGGTCCGAGCGTCGTAGGCCAGCGACAGGGTCCGGGTCCGGTCACCCGCCGTGAAGACGGCCGTCGCCTCGCCCGCCGGGATGCCGGCTACCCGCGCGGTGAAGGCGCTGGAGACCGAGCCGTCGGCGCGGAGTGCAGCGATGTCCTTCGCGCCATAGGCGGTGGTGACCCGGGCGGCCACCGGCTGATCTTCATTGTTGGTCAGCGTCACCGCGACCACCGGGCGTCCGGCGACGCAGCGGGTGGTGACCGCGCCCGCGACGTCGAGGGTGTCCTCGCCGGCGACGAACGTGACGGTGTAGGCCTTGGTCGTGGTGCCGTCCTCTGCCCTGACCGTCACGGTCGCCGTCGGGTGTCCCGTGGTGGCCGGCGTGATCGTCACCGCGGCCGCCGCATCCACCGGGAGAGCGGTCAGCGTGGGGAACGTTCCTTCGGCCAGCTCACTCGCACCGACCGGCACCGTGTAGTCCAAGGTGTCGGCCGAGAATCCGGCGATATCGGTTCCCCCGGCCCGCAAGGCGGCGAGGGACGCAACGGACGCAGGCCCCCGACGGGAGGCGAAGATCTGCACCTCGGACACGATCATGTGCGTGTTGGAACGCGCGTTCAGCACCACACGCAGCGCCGTGGCGTCGATACCGCCGATCGGGATGTCGACAACAGGGGCCGTGCCGTCCGCAGGCGAGGTCACCGGTTGCGCGGTCTCGTAGCCCGGGACGTCGACCCACGCGCCGGCCGCGGTCCGGTATTGCGCCTTCAGCGACTGCGGCCACGACGACGCCGTGCCGTCCTTCCAGAAATAGACCTTGGCCGACTCCAGATGCTCGTTCGCGGCGAACTCGTAGGTGAGAGTGTCGGACGCGTTCTGCGTTCCTTGTCGCCAGTTCGACCAGCCCTTGTCGGTGAGCACACCGTTGCGCGTGTTGTCGACGGTGAACTCCGGCTTCTCCGTATAGGTGGCCGAGGCGGTGGTGGTGCTCAGCGGCGCGATGTTCGTCGGCTGTGAGGTGGTGACGATCACGGACAGCTGAGCCGGGAGCCCTGGCGCACCGGCCTCGTTCGACGAGGCCGTCCCCGGAACGGTCACGACGCCGACCGCCGCGAACGCGGCGTCCGAGATGCCCGTCCAGTCCCAGGTGACCGACGCGGGGTACGGCGTGGAGGAGCCGATCCGCGCCCCGACCGAGGTCGGCGCGGCCGCCGTGACTGCTGCCAGCGTGGTGCCGGCGCTCACCGACACCGACGCCGGGTCGGTGAGGGTGAAGTGACCCACATCGACCAGCGCCTGGACGTCGAACTCCGTGCCGAAACCGTCCCTTGCCGTTCCCTGCACCGTTACGCGCCCGGCTTGGCCCCAGACGGAAGGATTCGGCAGCTGCCAGACCACGGGCGCCGCAGCGCCGTCGCCCCAGCTGTACTTCGGAAGCACCGTCTCCGGCAGAACAGGCGCCGTGCCGACCGATGTCGCGACGGAGACCGTCGAGCCTGCTGTGACGCTCAGATCACGGACGGTCCATCCCTGACTTGCCGCTCCATTGGAGTCCTGCAGTCCGACGGCGGTCCCGGAGACGTTGAGCGCCTTGATCTGGGCCTTGTTGACGAAGGAGAACCGCTGTCCGTCGGTCGAGTTCAGGAACCACACGGCCGAAGCGTCGTCGATCGCGTCGGACACAGTAAGGGCTGTCGTGGTGCTCACCCCCGAACTGCTCCCCACCAGGACGGCGCCGTTGTTGTTGGAGATCACGTACGCGCGATCGGCGGGCCGCGCCTCCGAGACGGGGACCTGCGTGAGGGTCCACTTCTGCGAGATCGGCGAGGACCCCGAGGCCACAGAGACCCCTGAGCCCGTCGCGTTGGCGCTCAGAGGGACACCAGAGCTCTGCGCGACGATCTGGTAGCCGGCCCCATCCGTCACCGCCGGGGCCTCGGCGGACACGCCCGAGACGCCGGTGACCACGAAGGTGGTGACAGAACGCCCGGGAACCTCCAGCGCCGCGCTCTTCGCGCTCGCGTTCACGGTCACGTTCTCATCGGAATCGTGAACCAGGGTGTTGGCCGTGGTCGGACCACCCTGCGGTGCGGCAGTGGTCACGTACTTCTCCACCGTGGCGCCGGGTGCGATCTCGGCGAATCCGCTGAGATCGAGGGTGACCGGCCTGGTCGTGGTGTCGGTGTTGGTGTAGACGACGCGAAGGCTGTCGTCAGCCTCCCGCACCGCTGCGGTCGCGTCAGCCGAGTTGGTCGCGACGACCGTGTCACCGGCCTTGATGAAGTGCGTGTAGTTCTTGAGCGTGTTGAACTTGGAGTTGGTCGCCGTCGTGCAGGAGGGCACCTCGTTGCTGACCCGCCCCTGGGCGTTCACCCCGCCGTAGAGGCGCTCGACGCGCCGATCAGAGGCGAAGACCGAGGAGCCGTTCTCGCGCGTGTACACCGAGCAGTCGAAGTCGATGAAGATCGATCCCCAGTTGAGGTTCTCGCCGCCGGTGGACGAGGGCTGCTCCATGTTGTAGTAGTCCTCGACGGGCTGCCATAGAGCCCAGGAGTTCGGCTCGTACTGCGCCATCTGGGAATTGATCCGCGTGGCGAAGTTGAGGCCGTTGTTGAAGTTGTACGGGTTGAACCCCGTACCGGAGTAGTCCCCCTCGAACTCGCTCTGGTACAGCGGCTTGCCGTAGCTCTTGGCGACATCGCGAATCCAGCGAGCGTGGGTCTGGTCACCGTATCCGTGGGTGTTGAACTGCCCCAGGGCGTCCACCCAAATGTTCCCGTTCTGCAGGTAGCCGTTGTTGCCGTTGTTCGATCCGGTGAAGTCGGCGCGGAAGTTCACCGAGCTCGAAGCGTCCATCGCGGAGACCAGGTTCTTGCCGTCCTCGGTCGTAAGTCCTTGGCTGTCCAGGGCGGCGCGCAGCTCCCTGATCACTCGCGTCTGCTGGTCCGCCTTGACCGACATGCCCTCCTGGCGAGCCTGAGGACTGCCCGCGCTCCCGTCGGTCGCCCAGCAGTTCCCGCAGTCGTTGGGCTCGTTGAACGGCTCCACGGTATCCGGGACGATCCCGTACTCCTCGGTGAGGTATCGGGTGACCCGCGCGAGATACTTCGCGAACTTCTGGGTGGCGTTGATCGCCGAGTCCGTCTCCTGACCGTTCCCGGCGAGCTGGTCGTTCGACGACCCTCTCCAGTGGCCCGACACATATCCGGAGTTGGTCATGAAGTACGGCGCAGAGTTGGAGAAGAACTCCCAGTTCTTGACCTGGCCGGATTCTTGCAGGCGCTCCAGCCACCATCTCTGCGAGAGGTCGGCGTCGAAGTTGTAGTGCGCGTCGTCGTCAGGATCCCACTCGCGGAGAAGATCGCTGTAGTTCGCGTATGTCGTGGCCCGGCCGTTGTAGAGTCCCAGACTCCCGTCGGGGTCCGGCGCCCACCAGCCCTCGACCGCGCCACCGGGTCGCAGGTAGTCGACCGTATCGGAGGAGTTCCCGCCGCCGATGTTGTAGCGCACCGCCTCCAGATCCAGGCCGTCCTCGCTGAAGAGCAGGTCGTAGAAGTCGTCGGCGAGTTGATTCGCCTCCGCATTGTCGGACAACGCGTAGTGGCCGGTGGCATTGGCGAACCAGACCAGGCTCGTCCCCCAGCCCTTGAACTCCTGGTGCGCATACCAGGGGTTGGGGGTGATGGTCACGGGCGTGGCTGCGGCGGCGGGGGTCGTGGCGACGGGGGCGACCGCCAGGGCTCCCGCGGCCATCGCGGCGATGGTCGCCGAGGCGGTCAGGCGCCGAAGCGGTATGCGTTTCTGTGTACTCATGGGTTTCCTTCTTCGTGCTTGTCGGGGTGAGGTGGTTGGTGTCGAACGCTGTCACCAGCGAGGACGTGCCGGGCGGGATGAGATG
>DAOLFC010000084.1:0-15418 GCA_035326505.1 Arachnia sp.
ATGACTCTCATCCTTCCCAGGTTTGAGAGCCTCCATCAAAGTCGGGGCGATTCACCCCCACCAACCCGAACACCAGGACACCAGACCCCACGACACAACCCTGCCGGAGGCCAGCTGACCCCCTGCACCAACAGTCATCTTCGTAACAGACGCTCGTTCCTCGCTCCTCAAGGAGCGTAAGTGGGTGGGGTTGTGGCCGATTTTCCAGGAATCGGGGTGTGTGGTGGTGATGCGGGACCTCCGGCCGGAAGCGCCATGCCGGGGAGTGTCAGCCGGGTGCGTCGTGAGGGGAGGGTCACGCGGAACAGGAGGGAGGGCTGGGAGCTCAGCGCGGCGACCGTAAAGAAAAGCCCCGGCCACGCTCCGAGTCGCAACATCGTGGCGGAGTCTGGATGGCAGGTCGCCGCGCTGAGCTCCCAGCCCTCCCGGACTCGGCCATAGGTACCTGCACAGAGGATGCGCGGGGTCCCTTCGAGCGTCAGGGGGAGGTGCGTCATGCCCAAGGAACATCGTGGGGTACGAGCGCCATGGCGCTCGTACCCCACGATGTTGTGTCACCGATCAGCTGCAGGAGTGGCTCTCGGCCGTCGCCTCCTTCTCGAACGACCGGCCGCCGACGGTGCCCGTCACGGTGACGGTGCTCTCGGCGGTCTGGGCCTGCCGCGTCGAGAACGCGTGCGACACCGAAGCCCCTGCCGCCAGCGAGGCGACCTGCTTGCTGCCGTAGGAGGTCTGGATGAAGGCCTCCGCGGGGGCGTCCTCGTTGTTGGTCAGGCGCACGGCCAGCACCGACCGGCCGGCGACGCAACGGTTCGCGAGCCAGACCTCCACGTCGACCTCATCCTGCTCCTGCGCGACGGTGCCGGGCGTTCCGACGATGGCGGGCGCGATGCTCACCTTGTCGACGTTGGGCCCGTAGCCGTGGCTGGCGTAGAAGCGCAGCGCGGCATCCGGCGTGCTGAGCGTCACCGGGATGGTGCGCTGCCAGAAGCTGTTCCAGGAGAAGGTGTAGCGGAAGTAGCCGTGGCCGACGTTGGTGCCGCCCTCGCTCACGTCCAGCCGGCGGTCGACGACCTGCGGGTTGTAGGAGTGGTTGCCCTGCAACTCCGCGTTGGTGTAGTACACCGTGAGGTCGTAGTCGCCGGGGGTGTTGAACCCGGCCTGGCGGTCGATCTCGATCGCGTTGCCGGTGCCGTTGCCGATCCAGCCGGCGTAGGCCCCGCCCGAGACGTTCGTGCCCGTGCTCGCGGCCAGGGTCTCGGTCCGGGCGGCCCCCAGCTTCCGGGCGTTCTCGGCCTCGATGGTGACGATCGCGCTGTCGGCCTCGGTCGCGCGGACGGTGGTCACGCTGCCGACGAGGGCGCCGCCGGTGCCGGTCAGCTCGATCTCGTTGATGCCCTCGGCCAGGTGCGCGCGGACGGTCGAGGTCCAGCGCCCGGAGCCGTCGACGTCGAAGGACGCGATGTCGCGCCCGTTGAGCGCCAGGCCCAGCTCGGCGGCCGAGGTGCTGGTCCAGTCGACCACCAGATCGTAGTAGCCGCTGTCCATGGCGGTCGCGTACAGATCGGCGCGGCCGTTGCCGCTCAGCGACGCCGACCCGGCGGCGGTCTGCCAGTCGAGGGCCGCCCCGTTCGCGAGCCGGAAGGTCGAGGCCGGGTACACCGTCGGCTCGCCGTCCCCGACGGAGGTCAGCGAGACCTTATCGAGCGTGATGTCGGCATTGGGCAGCAGCGAGGTGCCGTTCTGGCTGGCGCGGATGGACAGGACGTGCTGCCCCGCGGTGAGGTCGACCAGGACCTCGCTCGATCCCCGGTACTGCCAGCGGTGGTTGTTGGTCAGCGCCAGGTCGGCGGTGTACTGGATGATGCCGCGGCTCTGACCGTCGACGAAGAGCGCGTGGCGGCCGGGGACCCCGGGCGTGGCGCCGATCACCTGCAGACGGTAGGTGCCGTCGGCAGGCACCTCAACGGTCCAGTCGGCCTTGGATCCGACGGTGTTGAAGGCGCCGACGTCGTAGCTCCCGGAGGCCAGGAACTTCCAGCCGCCGTTGGCCTGCGGGTTCTGGAAGAAGGTCTGCGCGCCGGTCAGGGCGAGGTTCTCCACCTCCTCGGAGATCGTCCACGGCTGGGCGTCGAGGGTGGCGGCCACGTCGCGGTCCTGTCCGGGGGTGACGATCAGCTGGTAGCCCGCATAGCGGTCGTAGGTGGGGACGGTCAGCTGGAGCGCCCCGCCGGTGAGGGGCACGTCGTCGATCGCGGCGACCAGGCGCGGCGTGCCGGACAGGCCCTGGGCCCCGGACAGGGTGATCTCGCGCACCTCGACATCGACGCTGGCCCCGAAGGCCGACGTGTCGAGGCCGGTGAGGTTGAGGGCCACGTCCTTCTCGGTGCCGCCCCAGAGGACGGTGGCGCGCTTGTTGGCGTCGTCGATCGCCGCGATGCCCTGGAGCGTGTCGACGGTGTTCGGCGACGGGGGAGTGACCTGGACGGTCTCACCGCCCGCGAGGTCGCCGTACCACTTGAAGAACCACCATCCAGCGTTGGCGCCGTTGGGGCGGGCGCTGTTGTCGGAGAAGTTGCCGGCGTAGTTCCAGTAGGCGGTCTGCGCGTCCACCTTGGCGTTTTCGAACATCGAGAACCACTGCACGAGCTGGCCGGGGGTGCTCATGTCGCGCAGCATCCCGTACTCGGTGATGTTGATCGGCAGCGGGTCGATCCCGACGCTCTGCTCCAGCGACCGGTAGGCGGCGAAGTTGGCCGGGAAGGAGGCCAGGTTGTTGATGCCCAGCTCGTGCCAGATGAACACGTCGGGCAGCGTGTTGCTGGCCTTGGTGTGATTCAGCAGGTCGGTGCTGCGGTTGAGGTACCAGCGGCTGTCGCCCGGCCCGCCGATGCGGGCGTGGCCCAGGCCGTGCCGCGCCCACACCTCCTGGATCTTGGCGTACACGGCGTCCCAGTCCTGCAGGAACTGGTCGCGCATGGTGCCCCAGTTCTGGTACCAGATGCCGTCGGGCTCGTTGAAGGGGATGAGGACGTAGTCGTCGGGGAAGCTGGTTCCGGTGGCGATCGCCTCCGTCACGAACTCGACCACCTCCAGGTAGTCCCAGATGCCGTTGGCGCCGTTGGTGAAGGTGCCGTCCTGCAGGTTGTAGGTGCGGGTGTCACCCGGGCGGGTGCCGCCGTAATAGGGCCAGTCGGGGTAGTAGTCCTGGACGTAAACATAAAGGTCCTCGCCGTGCTTGGCAAAGAATCCATCCTCGATCTTGAGGGCGTCGCCCGAGGGGTGTTGCGTGCCGAAGGGCGGCTTCTGCGACGAATTGGTGATGCGGGCGCCGTTGATCAGCGCTTGCGTGGGAGCGCCCTCGTCGCCGAAGCCGTAGAGGGTGCCGGTGGAGCCGCCCCGGAAGTCGCCGGTGCGGGTGGCGAAGTCGACCGTCAACGGGTCGGTGTCCGCGGCGGATGCCGGGGTGAGGGCAAGCGACGAGAGCGCGAGCGCGATGGTGGCGGTACAGGCCGCCGCTCTGGAGGGATTCACCGTCGAGTCCTTTCTTGCGGGCGTGACTCCGCGTCGAGTCGAGCGCATGATATGCGCTTTCATGAGCCTAACACCGCACTGTTAGCCCTATCAAGGGGTTTGTCGAAGGGTTTGCCGCGGATGCCGTCGCAGGTCGCTGTGTGTTGCCATAGGGGTGCAGACACGGTGTTGCGAAGGGCGGTGTCGTGACATACTCTGAGAAGACGCAGATGTTAACGTGAACATCCGGTTCGTGCATCGCCGCACCGTTCAGAAGGGCAGACATGAAGTTCATATCCCGGCCACTCGCCGCCGTGGCGACGCTGGCCCTGGGGGCGACCTGCGTCGTCGCAGGTCCCACCGCCGCGCAGGCCGCCGGCACCCCCGTCCGCATCACCCCCAACCCGGCCTATGCCGCCGAGCCCTTCGAGGGCTGGGGCACCAGCCTCGTCTGGTTCGCCAACGCCACCGGCGGCTACCCGGAGGAGGTGCGGCAGGATCTCTTCGACAAGGTGTTCGGCGAGGACGGCCTCAACCTGAACATCGCCCGGTACAACGTCGGCGGCGGCAACGCCACCGACGTGCCGCCCTATCTTCGCGCGGGTGGCGCCGTCCAGGGCTGGTGGAACCCCGACCTCGGCGTCTCCGACGGCCAGGGTCCCGTCACCTCCACCTACGCCGACCGCGCGCGCTATGCGGCGGCCTGGGACGGCGACAACCCCGCCCACTACAACTTCGACGCCGACGCCACGCAGCGCTGGTGGCTGGACGCGCTGAAGGACAAGATCACCAAGTGGGAGGCCTTCAGCAACTCGCCGCCCTACTTCCTCACCCAGAGCGGCTACGTCTCCGGCGGCATCAACAACGCCACCTCGGAGCAGCTGCCGGTCGCGAACATGGACGCCTTCGCCGACTACCTGGTCACCGTCGTCGAGCACCTCGAGGACACCCACGACATCGAGTTCGACACGATCGATCCGTTCAACGAGCCCAACACCAACTACTGGTCCACCCAGATCGGCTCGAACGGCTGGCCCACCAGCGCCAGCCGCCAGGAGGGCGCCCACGTCGGCCCCGCCCGTCAGGATCTCATGATCAAGGCCCTTGACGCGCGGCTGAAGGAGTCCGGCGTCTCCACCGACGCGGTGATCTCGGCCATGGACGAGACCAACCCCGGCACCTTCGTGACCAACTGGAACGGCTGGACGCAGGCGGCGAAGGACGCCGTCGCGCAGCTCAACGTCCACACCTACGGCACGGGCAGCCGCCCCATCGTGCGCGACATCGCCAAGGCCTCCGACAAGCCGCTGTGGATGAGCGAGATCGAGGGCAACTGGGACACCTCGGGCGCCGGCTTCAACCTGACCAACATCGACAACGGCCTGGGGATCGCCCAGCGCGTCGCCGACGACCTGCGCGAGCTGGAGCCGACGGCGTGGGTGCTGTGGCAGCCCGTCGAGGACACCTACAACATGGAGAAGGTGGAGAAGCTCAACTGGGGCGGCATCTTCATCGACTTCGACTGCAACGCGAACGGCGACTCGCTGCGTCGCATCGCCGACGGCGACGCCGATCCCTCGTGCAAGGTGCTCACCAACGCGAAGTTCAACACCCTGCGCAACTACACCCACTACATCACGCCCGGTGACTCGCTGATCCCCACGGACAACACGCAGACCACCGCGGCCCTCCAGGCCGACGGCGACGGTGTCACCCTGGTCCACATCAACAGCGAGACCGGCGCGCGGGAGCTCACGATCGACCTGTCCCGCTTCGGCGATATCGCCCCCGGTGCGACGGTGACCCCCGTCGTGACCACCGTCTCCCCGGCCGCCGACCCCACCGCCAACGGTCTCGTCGTGGGCGACGCCGTGCCGGTGGACGCGCAGAGCGAGACCGCGGTGATCAGCGTTCCGGGCAAGTCGGTCACCACGCTGGTGATCGACGGCGTCTCGGGCGTCTCCGACGACGCTCCGGTGCTGCGCGACGGACACACCTATCAGCTGTTCGGCGTGCAGAGCGGCAAGGCGCTCTCCGGTGAGGGCAGCAGCGCCGTCATCCGCACCGGCGCCACCGTGGCGGCGGCCGCGACCTCGCAGACCTGGACCGTCCGCTCGCTGGCCGGCGAGGGCACCGACCGGCACCGCTTCGCCCTGCAGGCCGGCGATGGCCGGTACCTCGCGGAGTCCGGTGGAGGCGTCACGCTCGTGACGGCGAACGCGAGCGAGCTCGCGACCAACCGGGCCCTGCAGTGGATCTCGTCGACCATCGACGGGAAGACCTTCTCGATCCTCAGCGTGACCAACGAGCGCGTCCTCGACGTGAACGGTCAGAGCACCGCCGACGGCGCCAGCGTGGGGCTGTGGACGTCGAGCAACGGCGGCAACCAGCGCTGGAGTCTGGCCGACACCGAGCTGGTCTCGGTGCGCCCGGTCCGCACCGCCACCGTGACCGGTACCCCGGCGACGCTGCCCGCCACCGCGACCCTCGTCTACGGCGGCGGCGTCGAGCGCACTGCCGCGGTCACCTGGAACGCGGCCGGCGTCGACTGGAACACCACGGGCACCAAGACCATCCCCGGCGCCGGCACCGATGTCTTCGGCAACGCCTTCGAGGCCACGGCGACGGTCGAGGTGGGCACGGTCGGCTTCGCCGAGCCGGTCTCGCTGAAGACCTACCAGGGGGCCGCGCTCACGCGTGTCCAGGCCGCCGCGCCCACGACGGTGCCCGCCGCGATCGGCGCCACCGACGAGCGGCTGCCCGTCTCCGTCACCTGGGACTGGACCGGCCTCTCCGATGCCTCGCTCGCCTCGGTGGGCGTCGTCACGGTGCCCGGCACCGGGCAGGCTCCCGGCGGCGGCACCCTGCCCGCCACCTTGTCGGTGATCGTCACGGTTCCTGGGGCGAACAACGTCGCCCCGGCCAGCACCGCGGCGGCCACCTTCACCGAGAGCGCGAGCTACAGCGTCGACCGCACCAAGAACCTGGTCACCACCGACAAGGGCTGGTCGAACTGGAGGTCCGGCACCAAGAACACGCAGGACACCCTGACCTACACCCTGGCGCAGCGCGAGACCATGCAGAGCGCGAAGATCTACTTCTACAAGGACGGCTCGTCGAACAGCTGGCCGCTCTCGCTCTCGGTCGAGCACCGCACCGGTACCGGCGCCTGGACCTCGCTCGGCACCGTGGAAGTGCCGGTTCCGGGCGACGGCACCGCGCCGATCGTCGAGGTGCCGATGGGCGGCGTGCCTGCGGATGCCGTGCGCGTCGTGATGAACGCGCGGGAGGCCACGCACATGATCGTGTCGGAGGTCGAGCTGTACGCTTCGGCGCCGGGCGTCTCGACCGTGGCCGATCTGGCCGCGATCACGCTCGACAACGCGGCCCTGTCGGGCTTCTCCTCCGGCGTGGACGCGTACACGGTGGCCCGGCCGGCGGGCGACCTGCCGGTGGTGCGCGCCGTGCCCGTCGATCGCGACGCCACGGTGGCGGTCACCCAGCCGGGTGAGGACGGCATCTCGTCGATCCTCGTCACCGCGCCGTCCGGGGCCACCCGCACCTACACGGTGACCTTCGACGCGGAGGCCGGGCCGAACCTGGACGCCACCGTGGTCGGCACCGGCCGCTGCGTGGCGGGCAAGATGCAGCTCGTGCTGACGGTGAAGAACGTCGGCGACGTTGCCGCCGATGTGACCGTCTCGACGCCGTACGGCAGCAAGACCTTCCCCGGCCTGGCGCCGGAGAAGAGCGGATCGGCCGCCTTCGCCACCCGCGTGGCGTCCTACGCGGCGGGCGAGGCGCAGGTCGTGGTTGCGGCGGACGTCGACGGTTCGCCGGTCGAGCGCACGTTCCAGGCCGCCTACCCCGCGGGGGAGTGCCGGTCCTGAGCTGACGCCAGCTGACGCCGATGGGGCGCCCTTCCGCACGGAGGGGCGCCCCATCGGCGTTCGCGAAGCCGTCCACGGCGCGGGATCCGTCCTTCGGCGTCAGATATTCCACCATGGACGGTGGAATATCTGACGCCGGAGCCGGAGGGGGGCGAGGGCGGGAGGCGAGGGGTGTCGGGCGACAAGAAAAAAGTTTCCGGGAACAGTACGTTGACCCCAGTCTGCGTGAGCGGTAACATCATGTTTAATACGTTTCAAAGACGTATGGATCGAACCCCAGGCCGGCAAAGGAGTCGCCCGTGTATCCCTCACATCAATCCCGCCGTCGCGCGGCACGCGTTCGGCTCGCGGCGGTCCTCGTCGCCGCGGCCACCATGTTGACCTCCGTGGTCCTGACCAGTCCGGCTGCGGCCGCGACTCCCGCCTCGGTGAGCATCGGCTCCCTGACCACCAACGGCCGCGTCGATCCGCTGGGCATCCCCGGCGACGACCCGGTGTTCGGCTGGACGCTCGCCTCCGAGCTGCGCGCGCAGACGCAGTCCGCCTACGAGATCCAGGTCGGCCGCACCCCCGGCGCCTCCGACGTCTGGGCCACCGGCAGGGTCGAGTCGGCCGCTCAGGCCGACATCGCCTACGGCGGCCCGGCCCTGGAGCCTGGCACCGCGTACCACTGGCGCGTCCGGGTCTGGGACGGCGCCGGGAACGCCACCGACTGGAGCAGCGCGTCCTTCGAGACCGGCCTGCTCGCTCCCGCCGACTGGGGCTCCGCCGAGTGGATCGGGCGCAGCGCCGCCTACAGCGGCTGGACCGACTACACCGCCAGCGTCGACTTCAGCCTGAACGCGGTGGCCTTCGGCACCTTCCTGCGCGCCAAGTCGGCGTCGAATGCCTACATGTGGCAGATCAACGTGGGCACTTCCGGGTCCTCCGTGCCCAGCCTGGTGCCGCACCGCCTGGTCAACGGCGGCTACACGGTGCTGCCGTCGGTCGACCTGCGCCCCTTCGGCTTCACCCGCGACGGCCTGCTGACCGGCACGCACACGATCGCCTTCGAGGTCGCCGGCACCACGATCACGACCACCCTCGACGGTGTCCTGGTCGACACCCGCGCGGTCACCGACCACGCCTTCGGTGGCGTCGGCATCCGCACCTACGGCAGCGAGTCGGTCACGGTGCGCGGCCTCTCCGTCACCGCCACCGGCGGCGCGGTGCTCGCCCAGCCCGACTTCGCCGCCGGCAACCCGTTGTCCGCCGGCACCCATGCCGACGGCGCCGTCACCGTCACCGGCGGCTCCGACGCGCTGCTGCTGACCGCCGAGTCGAACGCGCCGCTGTTCCGCAAGGAGTTCACGGTCGACCCGGCCAAGACCGTCGCCTCCGCCCGCGTCTACGCCGCCGCGCATGGCATCTACGAGCTCGCGCTCAACGGCGACAAGGTGGGCGACCAGCACCTCGCGCCCGGCTACACCGAGTACGCCAAGCGCATCCAGTCGCAGACCTACGACGTCACCGACCAGATCGTCCCGGGCGCCAACGTCATCGGCGCGTCCCTCGGCGACGGCTGGTGGGCCGGCAAGGTCGGCCTGGCGGGCAGGGGCCAGTACGGCACCGACCTCGCCCTCGTCGCCCGGCTGAAGGTCGCCTACACCGACGGCACCACGGAGTGGATCGACACCGACGCGAGCTGGACCTGGGCGCCCGGCCCGTTCGTCGCCACCGACCTGCAGATCGGCGAGACCTACGACGCGCGTGCCGAGAAGCCCGGATGGAACACCGCCGGCTACTCCGGCGCGGGCTGGTCGCCGGTGCGGATCCTGGCCTCCGACACGGCCAAGCTGTCCCCGCAGCCCGACGAGCCGGTCCGCGAGACCCAGGTGCTCGACACTGTGAACGTCACCACCCCGGCGGCCGGGCTCACGGTCTACGACCTCGGCCAGAACATGGTCGGCGTCAGCCGCCTCACCCTGACCGGCACGGCCGGCCAGACGGTCAAGATCCGTCACGCCGAGGTGCTCAACCCCAACGGCACCCTCTACACCGAGAACCTGCGCGCGGCGCTCGCCACCGACTACTACACCTTCGCGCAGGACGGCACCGTCACCTACCAGCCGACGTTCACCCAGCACGGCTTCCGCTACATCGAGGTCAGCGGCCTCACCCCCGCGCCCGCCGCCGGCGACGTCAAGGGCGTCGTCTGGGGCTCCGACCTCGCCCGCACGGGAACGCTGGAGACCTCGCACGCGATGCTCAACCAGCTGATCAGCAACATCACCTGGGGCGCGCGCGGCAACTTCCTGTCCATTCCCACCGACACCCCGGCGCGCGACGAGCGCCTCGGCTGGACCGGCGACATCAACGTCTTCAGCCCCACCGCCAGCTACCTGTTCGACATGCGCGCCTTCCTCGGCAAGTGGATGACGGACGTGCGCGACGAGCAGAAGGCCGACGGCCAGATCCCGGCGGTCGTGCCGTCGACCAACGGCGCGTTCGACGCGAGCGGGCCCGGCTGGCAGGACGCCATCGTCGCCGTGCCCTACGCCCTCTACCGCGCCTACGATGACACGAACGTGGTGCGCACCAACTGGGCGAGCATGCTGAAGTTCTACGACTTCGCGAAGGGCCGGATCGGCGACGACAACCTCGGCGCCTACGCCTCGACCTTCTTCACCACCACCGACTGGCTGAGCCTGGAGAGCACCTCGGGCATCGCCAACGAGGCGAAGTCGACCGCGATCTGGGCCGACACCGCCCGGATGATGGCGGAGATGGCCGACGCGATCGGGGACCCGCGCGCGCAGGAGTTCGCCGATCGGTTCGAGCAGATCAAGCGCGATTTCGTCGCCGCCTACGTGGCCGCCGACGGCACCGTCGCGGGCAACACCCAGACCGGATACGCGCTCGCGCTCGGCATGGGACTGGTCGACGACGAGGCCCTCCGTGCGAAGGTCGGCGACAAGTACGTCGCCAAGCTGGCGCTCAGCGGCAACCACCTGGCCACCGGCTTCATCGGCACGCCCTGGCTGCTGCCCGCGCTCAGCGCCATCGGCCGCGACGATCTGGCCTACGAGATGCTGCTGAAGGAGGACTACCCCTCCTGGGGCTACGAGATCTCGAAGGGCGCGACCACCGTGTGGGAGCGCTGGAACTCGATCCAGCCCGACGGTTCGTTCGGCCCCGTGGACATGAACTCGTTCAACCACTACGCCTACGGCGCCGTGGCCGACTGGATGCATCGCTACATCGGCGGCATCCGGATCGGCGAGCCCGGCTATCGGACGAGCGTCATCGAGCCGCGCCCCGGCGGCGGGATCACCGAGGCGGCCGGTCGCATCGAGACGATCTACGGGCCGCTGTCGACCGACTGGAGCACCACCGCCACCGGCATCCGGCTCGACGTCACCGTGCCGGTGAACACCACCTCCACCGTGCGGCTGCCGGCCGGCGAACCGTCGACGATCACCGAGGGCGGCGCGCCCCTCGCGGGCGTGGCGGGGATCACCGCGGTGCGGCAGGCGGGTGAAGGTGTCGTCGAGGTCGTCGTCGGATCGGGCAGCTACTCCTTCGAGGTGACCGATCCGATCACGATCACCGGCGTCACCGTCGAGCAGACGTCCGCCGGGGTGGACACCCTCGTCGTCGCCGCGACCAACAACAGCCATCTCGCGGTGCAGGGGCAGGCCTCGGCCATCGTCCCGGACGGCTGGGGCACCGTGCCCTCCGCCCTCGCCGCGCTCGCGCCCGGGGCCAGCGGCAGCTACCGCGTCCGGGTGACCCACCCGCTGGACGCCCCCGCCGGCGACTACACCGTGCCGGTGACCTTCGCCGACGACGGCCGGGCCGTGGCGAGCACCTCGGCGAAGATCACCGTCGCCGAGATCACGCTGCCGCCGACCGAGGTCACCTCGGACCACGTGGACTTCGGAAACCTGGCCTCCGAGGCCGCGCACAGTGTCGCCGCGTCGCCCACCAGCGGCATCAGCACCGAGGCGGGCTTCACCCGTCGGTACTCGCACAACAACACGCCGGGTTCGTGGTTCTCGGCGGAGGTCGCGGTGGAGCCCGGGCAGCCGTTCCTGCTGCGCATGCGCGAGACCTGGAACTCGGCGGGCACGAAGGACTACGACGTGCTCGTCGACGGCACGCTCGTGCGGCACGTCCGGATGGTGCGCACAGCCGGCGGACAGGGCACCACCGGCCATCAGATCCTGGTGACCGACCCCGAGGTGCTCGACAACGACGGCACGGTGACCGTGACCTTCCAGTACCCGGTGACGAACGCGGCGCTGCAGTACTACGACCCGTCCATCGCCGACCTGTGGGTCATCCCTGTGGCCGATGAGGCGAGTGAGGTCGCCGTCGCGGTGACCGCGACCACCCGCTGCGTCGCGGGCAAGGTGGTCGTGGCGGTCAGCGTCACCAACGGCGAGCAGTCGCCGGTGGATGCCTCCGCGGTGTCGGCCTACGGTTCGAAGACCTTCGCGGGCCTGGCGCCCGGGAAGACCAGCTCGGCGGCCTTCTCCACCCGCCAGGCGGGGGTGGTCGACGGCACGGTCGAGGTGAGTGTGGTCGCCGACGGCGGTACGACGACCACGTCCGCCGGCTACGCAGCGACGACCTGCGGCTGAGCCCGCCATACGCTCCTGAGGAACGAGCGTCTCGAAGGAGCCACCGGCAGCCTGGGCAGCGACTGTTGTCCGGCTGCCGGTCGCTCCTTGCGAAGCGTCTCCGCTTCGCTCCGCGCCTCAAGGAGCGTCATGGGGAGCGGCAACCCCACTTGGCAACAACCGGCAACTCGACTCCGAATCGTTGACCGGCATCGACGCCCTTTGTATCGTTAGCACACGACCCACCGCAAACGAACAAGCGATCAAAAGCGATCATCCGGAGGTGTGTCTTCCGTGGTTTCGCTGACGGATCACCGACGGACGGCGGGTCGTGAGGCACTGCCCCGCATGACGTCGTGCGGGGCGACGAGCTGAGGAAGGCTCCCTATGAGACAGAAGGCAACAGCGCGACGCGCCACCGGCCTGGTGGTCGCGTCGGTCCTGGTGGCGGGGCTGATCCCGTTGTCCGGGACCACCGTCGCCCAGGCGACGCCCATCCTGGCACCCGCGGCGGTGACCACCGACCCCAACGACGGCGTGCCGCGCACCGACCCGCCGCCCACCTACGACCGCTTCCAGTCGGTCCTCGACCCCGGATCGGGCTCGTCGACCTACTTCCGGCCCTTCTGGTACGACACCCAGGGACGCCACATCCAGGCGCATGGCGGGCAGATCGTCACTGTGGAGGAGGCGGGGGAGACCGTCCACTACTGGTACGGCGAGGACCGCACCAACGGCTACTACGGCAGCCCGGGCGTCTCGGTGTACCGGTCGACCGATCTGCTCAACTGGGAGAACATGGGCACCGCGCTGCGCGGCATCACCGACAACGCCCAGCTCACCCAGGAGGACTACTTCGTCGATCTCTACGACACGCTCGACGAGGCGGGCCAACCCAAGACCGAGCTGGTCCAGTCGCTGTCCTACTACCTCAACACCACCCAGAACTGGGACTACTCGGCGATTTTCGAGCGGCCCAAGGTGCTCTACAACGAGAAGAACGACCAGTGGGTGATGTGGTGGCACGCCGACGGTCGGCTGCAGTCGGGCGGCTCCATGTACGCGCGCTCGATGGCGGCGGTGGCCGTCGCCGACAACCCGGAGGGCCCCTTCCGGATGACCGGCGCCTTCCGGCTCTACAACCGCGCCAACTACCAGGCCTGCACCACCAGCGCGGTGCCCGGCCAGGCCCGCGACATGACGCTGTTCCAGGATGAGGACGGCACCGCCTACATCGTGTACTCCTCCGAGGAGAACAACTCGCTGTACATCTCGCGGCTCAACGAGGACTACACCAACGTCGAACACACCACCACGCAGGACATCGTCAAGACGGGCACCTACGGGGGCAGCGGCGCGTTCCGCTTCCAGTACTCCGAGGATGGTCAGTACCCCTACCTGTTCGCCGACGGCACCCCCGAGGCACCGGTGCGCGGCGTGGACTTCCAGATCGTCAAGGAATGCGGATGGCTGGAAGCCCCGGCGGTCTTCACCCACGGCGACCGTTACTACGTCGTCGCCTCCGGGGCGACGGGGTGGGCGCCCAACCCGCAGACCTACCACAGCGCCAGCGACATCCTGGGCACCTGGATCCGCGGCGTCGAGCCGGGCGACTCCTACGAGAACGTGGCCTACAACGCCATCCCCGAGGGCGGCGACGGCCTGCTCTCCGTGGGTGACGGCCGGCGCACCACCTTCGGGTCGCAGTCGACCAACGTGCTCACCCTCGGCCCCGGCAAGTACGTCTACATGGGCGACCGCTGGAACGACGGCAAGAACGACTCCACCTACGTCTGGCTCCCCATCGTGGTGGGTGAGAACGGCGAGTTGACCATGCGCAACCCCGCCGTCGAGGACCCGGCGCGCTGGGCCGACGGCTGGGACGAGAGCTACTGGGACGACAAGGGCGCCGGCTCGGCGGTCTGGTCGGTCGTCGAGCAGCTCCCGGCTGCCGTCCGGCTGAACTCCTCCCCGCAGGACGTGCTGCCCGCCACCGTCGCGGTGAAGATCGGCGAGGTCACCAGCCAGGTGGCGGTCGAGTGGGACGCCTCCTTCGGCGAGGTCGGGCGCACCACCTACACCGGTCGCCTGGCGGCCGACGGCGTCTTCGGCGAGGGCCGAACCTTCACCCGTGAGGCCGACGTCTGGGAGTACGGCGTGGTCAACCTCGCCACGACCTCGACCGTGACCGTCTCCAGCCGTTCCAGCCTGGCGCCGACGCTCATCGACCAGAACGTCAAGGGCAAGGGCTGGGACGACTGGGTCTCCGGCGGCAACTACCCCCGCAACAGCTGGCTGGCCTTCGACTGGTCGAGCAACCAGCGCCCGCAGAGCGTCGTCGTCCACACCTATCGCGATGGTGGGGCCACCTGGCCCTCGTCGGTGCGCGTGGAGTACAAGGACGCCGGCGGCAGCTGGGTGGACTCCGGCGTGACCGCCACCTTCGATCCCGCCGCCGAGGCGGCACCGACGGCGAAGCTGGACGTCTCCGGGGTGCCGGTGACCCGTGGCATCCGCTTGCAGCTGCAGAAGGACAACGCGGGCTGGCAGTCGGTCTCGGAGGTGCAGATCTTCGGGCAGCCGCAGGAACTGGTCAGCGGCAACGTCTGCCGGGCGGCCGGCGCGACGGTTTCGGCGTCGTTCCACCAGACCGAATGGGACGTCTACCCCGCGACCAACGCCTGCGACGGCAACAACTCGACTCCGTGGTCGACCTGGGCCGGCGGGAACAACTACCGCGACGAGGTGACCTTCACGCTCTCGGTGGGCACCGTCTACGACGTCTCCAGCGTGTCCTTCACCAACACGGAAGGAACGCCGCAGAGCGTGAGCGTGGAGTACCGCGGCGTCGACGGCATCTGGCGGGCCACCACGGCCCAGGCCGTGCCCATCGCCCCCTCCGGCACCCAGACGGTTGCTGCCTTCGATTCGGTCGAGGCCACCGGAATCCGGCTGATCTTCGCCACCCAGGGCACCTACCTCAAGATCCCCGAGATCGTGGTGACCGGCACCCTCGCCGAGCCCCCCGCAGCGAACCTGGACCTCACGGCCACCGCGGTGACGCGCTGCGTCGCGGGCAAGGTCGTCGTGGCGCTGACCGTGAAGGCCGATCCCGCCCACGCCGTCACCTTCTCGGCGAACGGGACGTACGGCACGGCCGCTTTCGGCCCGATCGCCGCCGGGGCGTCGACCTCCAAGGCGTTCAGCAGCCGGGCGGTCTCCGTCGCAGGGGGTGAGATCTCGGTGGTCGGCACGGCGGTCGACGACGCGTCGCTGACCCAGACGCTGAGCGCCGCCTACCCGGCGACGACCTGCGGCTGACCCCTGGTGCTCCTCAAGGAGCGTCACCCCCATGACGCTCCTTGAGGAGCCCTTCGAGACGGGCGCAGGCGCCCTCCTCAGGGACCACGA
>DAOLFC010000085.1:0-15210 GCA_035326505.1 Arachnia sp.
CCTCCCGGGGAGGCGGGTGTCTTTTTGGTTGGGTCTCCCCCAAGAAGGCGCCCCCCGCCTCTCATCGGAGGCTGCGGCCTTATCCGACCCCGGATCGAAGCGCGAGAATGCGCCAGGCTAATGTCGATATCGCGAGCTGGCGGTGCCCCGAAAAGGGCACCAGGAATCCGGTGAGAATCCGGGACTGACGCGCAGCGGTAAGGGTGACGAACCCGGCATGTAGGCCACTGGGAGCTACCGCTCCTGGGAAGGCAGCCGGGCGAGGGGGATCCCGAGTCCGAAGACAGCCGGCCCGCGCGTTGACGAGCCTCGCGACTGGGCCCACGAAGCAACATCCCGATGTGGTGTGCCGCATTTCCGGGACCGTGGCGAGCGTTCGACGACGAGCGCGTCAGGACACGAACGAACGGTTCCGAAAGGTGTACTGACCCATGACCCGACGATCGCCCCGCCTCCTCGCGGCTCTCTTCACCGCCGTCGCCCTCGCGCTGACGGCCTGCGGCGGGGACGGCGGAGACGCACCGGCCGACGAAACCGGCAGCGCCGAGAAGACGCTGCGTTTCATCACCGTCTATCCCCCGAATACCACCGACGCCCACATGATCAACGCCGCCTTCGTGCTGAACTCCGGCGCCGTGGAATCGCTGGTGGGCATCGATCCGGACACCCTTCAACCCTTTCCCTGGCTCGCGGAGAACTGGGAAAGCGACGACGCCCAGCATTGGAGCTTCACGATTCGTCAGGGAATCAGCTTCCACAACGGCAATCCCCTGAACGCGGAGGCGGTCCGGGCCAGTCTGCAACACGCCATCGACGTGAATGCCGGGGTCGCGGCGGCGCTGAAGATCCAAGATATTCAGGCCCCTGACGAATACACGCTGACCATCACCACGGAGAGCGTCTACCCGGCCCTGATCTCCAACCTGATCCACCAGAACGCCGTGATCGTCGACGTCACCGACCCGGGCGACCTCCCCATCGGGACCGGGCCGTTCGCCTTCGAGAGCTTCGACCCCAACACCGAGGCGGTTCTGGTGCGCAACGAAGACTACTGGGATGGCCGGACGAAGCTGGACACGGTGATCATGGCATCCAACGAGGACGCCAACGCGAGGATGCTGGCCATCCAGGCCGGCGACGCCGACGTGATCTACCGGCCCTCCACCGAGTCGATTGAAACGCTCTCCCAGAATCCGGACCTCACCGTCGAATCCGTGCCGGGCAACCGCGTCTACCACCTGATGTACAACTACGCCGGCCAGAACGCCGAGCTGTGGAACAACCGCGACTTCCGCTTGGGCATCGATGCGCTGATGGACCGGCAGGCCATCGTCGACGGGGTGATGGCCGGGCAGGGCACCGTCGCCTACAACCCTTTCCCCGGCGGCTGGGCCTTCTCCCCCGCGCCCTTGGAGCATCCGTTCGGCACCGATGTCGCCCTGGAGCACTTCCGTGCCGCCGGCCTCGACGTCACCGACGGCACGGTGACCCGCGACGGAAAGCCCCTGACGCTCAAGGTCGTCACCTACATCGCCCGTCCCGAGTTGCCGTTGATCGCCCAACTGTTGCGCGACTCGGCCGCCAAGGTGGGCATCACCATGGACATCCAGGTCGCCGACAACATCGACGAGTACGTGGAGACCAACGAGTTCGACATCATGACCTACTCGCTGCTCACCATCACCCGCGGCGATGGATCGTTCTTCCTGAACGGCACCTTCGGCGATGGCGGCGCCCAGAACCACGGGCACTTCCAGGAACCCGCCCTGACCGCCATGCTCGACGCCTTCAACTCGGAGCTGGATCCCGACGCCCGCAACGAGAAGGCCAAGGAGATCGCGAGCTGGCTGGAGGCCGAGGCGATCAACTCCTACCTGGTGGTGCCCAACGAGACCTCCGCGTACAACAACCGGGTCACGGGATGGCGGACCCCGGTCAACGAGTTCGAGTTCCCGATGATGACCAAGGACATCGACATTGAATGAGTCCGCCACGACGGTGGGGACGGGCGCCGTGGGAGAGACGACGAGACCGCGGGAGGCCGCATGGCTTCCCGCGGTGGGGAAGTGGCTGCTGCAAGGCGTCGGCTTCTTCGTCGTGCTGACCCTCATCAGCTTCCTGATCGTCCAGCTCGCGCCCGGCGACGCCGTCTTGTCGATGCTGCGGATCGACACCGTCGCCGTCACCAGGGACGAGATCGAGGCGCTGCGCACGGAACTCGGCCTGAACGACCCGATGTGGCAGCAGTACCTCCGCTTCCTCGGCGGCGTGTTCCACGGCGACTTCGGGAACTCGCTGATGACCGGCAAGCCCGTCATGGCCGCCCTGAGCACGTCCTTCCCGTACACGCTGCTCTTGGCGGGTGCGACGATGCTCGCGGTGGTCGTGCTCACCTTCGCCCTGGGCGGTCTGGCCGCGCTGCACGAGGGCAGGCTCGTCGATCGCGTTGTGGGGGTCTTCTGCCTGGCCGGCGCCGCGGTTCCCACCTTCTGGCTGGGACTACTGCTGATCGACCTCTTCGCGGTGCGGCTCGGCCTGCTGCCCTCCTCCGGACTGAACAAGCCCGCCGGCCTGATCCTGCCTACGGTGGCCCTGGCGGTCGCCATCGCCCCGCCGTACATCAAGATCCTGCGCAACAGCCTGATCGAGGCGTCGCAGCGCGAGTTCGTCCGCGCCGCCCGCGCCCGCGGCGTCGAGGAGCCGGTGATCTTCGCCAAGCACACCCTGCGCGACTCGCTGATCCCCCTGGTGACCATCCTGGGCGTCAGCCTGGGCAGCTTGTTGGGCGGCACGATCATCGTCGAGATCACCTTCGGCATCCCAGGGGTGGGCAAGTTGGCCGTCGAGGCGCTGGCACGACGCGACTACGGCGTCATCCAGGCCTTCATCATCCTCGTCGGCATGTGCGTCTTCGTGATCAACATGCTCGTCGATCTCTCCTACCGCATCCTCGATCCGGCGATCTCCCTGAAGGGGGCTGAACACCGATGAACATCCGGAAGACACCTTGGGGGGCCATCGCCGTGATCGCCCTGCTGGGCATCGTGCTGGCGGGACCGTTCCTCGCGCCGCACGATCCCGAACTGGTGGACCTGGCCAACCGGCTGGCCGGACCGTCGAGCAGTCACTGGCTGGGCACCGACAACCTGGGGCGCGACATCCTCTCGCGCGTGCTCACGGGGGCTCAGGTCACGGTGGGCCTGAGCCTGCTGGCGCTCGCGTTGGCGATCCTGATCGGGGTGCCGCTCGGCCTGCTCTCCGGATGGGCCGGCGGACGGTTCGACTGGTTCACGATGCGCATCGTCGACACCTTCATCGCCCTGCCCGACTACATCGTCGCGATCATCCTGAGCGGCCTTCTCGGTCCGGGGTTCGTCAACATGCTGATCGCGATCCTGGTGGTCAAGTGGGTGGGCTACACCCGGCTCACCCGCAGCCTGGTGATGCAGGAGAAGACCCGCGACTATCTGATGATCTCGAAGCTGGCGGGCGCGCGCCCGCGCCGCATCCTGCGCCAGCACATGATCCCTCACATCGTCGGCCCCACCCTGGCGCTCGCGACGATGGACATCGGGAAGGTGATCCTGCTGGTCGCCTCGCTGTCGTTCATCGGCATGGGCGTGCAGCCCCCGTCGCCCGAATGGGGAGCGATGCTCAACGACGGCCGCGCCTATTTCGCGCAGGCCCCGCAGTTGATGGTCATTCCCGGCCTGGCCATCTTCGTCGTGGTGGCCCTGGCCACCTGGCTGGGCGATCAGCTCATGAAGCGCTACGCGATCGGCGCCGAGGACGAAAGGATGGCCCATGCCGCTGCTTGAGGTCCGCGACCTGAGGGTCACGACGAGGGGCGGGCACGAGCTCGTCAAGGGCATCGACATCGCGGTGGAGCGCGGCGAATGGTTCTCCCTGATCGGGGAATCGGGAAGCGGCAAGTCGATCACGTCGAGCGCCCTCACCAACCTGCTCGCCAAGAACCTGACCCGGAGCGCGACCGCGATCGGGTTCGACGGGCAAGACCTGCTCACCATGGGAAAGCAGGCCCTCCGGCGCGTGCGCGGCGACCAGATCGCCTATGTCTTCCAGGACTATCAGAGCGCCTTCACGCCGTACTACACCGTCGGCAACCAGATGCACGAGATGTTGCGCGCGCATCGCCGCATGTCGGCGCAGGACCGCGCGCGGAAGATCGCCGCCGGCGTCGAGGCCGTCGGCCTGGACCCGCAACTGATCGGGCGCTACCCCTTCCAGGTCTCGGGCGGGCAGCTGCAGCGCCTCGCCCTGGCGTCGGCCGTCCTGCTCGAACCGAAGCTGCTGATCGCCGACGAGCCCACCACCGCGCTGGACTCCTGGAGTTCCAGCGTCGTGCTCGACGAACTCGCCGCGATCAGGGACCGCACCGGCACCTCGATCCTCTTCATCACCCACGACCTGCGCATCATGAACCGCTACGCCGACCGGGTCTCGATCATGCAGGACGGCGAGATCGTCGAGCGCGGGACGAAGGACGACGTCGTGCGACGGCCTCAGCACCCGTACACGCAGGACATGCTGGCCTCGATCCCCCCGCTGCGCCGCATCGGATCGCGGTTGCCGGTGCGGGGCGAGCCCGCCCGGATCGAGATCCGGCAGGCACCGTCGTCCGGCCCCGCAGCCGCGGCGCCCGTCCTGCGAGCGGAGAACGTCCTGAAGATCTACGGCAGCGGAACCCGGGCCGTCGACGGGGTCAGCCTCACTCTGCCCCAGGGCACCTGCCTGGGCGTGGTGGGTGAGTCGGGCAGCGGCAAGCCCACCCTCGCGCGCTGCCTGTTGAGCCTGGAGCGCGTCGACGGCGGCGAGATCTGGCTGCACGATCACCAGCTGAGCACGCTGGGCGGCGAAGCCCTGCGCACCGCCCGGCGGCGGATGCAACTCGTGTTGCAGAACCCCAGTGCGTCCTTCAACGAACGCCTTCCGATCATGGCGTCGCTGCTCGAACCGCTGGAGTGCATCGGCCGCCGAGCGCCCAGCTTCCTCGATGTAGGCGACGCCCCCCGCGCGGTGGCGGCGGGCCTGCTCGACCTGGTCCGGTTGCCGTCCACGTACCTGGACAAGCTGCCCCATCAACTGAGCGGCGGCGAAAAACAGCGGGTGTCGATCGCGCGGGCGATCAGCACCGAGCCCAGCTTCATCGTCCTCGACGAGCCCACCGCCAGCCTCGACGTCTCCACGCAGGCGCGGGTGCTGAACCTCCTGAAGGATCTGCAGGATGCGCTGGGGCTGTCGTACATGTTCATCTCGCACGATCTCAGCGCCGTGCATTTCATCAGCCAGCACCTGCTGGTGCTGAAGGACGGCGTCGTCGTGGACGACTTCGACCGCGCCCGGCTCTTCGACGCCGACAGACACGACTACACCAAGCAGCTCATCGATTTGTTCGAGGATCTGCCCCGGCAGACGGCCTGAGACCCGCCGCTGCGCGGGCGCAAGCCGACGCACCCGGAGTCGGGTGTCACTTTCTGTTGGTCTACCCACAGAAAGTGACACCCGCCTCCGGATGCCGGTCAGCGGCGGCGGTTGCCGAAGAGGGAGCGGGTCAGCTCGCGGCCCAGCTGGGTGCCGGCGGAGCGGATCGCGTTGCCGAACGCCTTCTCGACGTGGCTGCTGCGCTGGGCGGCCTTGCGCTCGGCCTCGCGGGCCTTGCGCTGGTCCTCCTTCTCGATCTCGCGGAGCTGGCGCTGGTACTCGGCCTCCTTCTTCTTGCGTTCCTTCTCCGCGGCGATGGCCTGTTCCTTGGCTCGTTTCTCGGCCTCCGCGGCCGCCGCGGCCTCGGCCGCGAGCCGGGCGCGCTCCGCCTCCGCCTCGTCGGCGCGCTGCCGCAGCTTCTCCTCCGCGGAGACCGGGTTGACCGCGGTGGCGTACCTGCCGGCCAGCGCCGACGCTCCGGCCAGACCGTATACCGTCACGTCGTGGGCAGGTCCCATCACGGAGGCCGGGGCCCAGATCTTGGTGGGCGCGACGGGCGTGGGCCGGCCGTCGGGACCGAGGACCGTGACCACCGCCTCGCCGGTGCCGAGCGTCGTCAGCACCTCGGCGAGGTCGAGCGTGGTGCGCGGGAAGGTGTCGACGGTCTGCTTCAGCTTCCTCTGGTCCTCCGGGGTGGTGGCGCGCAGCGCGTGCTGCACCTTCGAGCCGAGCTGGGCGAGCACGTCGCCAGGGATGTCCTTCGGGGTCTGGGTGACGAAGACGATGCCCACGCCCTTCGAGCGGATCAGCCGCACCGTCTGGATGACCTGGTTGACGAACTGCTTGGTGGCCCCCGCGAACAGCAGGTGGGCCTCATCGAAGAAGAACACCAGCTTGGGGCGCTCGGGATCGCCCACCTCGGGCAGCGCGGTGAAGAGGTCGGCCAGCAGCCACATGATCATCGTCGAGACGAGGGCGGGGCGACGCAGCAGGTCGCCGACGGCGAGCAGCGAGACGACGCCCTTGCCGTCGACCTGACGCAGCAGATCCTCCGAGTCGAAGCCCGGCTCGCCGAAGAACTGGTCTCCGCCCTGGGCCTCCAGCGCGGTGAGCGCGCGCAGGATCACGCCGGCGGTCGCCTTCGAGACCCCGCCGATGGTGGCCAGCACCTCCTTGCCGTCGTCGGAGGTGAGGAAGGAGACGACCGAGCGGATGTCGGCGATGTCGATCAGCTCCAGGCCCTCGGAATCGGCCCAGGAGAAGATCAGCTGGAGGCACTGCTCCTGAGTGGTGTTCAGGTCGAGGGCGCGGCTCAGCAGGATCGGACCGAAGTCGGAGATCGGCACCCGCACGCTCACCCCGGGACGATGCCCGTCCGACCCGCTCAACGCGAGCAGCTCGACGGGGAACGACGCCGGCACCCACGACTGGCCGTTGGCCGAGGTTCGCGCCAGCAGCTTCTCCGACGAGGCCCCGGCCTCGGCGAGCCCGGTCAGGTCGCCCTTCACGTCGCACAGCAGCACCGAGGTCCCCGCGGCGGAGAGCCCCTCCGCCAGCAGTTGCAGCGTGCGGGTCTTGCCGGTGCCGGTCGCCCCGGCGACGAGCAGGTGCCGATTGAACACCGCGAGCGGCATCCGAGCCGCGATCCCCGGCACCGGCACGCCGTCGTCCATCACCGTGCCGATGGTCACCGCCGGCGCGTCGAAGGAGTAGCCCGCACGGGCCGTCTCGGCGAAGGCCGACAGCGCGGGTGCAGACAGCGCGGGTGCCGCCTCCCCGTCGACGTTCGTCTGCCCGCTCGTCGGCGTCGCCGGAGCGGGCTCGGACGCGGTGGGCTCCTCCCCGCCGCCAGCCCCCGCCCGGCTCGCCGCCAGCTCCAGCGCGGCCCGCGCGGCCTCCGCCTGCGCCCGGGCCGCCTCCGCTTCCGCCGCCTTGGCTCGCGCCTCGGCCTCCGCCAGTTGCAGCCTCAGTGCCGCAAGGTCTTCGCTCATGCGCCCACAGTAGTGCTCTTCAAGATGCTCCCCGCTCGTCAGGGAGCGTCATTGGCAGGGAGCGTCACGATAGAACCGGAGGGAGGGCTGGGAGCCAAGGGCGGCGACCGTAAGGAAAACCCCGACCACGCACCGAGTGGCAACATCATCACGAAGTCTGGGCGGCAGGTCGCCGCCCTTGGCTCCCAGCCCTCCCGGACCCGACTAGAGGTCCCTGCGGAACGTCCCGGGCGGGCGAGGAACGTCATTCCGACGAGAGTCATCCCCCGGGAGCGTCAATGTCGGGAGCGGCATGTCGGGAGCGCCTTCGGGGAACACCCTGGTCTGACCACGGTTCTCACAGCGGACACCCAGGTTGGGGGTGTAACAGGCGGCGGCTCGGCTAGTCTTTCGGGGTGCTGGGTAACGTCGTTCGTCGCACGCACGAGGTGCTCATCTCCCTGCGTGACGCTTTTCTCACCCAGCCGCACGCCGTTTTCACGATGGACACGCTGACCGAACTCCCGCTCACCCCCACCAAGGTGCGCGAGGCCGCCCACGTCCAGCGGCTGGCCGAGTTGGGGCCGCGCGAGATCCGTGAGATCGCGGCCGACAAGCTGCTCGACCCCGCCCGACTCGCGCCCACCGCGCGTCGGGCGCTCGAGGCCGGTCGCCGGCTGTGGGTGGTGGACATCCGCGACGGCGCCACCCTCGTGCGACTGGAGGAGGCGATGCCCGGCGCGCTCACCCCCCTGGGACCGGCCACCGCAGAGGGCCGGCGCGCCTACGGCATCACCCCGGCAGAGGCGACCCGCCGGCTGCTGAGCACGCACCCCGAGCAGGCGTCGGTCTTCGAGGGCGCCGACGCGACCTCCTTCCCGCACGACATCCTCGCCACGCTCAGCACGCTGTCGGTTCCGGTGCGGCACCGCTCGGCCGCCTCGCGCCTGATCCGCAATCCCCGGCTCTACGTCTATCTCGCGGTCTTCGTCTACTCCGCGCTGCGCGCGCTCCCCGTCGTCTTCGTCAAGGAGTTCGAGGGCAGCCTGCTGGTGCTGTGGTCGATCGACGTGCTCACCGCGATCCCGTACACCTGGGGCGTGATGGCGATGGTCACCGGCTCCCGGATCCGCACCAGGATCCTCGGCACGATCACGACGGTGGTCACCTTCGTCACCCCGTATGTGTACTTCGCGCTGAACGGGCGCAACTACCCGCCCTACGTCATCGTGGTGATCGCGGCGATGATCCTGGCCGGGTTAGGACTCGAGGTGGCGAAGTACCGGCAGGAGCGCGCCCTGGAACGGCGCTACGCCGCCACCCCTGCCCTGCGCTTGGCCAGTTCCTGAACCGTGCGCACCGCGCTCAGCGCCATCAGCCACCCGCCGCTGGCCCACCACGCGATCTCGACCACCAGATCGCGCTCCGGATACCGGGCGACCAGCACCGCCGTCGCGGCGATCCAGCCGAAGGCCGCCACCACGTTGACCGGCATCAGGCGCGCCACCCGGAAGGGATGCACGAAGGTGAGCGGCGCGACCGTCAGCACCGCCAGCAGGACGGTGATGATCACGTTGGTGGTGGCACCCGTGCCGGTGATCCACATCACCACGGCCACCACGTTCCAGGCGGCGGGGAAGCCCATGAAGTAGTAGTCGTCGGTCTTCAGGCTGACGTTGCAGTAGCAGAACACCGACGACGCGCCGACCAGGACGAACATCACCACGGCCACCCATTGGGGACCGAACGGCAGATAGAGGTACATGAACAGCGCCGGGATGAAGGTCCAGGTGAGGTAGTCGATCATCACGTCGAGGACGGTGCCGTCGAAGCCCGGCGCATACGTCTTCACGTCGGCCTTGCGCGCCAGCGTGCCGTCAACCCCGTCGACGACCAGCGCGACGCCCAGCCAGAGCCACATGGCCGCGATATCGCCCTCGAACAGCGCGACGACGGCCAGGCTGGCCCAGACCACCCCCGTCATGGTGAACAGGTGTACCGCCCAGGCGGCGAGGACGCGAGAGCGCGGGAGTTGCGACGTAGGCATGCGCGCCATTCTGCACCTCACCCCCCGGCAGAACTAGCGTGGCACGCCGGATTCCTGTGCGGGGGCTGTGAAGGTCGAGACCTCGGTCTGAGCCGGCCCATGCACCGGCCCAGGGGTTGCCCCCATTTCGCGTCGCAGCGCCCGGAAGAACGACACCATCACGAGGTACAGCACCACCGAGAACGGCACCCCGATGATCAGCGTGGCCTGCTGCAGCGCGGAGATGCCCCCCACGATCAGCATCCCGAGGGTGAGCAATCCGGTGACGATCGACCAGAAGACGCGCAGCACCTTGCCACCGTCCTGCTGCGAGTGCTCGATCTTCGACGACAGGCTGGCCAGCACCAGCGCACCCGAATCGGCCGAGGTGACGTAGAGCAGCAGCCCCGCGACCAGGGCGACGACGAGCAGGATCCCGGCGCCCGGGAACTGGGCGAGCAGGTCGAAGAAGGCCCGCTCCGGCTGCACGACGGCCGTCTCGCCGAAGGCCGCGTCGCCCCCGATCACCACCTCCAGCGCCGAGTTCCCCAGCACCACCACGAACAACGCGATGTACAGGAAGGGAATCGCCATCACGCCGACGATGAACTGACGCAGGGTGCGGCCGCGGGAGATGCGGGCCAGGAACAGGCCCACGAACGGCGCCCACGCGATCCACCAGGCCCAGAAGAACAGCGTCCAGGCCTGGGACCAGTCGTCGGGACGATCCCAGGCGTGGGTGTCCATGAGCAGCGACGGGAACCGCGACACGAAGTCGCCGATGTTCATCACGAAGCCCTCGAGGATGCGCCGGGTCTCCCCGAACACCACCACCCAGCCGAGCATGAGGAACACCACCAGCATGTTGGCCTCGGAGAGCCGGCGGATGCCCCGCTCGACGCCGGATACCGTCGACGCGGTGGCCATGGCGACCGACAGGGTGATCAGCCAGATGTAGGTGGCGATGTTCTCCGGGATGCCGACCAGCAGGTGCAGCCCGTAGGCGAGCTGGACCACGCCGATGCCCAGCGAGGTGGCGATCCCGAACACGGTGCCCAGGACGGCGATGGTGTCGATGGTGTTGCCCGCCCACCCGTCGGCGCGCCGGCCGAACACGGGGCGCATCAGCGCCCGGATGGAGAGGGGTTGGCCCCTCCGGTAGGCGAAGAACGCGAACGCGCCGCCCATCACCGCGTACATCGCCCACCCGACGGGGCCGTAGTGGAACAGCGTCCAGACGATGGCTTGCCGGGCGGCCTCCGTGCTCATGCCCTCGCCCGTCGGCGGCGACAGGTACTGGGCGACGGGCTCGGCGACGGAGAAGAACATCAGGTCGATGCCGATGCCGGCGGCGAACAGCATGGCGGTCCAGGTGAAAAGGCCGAAGGTGGGGGTGCTGCGCTCCGGGCCCAGCTTCACGGTGCCCATCCGGGACAGCCCGACGTAGGCGACGAAGGCCACCACCACCGCGGCGGTGAGGATGTAGTACCAGCCGAAGCGGGACGCCACCCAGGCCACGACCGCGCCGAGCGCCGCCCCGGCCTGATGCGGGGCGACGATCGCCCACAGCGCCAGCCCCAGGATCAACACGGCGGACGCGATCAGGACCGTCCAGTTGACCCGTGGCACCACGGGCTGCGGCTCAGTCACCGTCGGCGTCTCGGGGAGGCGTCGGCTGGCTGCGCTTGAAGGGGTTGCGCAGCGCGTCCAGGTCGAAGGTGCGCAGCCGCATCCGGTTCTTGAAGTTCACCGACTCCTCCTCCTGGCGGCCGCCCAGGATGACGCCGTCCTCCGTGGCCCAGACGATCTCCTCCGCCTTGACCTCGCCGGTGCGCAGGTTGGCCAGATCGCCGAAGTACCGGAACACGACGGCGATGGTGGCCGCGACGGGCACCGCCAGGAAGGCGCCGAGGATCCCGGCCCAGGTGCCGCCGAGCAGCACCGCGAGCAGCACGATCACCGGGTGCAGCTCCATCACCTTCGACTGGAGGAAGGGCTGCAGCACGTTGCTCTCGATCTGCTGGACCAGCAGCACGACGCCCAGCACCGCGAGCGCGATCCAGGGCCCGTTGGACACCAGCGCGACCAGGACGGCCAGGGCGCCGGCGGTGACCGCACCGACGATGGGGATGAATCCCGCCATGAACGTGAGCACCGCCAACGGGAAGGCCAGCGGCACGCTCAGCGCCCACAGGCCGATGCCGATGAAGAGGGCGTCGACGAAGCTCACCAGGGCCTGCGTGCGGATGTAGCCGGCGATGGTGTTCCAGATCCGGGTGAACAGCTCGGCGGCATGGAAGCCCACGCGATGGCCGACGATGTTCTTGGTCCAGGGCACGAACTTCGAGCCGTCCTTCAGCATGAAGAAGGTGATCATCAGCGAGATCACCGTGGTGGCGAGCACGCTGCCCACGCTGCCACCGACGCTGAGCAGCGTCTGGGCGATGTCGGCAGAGCGGCCCTGGAGCCACTGGACGAACTGCGAGACCCAGAGGTTGACCTGATCGTCGTTGATGTTCCACGGCGGCTCGGCGATCCACAGCTGGATCCGCCGGATGCCGGCGATGGCCGACGAGCTCAGGTAGTCCCACTGACTGGCCACCGCGGGAGCGATCAGCGAGAACAGCCCGACGATGACGCCCACGCCCAGGAGCAGCGACAGCAGCGCGCCGATGCCGAACGACACCCCCCAGGACTTGAGCTTGCGCACCAGCGGCCACAGCACCGACGAGATGATCAGGCCCAGCATCACCGGGATGGCGGCGCCGGACACCTTGCTGAGCCCATAGCCCGCCACCACGGCGGCCGCCGCGATGAGCAGGAAGCGCCCCGACCACGCGGCCAGCCACCTCCCGGCCTCGCCGATCACGTCCGACTTGTCCACCGGGTGATCGGGATCCGGCTGCGGCAGCGCCTCCAGCGCCACGGCCGTCGCGGGAGCCCCAGGAGTCAGGGGGGGCTGGGGGATGTCGTTGGGGTCCACGTCGTCTTGGCTCATGCTTCTCCTGTGGGTGCGCAGGCGCAGAGCCTCAGAGGGGCCCTGCCACCTGGAAACGATACAGCCCGCGTCGGACAGAAAGATCCGACGCGGGCTGCGAACGCGGACATCCGGGACGAAACCCGGGACGGGTCAGACCTCGATGAGAGCCTGTCCGCCCTGGACGGCGTCGCCCGGCTTGACCAGGATGGCGGAGACGGTGCCCGCCGCGGGGGCGGTGATCTCCGTCTCCATCTTCATGGCCTCCAGCACGAGCAGCACCTGCCCGGCCTCGATCTCCTGGCCCTCCTCGACGAGGATGCGGGCGACGGAGCCGGCCAGCGGGGCGACGACCGCGTTGGAGCTGACGGCCGACACCGAGGCCTTGGTGGGGATGGGGTTGGCCCCGCCGTTGACGCCGATGACGATGGGTCCCAGGCCCTGGCGCTCCTGCTCCTCCACCTCGACGTCGATCTCGTATTCCGTCTGATCGACGGTCACCTTGAGCTTCATAGCTAGTACTCCTTATCAGACGGTTATCGGACGTGCGGGACCGAGCGGTCCTGGACGCGGCTGCGGGTGGCGGCGGCCCAGCGGGTCTGCGACCCGAAGCGCACGGCCCTCACCTTGGCCTTGTGACCGAAGTAGGCCGCGACGGCCGCGCCGATCAGCACCAGGTCCTCCTCCGGGATCCGCTGCTTGGCCTCGAGGGCCGCCAGCCGGGCTTCCAGCGTGGCGATCCGCTCGGTCAGGGCGAAGAGCGTGTCCTCCAGCTCTGCCATGTTCACTTCACTCATCGCGTGTCCGATCAGGCCGGGCCGAGGCCGTGCTTCTTGGCGGGGCGAACCTCGCGCTTGCCGACGAGCAGCTCGAGCGCCATGGCGATCTCGCGGCGGGTGTCGGCCGGGTCGATGATGTCGTCGACCAGGCCCCGGCTGGCCGCCATGTACGGCGTCGAGAAGGTCTCGCGGTACTCCTCCACCAGCTCCGCGCGGCGCGCATCCTGGTCTTCGGCGGCCGCGATCTCGCGACGGAACACGACGTTGGCCGCGCCCTCCGCGCCCATCACCGCGATCTCCGCGGTGGGCCACGCGAACACCTTGTCGGCGCCCAGGTCCTTCGAGCACATCGCCAGGTAGGCGCCGCCGTAGGCCTTGCGCAGCACGACGGTGATCTTCGGAACCGTGGCGGCGGAGTAGGCGTAGAGCATCTTGGCGCCGTGGCGGATGATGCCGTTGTGCTCCTGGGCGACGCCGGGCAGGAAGCCGGGCACGTCGACGAGGTTCACCACGGGGATGTTGAACGCGTTGCAGAAGCGCACGAACTTGCTCGACTTGTCCGAGGAGTCGATGTCGAGCACGCCCGACATGACGCTGGGCTGGTTGGCGATGATGCCGACGGTGCGCCCCACGATGCGGCCGAAGCCCACGACGATGTTGCGCGCCCAGCCGGCCTGCACCTCGAGGAAGTCGGCGTGGTCGACGATCTCGGCGATGATCTCGCGGACGTCGTAGCCCTTGTTGGACTCGACGGGGATGATCTCGCGCAGCTTGGGGTTGGGCTCCACCACGTCGTCGGGGTCGACGATGGGGGCGTCCTCGGTGTTGTTCTGCGGCAGGAAGCTGAGCAGCTTCTGGGCGATCAGGATGGCCTGCTCGTCGTCGTCGGCCACGAAGTGGACGACGCCGGAGCGGCCCATGTGCGCGTCGGCTCCGCCCAGGTCGTCCTGAGTGACGTCCTCGCCGGTGACCTGCTTGATCACGCCGGGGCCCGTGATGAACATGTGGGCCTTGCGGGTCTGGATGATGAAGTCGGTCAGGGCCGGGGAGTAGGCCGCGCCGCCGGCGCAGGGGCCGGAGATGATCGAGATCTGCGGCACCGCGCCCGACAGCAGCACGTTGGCGTAGAACACCTTGCCGTAGCCGGACAGCGAGTCGATGCCCTCCTGGACGCGGGCGCCGCCCGAGTCGTTGACGAAGACGAACGGCGTGCCGGTCATCAGCGACGCCTTGAGCGCCTCGGCGACCTTGATCGAGTGCGCCTCGCCGGCGGAGCCGCCCATGACGGTGAAGTCCTGGCTGGCGACGTGGACCGGGCGGCCGAACACCGACGCGGAGCCGGTGATCACGCCGTCGGCGGGCATATCGGCCTTGTCCATGCCGAAGGTGGTGGTGCGGTTGCGGCGGAAGGCCCCGGTCTCCTGGAAGGTGCCTTCGTCGACGAGGGCGGCGATCCGCTCACGGGCGGTGAGCTTGCCCTTGTCGCGCTGCTTCTGCAGCTTGTCCTCGCCGCCGCCGGCTTCGACGTGCGCCCGCGCCTCGGCGAGCTTCTCCAGGCGATCGGCCATGGTGTATTGCTTTGCCATCTGGGTGCTCCTTTAGGCCGGTTCGACGGTGACGCTGTGCGCGCGGCCCGCGAGGGTGACGTTGTACTTGACGGGGGCGGTGATGCCCGTGGCGGGCCCGGCCGCGGCGGCCCGGGCGGCGGCGAGCTGCTCGGGGGTCTTCCCGACGTTCTTCGGGCCCTCGGCGCGCGAGGCGAAGAACTTGGGCGCGACGCCCGGGAACATGGCGTTGGTGAGCACATCCTCCTCGGTGCCGTCGAAGCCCTCGAGGGTGCCGGCCTGCTGGGTGAGCTCGTCCCATTCGGGGGTGAGCAGGTCGGCGGGGCGCACGGTGATGGGCTCCTTCTTGGCCTGGGCCTGCGCCATCGCGACGACCTCTTCGTTGCGCTCGCCCAGGCATTCGCCGTAGTAGCCGAGCATCAGGTCGGCGAACTCGCCGGTCATCACCTTG
>DAOLFC010000201.1:0-2939 GCA_035326505.1 Arachnia sp.
GTGGCCTCGTCCGCCGACTCGCGAAAACCTGACTAATCTGAGCCAAGTCGGGTTTGTCACGGACCTGGACGCCACAATGGATGCCATCGGCGTGGAGAGCGAGACTAGGCGGGCACTTCGCTTGCTGCTGACGGGATAGACCGGAGCAGATCGGGTCCATTGTCTTGGGTGAAGCACAGCCTGAGGTCATCGTCATCGCCAGCCTTCCTGCTCGACGCCAGCGCTCTGGTGATCCGCCAGCCGTAGACGGCTGGCGGATCACCAGAAGCCAGGCGTCCGCGACGCAAGGCAGGCGTCTACACCGGGAAGCAAGCAGATCGCACCGGCGAACGTCAGCCGCCGGTTCGCGTCCGCCATCTCGTCGAACCACAGAGGCAGACCACCCGCAGCCGACCATCCACCGGCTCGAACAGCACCCTCGGCACGTCCCAGGGCGCCGCCTCCACTACGACTGTCCCTCGGGGACCAGTTGGGCCGACGTCTGGTTGGCCAGCTTCCGGTCAAAGGTCCACAGCGGTTCGGCATCGTCGCGGCGGGTATGCTCAACGAGAAGGCAGTCTTCGAACGACAGCTTCGGATGCGCCACATAGTCCTCAAGCGCCGCCAGAGCCTCGCTGCTCGCGAGGATCTGCGGCTGGCGAAGGAGCCTGCGGATCACGCCATGTACTTGCCGCCGGGTGAGTTCATAGTGTCGACCAAGGACGAAGACGATCTCGGCCACCGCAACGTCGGAGACCCTCAGCGCCCCGCGTGTTACCAGCGCAAGTGCTGAGGTGTGCTGTGATGGCACATCGTTCAGCAGCAGCCGGAGCAAGACGTTGGCGTCCGCGCTGCCGACGCACTCAGGCAAGGCGGTGTTCCGCGTAGTAGCCCGCGACGTCGGTGATTGGGGTGGTTCCTGGCTTGATCATCGTCATCACGTCAGAGGTGATGTCCTCAAAGCGCCCGACTGGCGAGAGCAGGAGCTGACCGTCCTGCACTGTCAGTTCCAACGCATCGCCTTGTTCAAGCCCAAGCTGCTCACGCACCGCAACAGGCAGCGTCAGCTGACCTTTGCTGCTCAATCTTACAGTTGCCGTCATGTAAGAACTCTACCTCCGGTCCGGGCTTGCCGGAAGCGGCGCGTAGTTACGCGCTCAGGTTCCAGCACCGACCCTGGACCGCGGCTCCAAGAGCGCGATCTCCTACTCGATGACGAGCATGTCGTTCAAGTCGAAGGTCCAGGAGGCGGCGTAGGCGACCTCCCAGTAGTAGCCGTCGGCATCGCGGAAATAGCCGCTGTACCCGCCCAGGGTTCCGTCAAAGTCGTGTGTAGAGGCCGCTGACTAGGCGATTCGGTCGGTTCGCGGTATGGCGGACACCAGGGACGCGGCCTTCAAGGCGATGATGTGGGTGTCTAGATCCGCACCTCGTCCCAGAAAGACCGCGTCCAGTGACATCTTCGGCTGTTACGGCCCCGCCTGTCGACCCCGACCCTCCTGCGCGCCGTACACCTGTCCCAACTGTTCACCCACATCCCCGATCCCCGCAAACCCCGAGGCAAACGACACCCCCTACCCGTGATCCTGGCGCTCAGCGTGGCGGCGGTAGCTTCTGGTGCGAGATCGGTAGCCGCGATCGCCGACACGCCGCCGACGTCGGTACCCAACTACTCGACGTTCTCGGTGTTGCCCACACCACGGTGCCGAGCGAGGCAACCCTGCGCAGGGTGATCGAAGCCTTGGACGCGGAGATGTTCTCCCTGATCTGCGGGGCCTGGCTCCGGTTACGGGCGCACACCGTCAAGTGGACGTGCGCATCAAAGGTCCGCGGTCGGTTCACCACTCGATCCGCTCCGGAGTAGGTTGCCTGCGTCGGGTCAGGTCTTGCGGTGTCTTTCACGGCGCTCCTCCGCGAACAAGGCTACGCGGCTCGGGCCGTTCAAGGGCGCGCAGCGTAGGCTTCCTCATATGAACGCCGCCCGTCCCGCGGACTATCTGGGCGCCGATGAGGTCATCGAGTCGACACACCCGGACATCGTCGCGCTGGCCCGGAACCTGCGCGCCGCCCATCCCGACGACGAGGCCTTCAGCGCGGCGGCCTTCGAATGGGTCCGGGACCGGGTTGCCCATTCACTGGACGCGCAGGATCGGCGGGTCACCCTCGCGGCCGCGGACGTCCTCCGCGAGCGAGTCGGCCTGTGCTACGCGAAATCCCACCTGCTCGTGGCTCTGCTTCGCGCGGAAGGAGTTCCCGCCGGCCTGTGCTACCAACGCCTCAAGGACGGCGAACGATATGTCCTGCACGGCCTTGTTGCGGTCCATCTTCGCGGCGGGTGGCATCGCCTGGACCCGCGCGGCAACAAACCGGGGATAGATGCCCAGTTCTCGCTGGGCGAGGAGTCGTTGGCCTTCGTCGTCGACGAGAGCGCAGGAGATTGGGACTGCCCGACCGTGTACATCTCTCCGGTGGAGAGCGTTGTGCGCGCCTTCGCGGAAGCCCACGACCCCCTGGTCCTCTGCGCGGGAGGGCTTCCGTCGGAGATCGAGGCCCGTGACTAGGCGATGGTGAGGTGAAAGGAGCGGTATGCGGCGAACGATCCGAGTGTTTCCCGAGTACGGCCACGAGTGGCCGTTGTGGGAGAACCTGTCACCGTCCTGGGACGGCGACTACACGACGACTCCGGAGACCTACGGGCTCTCCACGGAACTGACCCGAGACATGGCCCTGTGGCAGGAAGGCTGGGTGACGCACTTCCACCACGACGACGGGTGGGACAGCGACGAGTCCCGCGAGAAGTGGAGGCACGACGGCCGATCGGTCGTGGCTCGCCTTCGGCGCGAGGTCGGCTCCTTCGCCGACCTTCAGTACGAACCCTGGCCCCTGGGCTGAGGCCCGTGGCGTACATATTTCTCGCTATGTGCCGAGGCCTCGCTATATGACGAAGGCCTCGCCATATA
>DAOLFC010000086.1:0-14986 GCA_035326505.1 Arachnia sp.
TCAAGGCCGGGCTCATCAGCCGGGAGATGCGCCACAAGTGGGCGCACTACCACGCAACGCCGCAGGGCCTGGCGACCGTGCGAACATTCCTCGCCGGACTGCCGGACCCGGACAACTGCTCGGCGGACCCGTCGATCACCTACTGACCCACCAGGCCCACGACATCCCTCCCAACCGACTCCGCCTCGAAAGCCGCGACGCCGGGGCGGGGCGACCAGCCTGCCCATGGCGTCCGAACAGCACCCGCCGCCGCTCCCGGGTTGCATCTTGCTTCGATCTCCTTCAATATAGATACATGTCGATGCAAGATGTGGAACTAGTGATCGTAGGGTCCGGCCCAGCCGGATACACCGCAGCTGTCTACGCCGCGCGAGCAGGCCTCGCGCCGGTCGTCCTGGCTGGATCGGTGACGGCCGGCGGAGCGCTGATGACGACCACGGAGGTCGAAAACTTCCCCGGCTTCACCGACGGCATCCAAGGCCCCGAGCTGATGGAAGCGATGCGCGCCCAGGCAGAGCGCTTCGGCGCCCGCATCATCTATGACGACGCGACCTGTCTTGCACTCACCGAATCCACGAAGGTCATCGAGACCAGCAGCAGCGGAACCTTCCAGGCGCGCGCCGTGATTCTGGCGATGGGGTCCGCATATCGCAAGCTCGGTCTCCCTGAGGAAGCGCGACTCTCGGGACATGGCCTGTCATGGTGCGCGACCTGCGACGGCTTCTTCTTCCGTGACCGGGAGATCGCGGTCATCGGCGGTGGCGATTCCGCGATGGAAGAAGCACTGTTCTTGACGCGCTTCGCTGCCAAGGTCACGCTCGTCCACCGGCGCGGCGAGTTCCGGGCGTCCCGGATCATGGCCGAGCGGGCATTGGCCGACCCCAAGATCGAGGTCGCATGGAACAGCGAGGTGGCCGCGATCCTCGGCGAGGCGAACGTCACCGGTCTGCGCCTGCGCGACACGATCACAGGCACCGAACGCGTGCTGGATGTGTCGGGCACTTTCGTCGCAATCGGGCACGACCCGCGCTCCGAGCTTGTCGCCGAGCAGGTGTCCACCGACGCCGAGGGGTACGTCATCGTGGCCCATCCAACGACACGCACCAACGTGGCCGGCGTGTTCGCCGCCGGTGACCTGGTGGATCACAACTACCGGCAGGCGATCACGGCCGCTGGCACCGGCTGCGCCTCTGCCTTGGACGCGCAGCACTATCTGTCGACTCTCGATCTGCCCACCCAGATCGAGAGTCCCACTCTGGAGGTTTCCGCATGAGCATCACCCCCGTCACCGACGCCACGTTTGTCAGCGAAGTGCTCGAATCAGAGCTTCCGGTCGTAGTTGATATCTGGGCTGCGTGGTGCGGCCCATGCAAGGCCATCGCTCCGATCCTGGAGCACTTGGCCGCCGAGTATGCGGGCCGGGTCAAGATCGTCAAGATCGACGCGGACGCCAATCCCGAGACCGTGACCACAGTTGGTGTCACCTCGATCCCCACTCTTTCCTTCTACCGCGACGGCGAGCGGGTCGACATGCTGATCGGCGCGCACCCAAAGCCGTCCATCGCCGCGAAGATCGACGGACTCCTGGCATGACCGTGACCGCAACGGCGCCCACACGCGCCACTCCGAAGCGCCTGTCCGCCCTCGACCGTTGGCTGCCGCTGTGGATCGGACTGGCGATGGTCGCGGGCCTCCTACTCGGTCGTCTCGTCCCCGCCGTCTCCGATGTGCTCGCTCACCTGGAGGTGGGAGGCATCTCGGTACCGATCGGGCTGGGGCTGCTCGTGATGATGTACCCCGTGCTCGCAAAGGTCCGCTACGACAAGATCGCGGCCGTCACGGGCGACAAGCGTCTCCTCGTCTCATCCCTGGTGCTGAACTGGATCATCGGCCCGGCAGTCATGTTCGCCCTCGCCTGGCTGTTCCTGCCTGATCTGCCGGAGTACCGAACGGGGCTCATCATCGTGGGACTGGCCCGCTGCATCGCGATGGTCGTGATCTGGAACGACCTGGCCTGCGGCGACCGAGAGGCCACCGCCGTGCTGGTTGCGATCAACTCCATCTTCCAGGTCGTCGCATTCTCGCTGCTCGGCTGGTTCTACCTCACCGTACTGCCCGGCTGGCTCGGCCTCGATACCCAAGGTCTGGAAGTGTCAGTGGGGCAGATCGCGCTGAACGTCCTGGTCTTCCTCGGCGTCCCGCTCATCGCAGGGTTCGCCTCGCGGTGGATCGGCGAGAAGCGCCGGGGACGCGACTGGTACGAGAACCGATTCCTCCCCAGAGTGGGGCCGTGGGCGCTCTATGGGTTGCTGTTCACCATCGTGCTGCTCTTCGCACTCCAAGGCGAAGCGATCACATCCAGTCCGTTCGATGTCGCCCGGATCGCCCTGCCGCTACTGGTCTACTTCGCGCTGATGTGGTTCGTCGGGCTCTTGCTCGGCAAGGGTCTCGGACTGGGCTATGCCCGCTCCACCACACTGGCGTTCACGGCGGCGGGCAACAACTTCGAACTCGCCATCGCGGTCGCGATCGGCACCTTCGGCGCGGCATCCGGACAGGCCCTCGCAGGGGTCGTCGGCCCGCTTATCGAAGTTCCCGTGCTCGTCGGCCTCGTCTACGTCTCGCTGTGGGCCGCACGCGCCTGGTTCCACACCGACCCCTACGCTCCGGACACCGCTACGACCGACCTGAGGAGGACACCATGACCGAAACACCCACAACGGTCGAGACGTGCGCACCTGCCGAGGCGCGCGCAATCGGCCTCGACGTCGCTACCACCGTGGCCAACACGTTGAAGGCGCTGGCCGACCCGCTCCGGCTCCGGATGCTGTCGGCCATCGCCACCGACCCGCGCGGCGAGTCCTGCGTCTGCGACCTCGCCGAACTCGCCGACATCTCCCAACCCACCATCTCCCACCACCTGAAGGTCCTGAAGGACACCGGCCTGCTCAGCTCCCAACGGCGCGGCACCTGGGTGTACTACCGCCTCGTCCCCACCCGACAGGCGGCCGTCACCGCCCTCCTGGACGGCTTCGCATCCACGGTCGCCGCCGATCCTGCAGAGGATCGGCCCGAGTCGCCGCGTGAGGTCGACTCGCACGTCATCGATCGCCTCGCCGAAGAACTGGCCGACGAATACGACACGCTGAGTCGCGACCTGGTGGTCACGATGGTGCGGGAGTCCTACGCCGGTCTCCTCCGATCCGCGAAGATCGCCCGACACCTGGTGCCGCTCACCGAGCGCTTCGCCCGCCAGCGCCTCACCGACCTCACCCGCGACCGCGGGACGGGTGTGCCGCAGGTGTTGTTCGTGTGCGTACAGAACGCCGGCCGATCACAGCTCGCGGCCGCGCTGGTCAACCAGATGGCCGATGGCAAGGTCGTCGCCCGCTCCGCCGGATCGCGACCGGCGCCAGACGTCCACCCGCACGTGCGCTCGCTGCTCACCCAGATCGAGGGCGAGGACGCCGCTACCGAGCGATTCCCCAAGCCGCTTACCGACGACGCGGTCCGCGCCGCCGATGTCGTCATCACCATGGGCTGCGGCGACGTCTGCCCGATCATCCCCGGCGTCCGCTACGAGGACTGGGCGGTCGGAGACCCGGCCCTCGCCTCTGCCGAGGGCGTCGAAGCCATCCGCGACGACATCGCCGCCCGCGTCCGCACCCTGCTCGACTCCCTCACCACCCACTAACGAAAGAGACCCGACCATGACCGACCCCAAGCCGTCCGTGCTGTTCGTCTGCATCCACAACGCCGGCCGCTCCCAGATGGCAGCCGGCTACCTCCGCCACCTCGCCGGCGACCGGATCGAGGTCCGCTCCGCCGGCTCCATGCCCGCCGACCAGATCAACCCCATCGCCGTCGAAGCCATGCGCGAAGAGGGCATCGACATCGCCGCGGAGCAGCCCAAGGTGCTCACGCCTGAGGCCGTCCAGGCCTCGGATGTGGTGATCACGATGGGGTGCGGCGACGCCTGCCCCTACTACCCGGGCAAGCGCTACGAGGACTGGAAGCTCGACGACCCCGCCGGGCAAGGCATCGATGCTGTGCGGCCGATCCGCGACGACATCCGTGCCCGTATTGAGGGGCTGATCGCCTCTCTCGCCAGCTAGGAATCGCCCGCTCCCGTTGGCGGGCAGCAGCGTGCAAGGAAGTCGCCCAGCACCTCCAGCTGGTCACTGATCCGGCTCGGGTCCGCCCGATACCGCACCTGCTTGCCCGCCCGCGTTGAGGTCACCAGACCCCCCTGTCTCAGGATCGTCAACTGCTCCGAGGCGGTGGACTGCCCGATCCCACACCTCTCAGCGATCTCACCGACCGTCAGTGCCGCGCCGGTGGCGAACTCCTGCATGATCTGCTGTCGCGTCTCGCTGGCCAGCGCCTTCAGGAACGCCTGCGTCTCCGCCAGGAACAACGAACCACTCATGACTTCATTCTAGTCTCGTATCGTCACTTCGGGAAATGACGATACGATGCGATCGTGGACATGACGACGACAGACACCTTGGTGATCGGCGCCGGGCAGGCCGGCCTAGGAAAGCCTTGGCGTCGAGACGGTCGGTGAACTGTTCTGCGTATTGCCAGAACACCTGGTCGATCCCGTAGTCGCGGTCCAGGTACAGCGTCGTTGTCGTGACCCAGCCTTCGGGCTCCGCCCCGCAGAGCGTGTTCGCCGCGAGCACGATGAGATCGCCAACGTTGACGTGTCGCGTGCCGAACTCGCTGAACAACAGTGCGCCACCGGCTCTCACGACGACGACTTTCACACAGTCATAGGCGACCGGGTCGATCGTCGAGTGAGTAGTCTGCGTTCTCGCCAGGAGCGGGCTGAATTGGAGCGAGCTAAGCTCAGCCGTCGAGTGCATGCGCAGCTCACGGCAGACCCGAATGAGCATCAAGCACTTTGCGCCGAGGTGACCAGTTCGGGCCAGGGCGACGAGTTGATCCGGTCAGAGACACTCTGGATCGAGCCAGCTTCAGGTGCACGGCTGTGGCGAGCCATCCAAGGGGCGCCCGTTCTGACCGTGCAGCACCAGGTAGTTCGGTGACTCGACGCGCCCCTGCGCGCTTAGGTGCGAGTAGGAACTGTGTTCGGCGGCCGGCGTGAACGTTGTCGTGGAGTCCTGATCGCGCTTCATACCGACCTGCGATGCTGTGTGCGGTGCGTAGCGCCGAGAGCGTTCGGTCCGCCGAGGCTCCAGCAGTCACCGCGATGGATACTGCCTTTCCGGGCTTAGCCCGTGAGCTCGTCCCTGATCCGGACCGATGCTTTCTGGGTGGTGGGGGCCCGTCGGCGTAGGAGGCGCATGGCGTTGATGATGACGATGAGGACGGATGCTTCGTGGACGAGCATGCCGATAGCCATTGTGACGCCGCCGAAGAGGACGCCGACGAGCAACAGGGTGACGGTGATCATGGCGATGGTGATGTTCTGGCGCATGTTGTTGACGGTGCGTTTGGCCAGCGATATCGCTTCGGGGAGTTTGAGCAGGTCGTCGCCCATGAGGGCGATGTCGGCGGTCTCGACGGCGACGGCTGATCCGGCGGCGCCCATGGCTACACCGATGTTGGCGGTGGCCAGGGCGGGGGCATCGTTGACGCCGTCTCCGACCATAGCCACGGTGTGTCCGCGGCGTTGCAGCGCGGCGACGGCGTCGAGTTTGTCCTCGGGCAGCAGACCGGCGTGGACCTCGTCGATGCCGGTCGCGGTGGCCACGGCGTGGGCGACCTGGGGGGCGTCGCCGGTGAGCATGACGACGGTGCGCACGCCAGAGTGGTGCAGGCGGTCGACCATCGCTGCGGCATCGGTCCGCAGAGCGTCGGCGACCGCAATGACGCCTGCGACGGTGTCGTCGATGGCGACGATCATCGGTGTCTGCCCGGCGGCGGCGAGTTCTTCGGCGACGCGGGTTGCTTGGAGGGTGTCAGGCAGGTCGTAGTGCTCCAGCAGCGCGGCGTTGCCGATCAGGACCCGGTGCTGGCCGGCGGTGGCGGCGATGCCCTTGCCGGGCACGGGCTCGGTGTGGTCGGCGAGCCCGACCGGGGCGACGCCGGCGTCGGCCGCGGCGTCCAGGATCGGGCGGGCGAGGGGGTGTTCGGAGCCGGCCTCGGCGAGCGCGGCCCATCGCAGGACGCCGGTGCGGTCGAGGGCTGGATTGAGCACGATGACGTCGGTGAGCTGGGGTCGGCCTTCGGTGAGGGTCCCGGTCTTATCGACCGCGACGGTGTCGATCTTGGCTGAGGTCTCCAGGAACTCCCCGCCCTTGATGAGGATGCCGTCCCGGGCGGCGCGGCCGATCCCGGCGACGATCGAGACCGGGATGGAGATCACCAGGGCGCCGGGGCAGCCGATGACCAGCAGGGTCAGCGCCAGCACGACGTCGGAGGTGATCAGGCCGACGGCGAGTGCGCCGACCATGATGGCGGGGGTGTACCAGGCTGAGAAGCGGTCCATGAATTGGGCGGTGCGGGCCTTGGCGTCCTGGGCCTCCTCGACCCGGTGGATGATCCTGGCCAGGGTGGTGTCGGCCCCGACGCCGGTGGCAAGCACCTGCAAGAAGCCGCTACGGGAGACGGTGCCGGCGAAGACGTGATCGGCCTCGGACTTCTCCACCGGGATCGATTCGCCGGTGATCGAGGCCTCGTCGATGCTCCCGGTGCCGGCCACGACCTCGCCGTCGACGGGGACCTTGGCGCCGTTCTTGACCAGCACGATCTCGCCCATCGCGACCTCATTGGCAGGGACTTCGACCTGATGGCCGTCCCGCAGCACGACCGCCGCATCGGGAGCAACGGCCACCAGCTCGGCCAATGCTGAACGTGTCTTGTTCAGCGTGGCCGCTTCTAGTGCGTGGCCGACGGCGAACAGGAAGGTGACGGCCGCAGCCTCCCAGTACTCGCCGATGATGATCGCTCCGATCGCGGCCACGCTGACCAGCAGGTCGATCCCGATCGCGCGAGTGAGCAGGGCGCGGGTGGCCTTGATGACGATGGGGGTGCCTGCAACGGCTGCCGCAGCCACCATCAGCGCATTCACGAGGAGCTGCTGGTCGAACAGCCGCTCGGCCAGGATGGAGACGACGATCAGCAGTCCCGAGACGCCGGGGATCGCCCAGCGGCGGTGCAGGAGTGCGGTCAGTGTTCTCATAGTGGTTTCCTTCGCGTTCTTGGGTGGCGATTCACTTCGGATCGATGGGTGTCGGCGCCCAGGGGTATCCGTAGGCGCCGACTTCGGGATCAGGGCTGGGCTAGAAGGTGGCCGGTCGTGCCACATAGCCGGCCTTGGCCACCGCAGCCACCAAGTCCTCGACGCTCGCCAGCGCCGGATCGTGGTCGACCTCAATGCGAGCCGAGGCGAAGTGCACCTTCACCGCCGACACGCCGTCCAAGCGCCCCACCTGCTTCTCGATCTTGGCCACGCACGAGGGGCAGGAGAAGCCCTCGGCCCGCAGGACGGTGCGTGTGGAAGAAGCGTTCGTCGTCATGATCATCATCCCTTTCGATGACGGTTTCGCCCGGAGTTGGGCTGGTACTCATGACGCTACGAACGGTCCGGCAGGGTCACCATGACGCAGATCAAGTAACCGCAGATTCCTCCCAGGATCGGGTTCATCGTGCTCCGGGTGAACTCGGCGAGTCGTCTGAGACCGCTCGGTTGGCGGAGGGTTCTGCATCCACACGCACCCACGCGTGCAGCCGCACTGACCTCAGTTGTGCATGAGAAGGGTCGGGTGTCCGACCGGAGATGGTCAGGCGTCGCGCAGCGAGTGGAGGGCCTTGGGGTCGCGCACGGCGATCCATCGTCGGCCCGAGTCGATCAGGCCCTCTCGTCGCCACCCGCTCAACAGCCGGCTGACCGACTCAGGCGCTGCGCCGGTCATCGAGGCCAAATCCTCACGTGTCAGCGGCACATCGAGCAGGGTGCCGCCGTCCCAGGGGCGGCCCATCTTGTCCGCGATCAGCAGCAGCATGGCAGCTAGGCGCTGCTCCAACGGTGCGCCCGCCAACAGATGGACCGCCTGTTGTGCCTGGCTCAACCTGCGGGAGACACCCCTGAGGGTGGCCCTGGCCACGGCGGGAAACCTCTCCATGATCGCGTCGAAGTCATGAGCCTCTAGGCCCAACAGGCACGAGGCGGAGACCGCCCAGGCGGTGTCTGAGTAGACGTCCTCGCCCAACGCGGGAACAGCACCGAGGAAGTCGCCCGGAGCGCACAGGTCGAGGATCGTCTCGCGGCCATCGAGGGCTGGGCGTACCGCCTTGACGGCCCCCGTGGCCACGACATACATCCTTGTCGCCGATGCTCCGGCGTGATACACGACCGCTCCAGCCTCAAAGGCATGAGCCTGACAGCGCCGATCGACCTGGGCGATATCGTGAACGTCCAGGTCCGCGAACAACGGCACACGTGCCAGCATCCGCAACCGCACGCCCGGTGTGCAGACATGAGGGTCGGCGGTGGGGACCACCAAGGGTGTGCTTCGTCTCTGTGCCACCTCGGCCCCCTTTCGTCTGTCTCAAGGCTAGAGCAGGCCCCGGATCAGCCGGACGCCACGCGGCGCGGGTCCCCGCAAGCACGTGCAGGCAGTCGTCACGGGAAGGTCGACCCTCACCTCGTCCAAGCACTAGTATATCCAAACGTTCTGATAGTCCTCAGGACGTCGGTTCGAAGGCGGGTGTGAGGGTGCGTCAGAGGCGTTCGGAGCCGGGTCGGCGTGACCGGTTGCTGCAGGTGGCGTTGGAGGTGATCATCGCGCGTGGTGTGGCCGGTGCGACCTACCGGCTGATCGCCGAGGCCGCAGATGTGCCGCTGGGGTCGATGACGTATCACTTCACGAGCCGGGACGAGCTGGTGCTGGCGGCGTTCGAGAGGTTCGCCGAGGAGTCCTTTTCCCATCTGGACTCGGCCGCCTCTGCCGGGGTGGGCGATCCGGTGGAGCGATTGACGCAGATGGTGGTCTCAGAGTTCAACGATCAGCCGCGGGAACGCATTCTGCTGGCCGAGATGTATGTGCTGGCATTCCGCGATGAGCGGTATGCGGCGCTGATGCGCCGATGGACGGAGCGATCCCAAGCGGCTATCGAGCGTCAGCTCCCCGGCCTCAACGGCCTGGCCCTGAATGCGGTGCGAGAAGGGCTGACCCTGCAGCGCTACTTCTTTCCCGGCGAGGTCGACGCCGATCTGGTGCACGCCACGCTCAGCGCCGTTGCATATGGGACAGCGAGCAGCGACTCGGAGAGTCAGGAGTGATCCCCGGCCGTCGTCCATGCGTGAACTCCACGTCGGGCTAGTCAGGGCTAAATGGGGAAGTCCCGCATTGCAATCTGTGGCTTGTGTCGGTCGATGGCTCCTGCCACTAGGCGCTCACTTAGCGGATACTTGCGGGCTCAGGTGGGCGACGCGCCTGGCGATCTCATCGAATGCAGCATCGTAGGCGGCGTCCGTGCCGATGCGACCGGGGTTCGGCACCGACCAGTGCAGCGCGTCGGCATGGTGGAGTTCTTCGTGAGCGCGGTCACAGACGGTGACGACGAGGTCGCTTTCGCCGATGACTCCGTCGAGGTCGCGCGGCGTGTGCGGGTCGAACGGGAGACCTCGCCTCTCCGCCGCCGTGATCGCCTTCACGGATGTCGCCGCGGCGGGGTGCGTGCCTGCCGAGGTGGCGGGGATCGGGCTGACCAGCGCCCAGAGCGCCGCAGCCAATGGGGAACGGGCTGAGTTACCGGTGCAGACGAACACGACGCGTTGGGCGGTGAGCGCCGGTGCAGTAAGGAGTCCGTCGAGTGCCGAGGGCCGGAGGCGGATATAGCTGCGGCGTCGGTCACCTTCCGAGCGAGATCGGGCGATCAAGTCCGTCCGGTCAAGGACGCCGAGGTGGTGGGCGAGGAGGTTCGAGGTCAGCCCAAGCTGGGCTTGTAGCTCACCCGGGGAACGATCGCCGAGTGTGAGGAGATCGATGATCTGTAACCGCACCGGGTCGGCGAGGGCGGCGTGTCTCGCCACTCTGCTCTCCAGGGACATTTGCTCAGTGTTCATTGCCTCAAGTTTGACTGAGGTACTGGTTGTCGTCAAGACTGGTCGTGATGAACACGTTACCCGCGCCCCGTTCTGCTGCTGCCCGTCGTTGGGGTGCAGTGATGGAGGTGTTCCTTGTGTTCCTGCGTCTCGGAGTGACGTCGTTCGGTGGGCCGGTGGCGCATCTGGGGTACTTCCGGGAGGCGTTCGTGGAGCGCCGCCGGTGGTTGACGGAACGGGCATATGCGGATCTGGTCGCGCTGTGCCAGTTCCTGCCCGGCCCAGCCTCGAGCCAGGTCGGCATGGCGATCGGCCTGCAGCGGGCGGGGATGCTCGGACTGCTCGCGGCATGGGCGGGGTTCACGTTGCCGTCGGCGATTCTGTTGGTCGGCTTCGCCTATGGTGCAGCGTCCCTTGGCGACGCGATCGGGTCCGGGTGGCTGGTCGGGTTGAAGGCGGCTGCGGTCGCGGTGGTCGCCCACGCGGTCCTTGGGATGGCGAAGACCCTCACCCCGGACGCGCGGCGGGCGACGATCGCGGTCGGCGCGCTGACCCTGGTGCTGCTGATCCCGGGGGTTCTGGCACAGGTCGCTGCGATCATCGCCGCCGCGATCGCCGGATGGGCATGGCTGCGTCCTTCCATCGCGCCGGCGCAGGGGGCAGATGCGTTTTCGGCCAGAGTGCCGCGAACGGTGGCGATCGGGAGTCTGATCGTGTTCGCACTGCTGCTGGCGATCCTGCCGATCCTGGCCACGGTGACCGGGAATGGTGCGGTCGGGCTGGTGGATGTGTTCTATCGGGCTGGGTCTCTCGTGTTCGGCGGCGGGCATGTCGTCCTGCCGCTGCTGGAAGCGGAGACGGTGCAGACCGGCCTCGTCGGACACGATGCATTCCTCGCCGGATACGGTGCCGCGCAGGCCGTACCAGGGCCATTGTTCACCTTCGCGGCGTATCTGGGCGCGGTCACGACCACGGGCCCGACTGGGATCGCCGGGGCCACGATCGCGCTCGTGGCGATCTTCCTCCCCTCGGCGCTGCTGATCAGCGGTGCATTGCCGTTCTGGGAGCGTCTGCGCCATGCCCGCCACGCGCAACGTGCCCTGGCCGGGGTGAATGCGGGCGTGGTCGGCATCCTCGCCGCCGCCCTCTACACGCCCGTCTTTACCCAGGGCATCACGGGAGCCGGGACCCTCTCCTTGGCTGCGGCTGCATTCGTCGCGCTGACGATGTGGAAGACCCCGGCATGGGCCGTCGTCATCGCCGCCGCTCTCATCGGATGGATTGCACTGTGACCTCTGTACCTCTCTGGCGCCGCGCGACCGCCGAGTTATTGGGCACCGGGCTGCTCGTGGCGGTCGTGGTCGGCTCCGGCATCGCCGCCCAGCGCCTCTCACAGGCGACGTTGGCCTGCAACTACTGGAGAACTCAAGCGCCACGGCGCTCGGGCTCGCGGTGCTCATACTGATCTTCCAGCCGGTCTCCGGTGCACACTTCAACCCCGTCGTTACCCTCGCCGACCGCACGCTCGGCGCCTCCTGCTCGGTCGGGACGATCGTCGCCTACGTCGCGGCGCAAGTGATCGGCGGGATAGGTGGCGGGGTGCTCGCGAACGCCATGTTCGGCGCCGCGACCGCGCTTTCCACCACCGAGCGGGCGACGGCGGGGCATCTGCTCGGGGAGGTCGTCGCCACCGCCGGCCTCATCCTGCTGATCTTCGCCCTGGTCCGCACCGGCCGGGCAGCCCTGGTAGGTCCTGCGGTGGGGGCCTTTGTCGGGGCGGCGTACTGGTTCACGTCCTCGACCTCCTTCGCCAACCCGGCCGTCACGATCGGCCGGATCTTCACCGACACCTTCGCCGGCATCGCCCCTGCCTCCGCCTGGCCGTTCCTGGCTGCACAGCTCGTCGGCGCCGCGCTCGGCGTCGGTCTCGTCCTGCTTCTGTTCCCGCTTCCTCGAAAGGCCCGTTCATGACTCATCTCGCCATCATCGGCGGCTCCGACGCCGGCATCTCCGCCGCCCTGCGCGCCCGCGAACTCGACCCCACCACCGACGTGACCGTGGTCGTGGCGGACGAGTACCCGAACTTCTCCATCTGCGGCATCCCGTACTACTTCACCGGCGAGGTCGCCCCCTGGCGGTCCCTCGCACACCGCACGAGCGCAGATCTCGAAGCCACTGGCATGACGCTGCGGCTGAACACCTACGCGACCGGCATCGACGTGACCGGGCAGCGCTTGGAGGTCCGCACCCCGGCCGGGGCGACGGAGCAGATCGCCTACGACGAGTTGATCGTCGGCACCGGCGCCCTGCCCTCCCGCGTCGGCATCACCGGTCTCGACCGGCTCACTCCGGCAGATGGGGTGCATGTCATCCACTCGATGGGCGACACCTTCGCTCTCCACCGCGACCTTACAACCCGGCAGCCTGAGCCCTGATCCACCGTTTTGGGGTGGGTGGGTCGAGTGATCCCGTGGGAGGTCTCGTGGAGGGGTGTGGGTGTGACTGGTTCTCCGACCGCTGGTGTCGGCTTGTCCTGGGGTTCCTCGGGGTTGGGCCCGGTGGGGCTGTGTGGGTGGTGGTCAGGCCGCGATGGGCGGGTCGCTGCCGGTGGCGTGGTCCCACAGGTCCATGAACTCCTGCTGCCAGGGCCAGTGGGTGGGGTAGTGCAGGAATCGGCGCCTGGAGCGGTGGGCGATGCGGGCTGGCACCATGACCAGGCGCTGGCGGATGGTGGGCATGCGGGCGGTGTTCATGCCCGCCTTGTGGGCTGCGGCGCGAGAGATGTTGAAGGCGAGGATGGCCAGCTGCAGCCAGGCGGCGTTGGCGGTGAAGCGGCCTGAGGGCAGGTGGGCCAAGGCGTTGCCCTTCAGTTCGGCCATGACTTGTTCGATGATGGCATGGCCTCGGTGGCGCTCATCGGCTTCCAGCATGGCCAGGGTGGAGTTGGTGATGAAGGGGTGGTACCTGTACGTGTCGAAGAGTTCCCCCTGACCCGTATGAGCCTTCGTGTTCAACCGCTTGACGCGTCGCACGATCAGGCGGCACGTCACCTGGTCCTTCTTGGGGTGGGAGGTGAAGGCGGTGAAAGGGACTTCAGCGACCTCAGCGTCACTGATCCACTCTCCGGTGTCTTCTTCGAAGATGGCGTCCGGGTAGTGGATCCCCACCCAGGCATCTTCCTCGATCATGGTGATGGCTCGGATCACGCTCGACCATTGGGGCACCGTGACGGAGAACCAGCACCCGGCGTCTTGGAAGGCGTGGACGAAGGTGCAGGTGCAAAACGCGCTGTCAGCCCGACCCATGATCTGGGCTGCGGGGCGGACCTTCTTCGCCAGGGTGAGGGCTCTCGTGGCATGCCAGGCAGCATGATCCCCCGACTTCACGTTGCCGCGACGCAGTTGGGCCCCAGCGATGACGGGCGCAGAGTGCTCGGTGCTGATGGTGGCAACCAGGGCATTGAGATGCTTGACATGGTTGTACCCATACGCCACCGCTTGCTTCGCGTACCCGTGCACCTCGCGAATGGTGTCATCGAGGTCGACCATCACCAGCTCATCACTGCCGAAGAGGGTGGGGACCAGGTGTGCGAGGTTGGCTTGGAGATCCCGGTTGATGGCCCCCAACTGGAGAGTGTGACCATGGGTGAAGGACCGGGCGTGTCAAATGGTCTGTGTAAGCGGGGTGGTTGTTGACCACCTGTGAAGGAGACCTGCTGTGACGATTGAGACCATGCCGAAGATGAGCCGCGAGGAGCGGGAGGAGCGCCGACGGGCGCAGGCCGAGCTGGCCGAGGGGTTGAAGAGCTCGGGGGCGTTGGATGAGGTGTTCGCTCGGATCGATGCCGGTGAGCCGCTCACGGGCGAGGGCGGGGTGCTGGGCGGGATGCTCAAGGCCGCGTTGGAGCGGGGCCTTGAGGCCGAGCTTGCCTCGCACGTGGGGTATGACAAGGGCGCGAGCGATGCATCCGAGCATCCCAACTCTCGTAACGGTTCCTACCCCAAGACCGTCACGAGCGAGATCGGGGACATCGAGCTGGCGATCCCTCGTGATCGGGCGGGGACGTTCACCCCGATGCTCGTGCGTAAGGGCCAGCGTCGACTGGAAGGGGTGGACGGGATGATCATCTCCCTCTACGCCGGCGGAATGACGCTTCGTGACATCAGCCATCACCTCGCCGCCACCCTCGGGGTCGAGGTCAGCCACGAGACCGTCTCGAAGATCGTGGACTCGATCGGGGAGGAAGTGCTGGCCTGACAACAGCGGCCGCTGGAAGCGTTGTACCCGGTCATCTACCTGGACGCGATCATCGTGAAGGTCAAGGACGGGGGGCGGGTGGTGAACAAGGCCGCTCACCTCGCGGTCGGGGTCGATATGGACGGCATCAAGCACGTCCTGGGGATCTGGGTCCAGACCCACGAGGGCGCGAAGTTCTGGGCCGGGGTGTGCGCGGACCTGGCCAACCGCGGGATCCGCGACGTCCTGATCGTGTGTTGCGACGGACTGACTGGCTTTCCCGAGGCGATCGAAGCGACCTGGCCCTTCGCCACGGTCCAAACATGTGTCGTGCACCTGCTGCGCGCAGCGATGCGATTCGTGGGCTACGGGGACCGGAAGGCCGTCGCGGCTGCGTTGAAGCCCGTCTACACCGCCACCGGCCCTGACGCGGCCCTGGACGCACTGGAGGCCTTCGAAGCCTCCCCCTGGGGGGCGAAGTACCCCTCCGCGGCGCGTTCGTTCCGCAACGCCTGGCAGCGATTCATCCCGTTCCTGGACTTCCCGCCCGAGCTCCGGCGCGTGATCTACACCACGAACGCGATCGAGTCGTTGAACTACCAACTGCGCAAAGTCACCAAGAACCGCGGCCATTTTCCCAACGACACCGCGGTCGTGAAGCTGCTATGGCTGGCGATCTGAATCGCCCCGACTTTGATGGAGGCTCTCAAACCTGGGAAGGATGAGAGTCAT
>DAOLFC010000087.1:0-9234 GCA_035326505.1 Arachnia sp.
TTGGGCCACCAGTAGTAGAAGCCTGCGAACATCGCGAACACCACGGTGCCGAACAACACGTAGTGGAAGTGGGCGACGACGAAGTAGGTGTCGGAGACCTGGAAGTCCAGCGGCGGGCTGGCCAGGATGATGCCGGTGAGGCCGCCGAAGAGGAAGGTCACCAGGAAGCCGATGGCGAAGGTCATGGAGGTGTTCATCACCAGCGATCCTCGCCAGATCGTGCCGATCCAGTTGAAGAACTTCACGCCGGTGGGCACCGCGATCATGAACGTCATGAAGGAGAAGAACGGCAGGTTGACCTGGCCGGTGACGAACATGTGGTGCGCCCACACCGACACCGACAGGGCGCCGATCGACAGGGTGGCGAAGACCAGGCCGTAGTAGCCGAACACCGGCTTGCGGCTGAAGGCCGACAGCACCTCGGTGATGATGCCGAAGAACGGCAGGGCGATCACGTAGACCTCGGGATGCCCGAAGAACCAGAACAGGTGCTGCCATAGGATGGGTCCGCCGCTGGCCGGGTCGAGGATGTGCGAGCCGAGCACACGATCCGACTCCAGCACCAGCAGGCCGGCCGCGAGGACAGGGAAGACGATGAGCACCATCAGCGAGGTGACCAGGATGTTCCAGGTGAAGATCGGCATCCGGAACATGGTGAGGCCGGGTGCGCGCAGGCAGATGATGGTGGTGATGAAGTTCACCGCGCCGAGGATCGACGAGAGGCCCAGCAGGTACAGGCCCATGATCCACAGGTCGTGGCCGAAGCCCGGAGAATGCAGCGACGTGGACAGCGGCGCGTAGGCGAACCAGCCGAAGCTCGCCGCACCGTCGGGGCTGAGGAAGCCCGAGCAGGCCATGATCGAGCCGAACAGGTAGATCCAGTAGGAGAACGCGTTGACCCGGGGGAACGCGACGTCGGGCGCGCCGATCTGCAGCGGCACCAGCGCGTTGGCGAAGCCGGCGAACATGGGCGTCGCGAACATGAGCAGCATGATCGTGCCGTGCATGGTGAAGAACTGATTGAACGTCTCGTAGTTCATCATCTTCATGCCGGGGCTGGCCAGCTCCGCGCGGATGCCGAGGGCCAGGACGCCGCCGATGCCGAAGAAAACGAGCGCGGTGAAGAAGTACATGTTGCCGAGCACCTTGTGATCGGTGGTCGTCAGATACTTCATGGCGCGTGCCCCGAAGGTGTGGGGAACGACGGGCGCCTCCGTCGAGCCTGTGTTCAGCATCACTCGTCCTCCTCGTGGTTGGCCTCGGGAATGATCATGGAGAAGTCCTTGGGGGCGACGATCTCACCGACGTTGCCCGCTGCGGCCAGCTCCTGCAACTGGGCCTCGTACTCCTCCTGCGTGACGATATGGAGCTTGAACAGCATCGCCGAGTGGTAGGTGCCGCACAGCTCCGCGCACTTGCCGGTGTAGGTGCCGAGCTTGTTGGGGGTCACGTCGAAGGAGTTGGTGACGCCCGGAATGACGTCGAGCTTGAAGTAGAACTCGGGCACCCAGAACGAATGGATGACGTCGGCCGAGTTGAGGTTGAACCGGACGGTCTGATCGACGGGGAGGTACAGATCCGGCAGCTCCTCGATGGTGCCGCGCTCATGCACGATCGCCCCGATGGCCGGATTGTCCTGCTCCATGTAGTTGAAGATCCAGGACCACTTCTGGCCCACCACGTTCACGGTGAGGTCCGGCTCGCCGCTCTGGTCGAGGACCGCGTCCTGGGCCTTGACCGTGTAGAAGAACAGCACACCGATGATGAGGAACGGCACCAGCGTGTAGAGCAGCTCCAAGGGCAGGTGGTACTTGGTCTGACGAGGGGCGGTGTCGTCGCCATCCTTGCGACGGTAGCGCAGCACGGCCCAGCCAATCAGGCCCCACACCATGACGCCGATCACCATGGAGGCGATCCAGGCCCCCACCCACAGGTTGCCCATGTAAGGGGCCTGCTCGGAGGCGGGCTCCGGCAAGCCGAACCGCGCTCCTTGTCCGGTGCAACCGGCGAGCCCCAGCAGAACCAACGTGGCGGCTCCCGCCGCAACCATGCGGAGCCGGCGCCGACGGGTCGGCACTCGATGATCACTCACCACAGTTGCCCTTCTTTAGTCATCGTCCTTGGCGGGAGGGGCTGGCCCCGGACCGCCAAACCTGTACTTCTGACACCCTAACGCATATACGCCACCCCGGCTGACGCAATCAGCAGGGGTGGCGTAAAATCCCGGGCGCGACGGACGGTGCCGCTCGCGTCTCCGGCTCAGGGGTTGCTCAGTGGAAAGAATCCCCGCACGCGCAGGAGCCGCCGGCGTTGGGATTGTCGATGGTGAAGCCCTGCTTCTCGATGGTGTCGACGAAGTCGATCGACGCGCCGCCCAGGTACGGGGCGCTCATCTTGTCGGTGGCGACGATCACGCCGTCGTAGTCGGTGACGACGTCGCCGTCGAGCTGGCGATCGTCGAAGTAGAGCTGGTACCGCAGGCCCGAGCAGCCGCCGGGCTGCACGGCGATCCTGAGCAGCAGGTCGTCGCGGCCCTCGTTCTCGAGCAGATTGCGGACCTTCTTGACCGCGACATCGGTGAGGCTGACGCCCGCGATGCCCAACTGGATATCAGTCACTCTTTACTCCCAAAAGTTCTGTGTTAGTGACGGTGCGCGCCCATTGTACGCCGCGTTCCCGAAATACCCACCCCGGAAGGCGGCCCGGACAGGCGGTTACGCCCCCGGCTCAACTCACCACGTCCAGGTGGCGGCGAGCTGGCGGGCGACACGCTCCAGATCCTGCACGGTGGGCTCCTCCGGCGAACCCGCGGGCACGAGCGCCGCCGCCGACTCGATGCCGACGAGGCGCAGCTCGCGCGCGGAGACGAAGTTGCGCCCGGCCACCGCGACGACGGGGCGCAGGGCCTCCTCCCCCATCGCGGCGACGCGCTTGACCAAGGGGCCGCCGACGGCGTGGAAGTCCAGGCAGTGCGCGCCGGTGACCACGAGATCCGCGCGCCGCATGGTCTCCGCGAGGCGCAGCAGCTCCGCGGTGAAGGTCAGACCGTCGGTGACCTCCGCACCGAGGTGCTGGAGCAGCACGCCCAGCCCGCCGGCGGCCCCGGCGCCCGGACGATCGGTCAGGCCCAAGGCCGTCAGCCACTCCCCGGCCCGCGCGTCGGCGGCCAGCACCTGGCTCAGATCCAGCCCCGCGTCGCGGCCGGCGGTGGAGGCGAGGCCCGACAGCCCCGTGAGGGGTCGCTCGACCTGATCGGCGGCGACGACCGCGACGAGTCCGGCGCGAGCCAGGCCGGCGCGCGCGACGACCAGGGCTTCGGCGGGCGAACCGGCGAAGGCGTCGAGGAAGGAGGCTCCGAGATCCGCGATGTCGGTCGCCGTCAGATCGATCACGAGGCGTTCGCTGTGCCCGCCCTCCCGGGCGAGCCTCGCGAGGCGCTTCCCCAGGTCGGCACCCGACTCGGGACGGATCAGCGCGACGCCGGGAAAGGGAGCCACCGCCTCGGCCAGGGACGCCCCGCCCTCGCCCAGCACGGCGACGGCGACCTGCGCTCCGGCGTCGCCGAACGCGCGGGCGATGGTCTCCGAGGCGCGACGGGCGTCGAGCCCGGCGATCGCGTCGCAGGTGACGACGACCCTCAAGACAGGCGAGGATGCAGGTCGGGAATGATCCCGAAGTGCTCGGAGGTGGACTCCAGGATGAGCCTCACCTCCTCGACGGTGGCGTCGAGATCGGGCAGGACGAGGTCGGACTCGACGATGACGTCGTCGGGCACCGGCGTGCCCAGCTCCTGGATGGCGTCGAACAGGCCGCGCAGCGCGGCCCCCAGCCCGGCCTGGTCGCCGCGGTCGGCCGCTCCCTCCAGTTGCTCGTCCAGCTCGTTCAGCTTGGCGAGGTCGTCGGGCTCGATCACCCACTGGCCGTATCCCATGATGCGCACGATCATGCGGTCTGCCCCTCGGACTGCGCCGCGATCTCCGGCCGGGCCGCCGGGCCGCCGGTGAGCTGGGCCTTCATGGCGGCCAGTTCGCTCTCGATGCTGGAGTCGGCCGCGAGCGCGTCGAGCTCGCGGGTGATGTCGTCGCCGTAGCTGCCCGACGCGTCATCCAGGGCACCGCTGGCGATCAGCTCGTCGACCGCGGAGGCACGGGCCTGCAACTGCAGCGTCTTGTCCTCGGCGCGCTGGATGGCCAGGCCGATGTCGCTCATCTCCTCCGACATGCCGGTGAAGGCCTCGTTGATCCGGGTCTGCGCCTCGGCCGCCGAGTAGGTGGCCTTGATGGTCTCCTTGCGGGTGCGGAAGGCGTCCACCTTGGCCTGGAGCCGGGCGCTGGCGCGCACCAGCTTCTCCTCCTCGGCCTGGAGCTGGGCGTGCTGAGCCTGGAGATCGGCCAGCTGCGTCTGGAGACCGGACTTGCGGGTGAGCGCCTCACGGGCGAGATCCTCCCGGCCCGCCTCCAGGGCGCGCTGCGCGGCCAGGGTGAGCCGCTCCACCTCGGAGTTGAGCTTGTTGGCCTGGAGCTCGATGCGCTTGCGGCTGGTGGCGACGTCGGCGACCCCGCGACGGACGTTCTGCAGCAGTTGCAGCTGGCGTTCGTAGGAATAGTCGAGAGTCTCGCGCGGGTCCTCGATCTTGTCGAGAGCCTTGTTGGTCTTCGACCTGAATACGAGGGCGATGCGTTCAAAAATGCCAGCCACAGGCTTGTCCTTCCACGACATGGTTCTGCATCGCCAACCGTACCGCCCTCTCCCAACCCGAGACCACGCCCTCAGGGATCTTTCAGGGTTGCATTACGATGGTGGGCACACCCCATCGACGAAGGACTGGATGACCGTGGGACTGTTCCGCCCCTACGAGCGCAGCTCGAAGCAATCCGACGGCAAGGCCGCTGAGCTCACCCCCCAGGCCCCGGCCTCGACGGCCCCGGAAGCGACCACGACCGCCACGGGCGAGCAGATCGTGGTCACCCGCACGCGCAAGAAGGAGGGCGCGACCCCCACGCGCCGGCAGGCCGAGGCCGCCCGCATGGAACGGCTGCACCCCACCCTCTCCCCGAAGGAGCGCAAGAAGGCCGAGCGCGACGCCCGCTACCAGGCGCGCACGGAGGCGATGGAGCGCGTCGAACGCAGCCCCGCCCGCGCCCTGCTGCGCGACTACGTCGACGCGCGGTGGACCATCTCCGAGTTCATCCTGCCCGCGATGATCCTGATCATGGCCGGCTCGATGGCCGTCATGATGCTGGGCGCCTCCCAGGCCGTCGCGGAGGCCGTCGCCGGCGGGCTGTGGGTGCTGGTGGGCGCGGCCTTCATCAACGTGTGGATCATGTGGCGCGGCTACAAGCGCCTTCTGGAGGAGCGCCTCCCCGGGACGCCCACCAAGACCCTGGGCATGTACATGTTCAACCGGGCGATCATGATCCGCCGCTTCCGGCAGCCGTCGCCGCGGATCAAGCGAGGGGACGCGTTCTGATGAGCTATCGCTGGGAGCCCGACTCCGGGACCTTCTCCGCCGACGAGTTGGAGAGCTCAGGGCTGCTGCACCGGTTCGACTCGCAGGAGGCTGCCGAGGAGTGGCTCGGTCTCTTCTATACGGACCTGCTGAACGCCGGGGTGGCCGAGGTGAGCCTCTTCGAGGAGCAGCGGCTGGTCTACGGGCCGATGTCCCTCGACGCCTGAGCCCCGCTCTCTCACTGCCTCGCGGCGCGCTCCTTGCGGATCAGCACCGCGCCGAAGACCAGAGCGGCCGCGCCGGTGGCCACGATCACCGGGGCGGACGCGCGGGCGGAGGCGATCCGCTCCTCGTAGGTCTGCTCCCGGTCGGTGACCGTGCTGGTGCGACTCATGTAACCGCACACGTCGCCAGGCCCCATCTGCACCCCGCGGCAGGTGGCACCGGGCGAGGCCCAGGACACGACTCCCCACGCCATGATGGCGAGCGCGACGGCGACGAAGCCCCAAAGGCCAATCCTCTTCAGCACGCGCCCAAACTACCGCACGGCGGCGCCCGGCCGGTCGCCTGTAGGCTGAGCGGGTGACTGCTTCCCTGACTCTCAGCAAGGGCCTGCCGCGCGATGTCGACGTCGTCGTCCTGGGCATGGCCACCGTCAACGACACCCCGGCCCTCATCGGGGCATCGCAGGACCTGGACGACGTCTACCGGCGGCACTACTCGAGGCCGCTGGCGGAGCTGGCCTCCGCGATGGGCGCCAAGGCCGAGAAGGAATCGGTGTGCGCGCTCCCTGCGGCCGGCGCGATCAGGGCGGTGATCGTCGGGGTGGGCGACGCGGACGTCACCCCGGCCGGGCTGCGCCGCGCGACGGGCGCCGCGCTGCGCTGGATCGCCGGGAAGGCGGAGGGCAAGACCCTCAGCGTCGCCGTGTCGCTGGAACTCGCCGACCCCGAGCTGGTCCAGGCCGCCGGGGAGGGCGCCCTTCTGGGCGCCTACGCAGTACCGACCCTCGCCGCGACGCCGCCGCCCGCGGCCGTGGGCACCGTCGCGCTGGTCGTGGCCAAGGAGACCGCTCCGCTGCGCACCGCGGCGAAGACCGCCCAGGTGACCGCCGCCGCGGTGTGCCAGGCGCGCGACTGGGGCAACACCCCGCCCAACCTGCTCTATCCGGAGAGCTTCGCCGAGCAGGCCCGCGCCCACGTCAAGGGGGACAAGATCGCCGTCGAGATCCTCGACGACAAAGCCCTGGAGAAGGGCGGCTACGGCGGCATCATGGCCGTCGGAGGGGGCTCGGCCCGAAAGCCGCGGCTGGTCCGGCTCAGCTATGCGCCGCGGGGCGCCTCCTTCCATCTCGTCCTGGTCGGCAAGGGCATCACCTACGACTCCGGCGGCCTCGACATCAAGCCCGCCGGACAGATGGCCGGGATGAAGTTCGACATGTGCGGCGCCGCGGCCGTGATCGCCGCCACCCGGGCGATCGCCGGGCTAGGACTCAAGGTCACTGTCACCACCTACGCGGCACTCGCCGAGAACATGCCCTCCGGCTCGGCCTTCCGTTCCAGCGACGTCATGACCATGTTCGACGGCCAGACCGTCGAGAACTTCAACACCGACGCGGAGGGCCGCCTGGTCATGGCCGACGCCATCGGGCGCGCCGGGCTCGACGGTCCCGACCTGATCGTCGACGTGGCGACGCTGACCGGGGCCTGCATGGTCGCCCTCGGCACCCGGGTGTCGGGCTTGATGACCAGCGACGACGCCACCGCCGACCGCCTGCTCGACGCGGCGGAGACGGCCGGCGAGGAGCTCTGGCAGCTGCCCCTCACCGAGGAGATCCGCAGCCAGCTGACCTCGCCCGTCGCCGACATGCGCTCGGGCGGCACGACCCGTTGGGGCGGCGCCCTGATCGCCGGCGCGTTCCTGCACCGCTTCGTCAAGGACGACGTGGCGTGGGCGCATCTCGACATCGCCGGGCCCGCGAACAACGAGGGCGAGCCCCACGGATACACACCCAAGGGCGGCACCGGCGTGGCGGTGCGCACCCTGGTGGCACTCGCGTCGCAGCTGGCCAACTGAGCCGGAGAGACACCGGTTCGTGAAAGACTGCCGCCTATGAGTGAGACCTACGACGTGGCGATCCTCGGCGCCGGTTCCGCCGGCTACGCCTGTGCCCTGCGGGCCGCGCAGCTCGGCCTGTCCGTGGCGCTGGTGGACCAGTCCGCGGTGGGCGGCACCTGCCTGCACCGGGGATGCATCCCCACCAAGGCGTGGCTTCAGGCCGCGGAGGTGCGCCGCACCGTGGCCGCCGCGCCCGGATTCGGGATCGGCGCGACGGTGGGCGACGTCGATGCCGTGCAACTGGGGCGCTACGCGGACGGCCTGGTGCGATCGCTGCATCGCGGCCTGGAGGGGCTGCTGAAGGCGCGCGGCGTACACACCATCGCCGAACGCGGCCGCATCGTCGCCGACGAGCGGGGGCCGGGCATCGAGCTGGGAGCCAAGGTGCTGCGCGCCAAGGCGGTCGTGCTGGCCACCGGCGCCGCCCCGCAGACACTGGGGCTGAACGTCGACGGCGAGCGGATCGTCACCTCCGAGCACGCGCTGCGGCTCGACGCGCTGCCGGAGCGGGCGGTGGTGCTGGGCGGCGGGGTGATCGGCGTCGAGTTCGCGTCGGCCTGGGTGGACCTCGGGGTCGCGGTGACCCTCATCGAGGCCGAGGACCGGCTGCTGCCCGCGGAGGAGCCCCCGTCGTCGGCCGTCGTCGCCAAGGAACTCGCCCGGCGGGGCGTCGATCTGCGGCTCGGCACCGCGATGACGTCCGCCACCGTGGACGGCGACCAGGTGCGCGTCGAGGCGGGTGGCGAGACCATCACGGCCGACCTGCTCCTGGTGGCGGTGGGACGCAAGCCGGCGCTGGACGACCTCGGTCTCGCGGAGGCCGGGATCGACGCCGAGGGCGGCTGGGTGGTCGTCGACGAGAACCTGCGCACCTCCGTGCCGGGGATCTTCGCGGCGGGCGACGTCGTCGCCGGGCCACAGCTCGCCCACCGGGGCTACGCCCACGGCATGTTCCTCGCGGAGCACATCGCCGCGGCGGCAGGCGCATGGCCCGGGCGGCCCGTGCTGCCGAAGGATCACCACATCGCCCGGATCGTGTACTCCAGCCCGCAGGTCGCCTCGGTGGGACTCACCACCGCGCAGGCCGAGGCGACGGGGCCTGTCGAGTCCGCCACCTTCCCCCTCGCCGGCAACGGCAAGGCGCTGATCGCCCGCGCCCCCGGCGAACGCGAAACCGGGATGGTCACCATCCTCCGCCGCCCCACCGGCGAGATCGTCGGCGTGCATGCCGTCGGCGAGCACATCTCCGAACTCATCGCCGAAGGGGCGCTGCTGGTGGGCTGGCAGGCCACGGTGGAAGACCTCGCCGAGATCGTCCACCCTCACCCGACGCTCGGCGAGGCGCTCGGGGAAGCCGCGATGAGTTTGGGTGGGCGCGGCCTGCACACTCACACCTGATCGGGTTATAGGCTGTCCGCAACAGGTCAAACGAAGGAGCCAGTTTCACCATGTCAACCGAAGTCGTTCTGCCGGCACTCGGCGAATCCGTCACCGAAGGCACCATCTCTCGTTGGTTGAAGGAGGTCGGCGACACCGTTGAGCTCGACGAGCCACTTCTGGAGGTTTCCACCGACAAGGTAGATACCGAGATCCCCAGCCCGGTCGCCGGTGTCCTGCTCGAGATCCGGTTCCAGGAGGACGATGTCGCCGAGGTCGGCGCCGTCCTC